>JAYEIR010000076.1:0-11694 GCA_034660135.1 Thermodesulfobacteriota bacterium
TTCTCCCTTTAAAAAGGCTTTCTCCGCCTCTGCAAGGGCCTGCCTCATGAGATAATAGGGATCAAACTGCATTTCATATTTTTCTACCACATTTTTTCTCAATGCGTCAACCTGATAGTTCTCCGAACAGCAATTCTAATTATAACCTTTATCCATGTGGAAACCATAATTAGAATTGCTGTTCTCCGAATAGTTGACATGAAATTAGTACAGTGCTAACACTTGAGCTGGGTAGGCCGGAAGGCTTCAAAAGTATTTGCTTGATAAAGCGATTGTAACTGGTGGATAGGCTAAAGGCTGTTAGGAAAAAGCGTAAATATGTCATTTGAGATCGATATTGTCAGTGAAGAGCAATTGAGACGGGAAAAGGAAAAGGCCCGAGCCCTCAGACGTACGCACTGGTGGTACCAGAAGATACAGAAAGGGGACTGCTACTATTGCCACCGCAAAGTGGGGCGGAAACAATTGACAATGGACCACGTGGTCCCACTAAGCCGTGGTGGAAAAAGCAAAAAAGGAAATATTGTCCCTGCCTGTAAGGAATGTAATAACAAAAAGAAATATCTGTTGCCTATCGAATGGGAGGACTACCTGAAATCCTTAGCCGAGAGACCTCTCGATTTCTGAATGCTCGATTTTGCTCACCTCGCATTCAAGCCCAAACAAGTCCTTTGAGGCCAGGTCCACAACATCGCTGGCCCTGCCGGCATTTACCGCGATCTCAAGAAAACCGGAACTCCCGATCAGGGCCAGGCTTTGGCCCTCCCTGGCCTCGGCATATGCTTTCTGCATTCCCTCGATAATTAGATTCCCAATCCTTATGACAGGCCGATTCGATCCTAAGAACTGCTCAATGTCTCTTTGGTGAATATTGGTGATCAGATTACCGAAATGATCCACACGGATTACCTGGCCCGAAAGCACGTCTTTCCCTTGTTTTGGCAATGGAAATTCCAGCGACACAGGGTCGGTTATGATCGGCCCCATTGACAGAGGTTCCACCCCTCTGGACAAATGTGCCGCCACTGGTGCAAATATATCCCGGCCATGGAAGGTATGGCTCACGTTGGGGAGAAAATACTTGGTTTTCGTGAGATGTATTATCTCCGCACCCTGATAAGACAAGATGATCGGCCAGAAGATACCGTTGTCAGGGCCAACAAAAAGATGATCTTTTGTCTTGAGGATGATCGGGCGCCTGTTGCCCCCCACTCCGGGATCAACAACGGCTACATGGATGCTCCCATCTGGAAAAAAGGCATAGGCTTCCTTGAAGATTACTGAACACTGGAAGACTGACCCAGCCTCAATCTGATGGCTTATGTCTATAACATGGGCCATTGGGTTTATGGACAAAATCACGCCCTTCATTATACCCACGTAAGGATCAGTCAGGCCAAAATCACTTGTCAGGGTAATAACGCCTGAGACCTTCACGCAAGGTTCTCCACAAGCTTAGGGACAATCTCACCAGCCTTTCCGAGCAGGGTATAGTCCATAAAATGCGAGTGAGGGGTCTCTTCGAGGTTGATCTCCGCCAGGATCGCCCCCCCGTTTTTTGCCTGAAAGGCCAGGGATGCGGCCGGTTGAACCACGCTTGAAGTCCCTATAACGAGCATGACCTGGCAGTCCTTGGAGGCATCTATTGACCGGTCCAATAGATCCGGGTCAAGAGACTCACCGAACCAGACCACGTCTGGACGCAGGAGTCCTCCACATTCCTCGCATTTGGGCAGGGGCCCCATATTTGATGAGCGATCCAGGGTGATCTTCCGGCACCTTGTACAACGCACTTTCCACAGGTTACCATGGATTTCGAGAAGATTCTTGCTCCCGGCAAGTAGATGGAGGCCATCCACGTTCTGGCTAATCAGCGTGAAATGGGGGACAATTCTCTCGAGTTCGACCAGTGCCTTGTGGGCCGGGTTGCATGTAATCCGGCTGATGAGTTCACGCCGCCAGTTGTAGAATTCCCAGACCAGTTCCGGGTCCCTGGAAAATGCCCCTGGTGTAGCCAGCTCAGTGACATTGTGATTTCGCCAGAGGCCGTCCGCACCCCTGAAGGTTGGGACACCACTTTCCGCTGAGATGCCCGCGCCGGTCATCACTGCCACCCTGTCAGCCTTCCTGAGGGACTCTCTCAGTACACTTATATCATTGTTCATCTTTGTTGACATTTCCATATCCATCCTACATCCTCCCACGCCTCATGATCGAAACAAGAAGCCAGAACCCCATAAGACCGGCGATTACAAAACCAGCCAGACCGATAACAGGTATTTCATTCCACTTGGGCGGGATATCAGAGAGAACTACGAGAGATGAACCCACGACAAGGGAGGCCAACACGATAGCAAAGGCAATCCGGTTGCTGGTTCGATCAAGGGTTGACAGCATCGGGCTCAGGCCACGGTGCTCAAATTCTATTTTTATCTTGCCCTTCTTGGCCTGCTTGAGGATCTCTTCCAGTTCTCCCGGGATTTCCCTGAGCAAATGTAGAATCTCGGTTCCGGATTCAATCGCATCACCGGCAATCTTTTTCGGGTTAAAGCGGCCCCACTGGAAACGTCTCACAAATGGCTCTGCGTGCTCTATTATCTGGTAATCCGGATCCAACACCATGCCCACTCCCTCGACAGTACTGAAGACCTTCATCATGAGAAACAAATCGGACTTCAGATACAATTTGTGCCTTGCAAGTATTTCCAGGAGTTGCTGTAGCAGTTTTCCGATCTCTAATTCCTTTAATGGGCGATATAGATGCCGGTCGACAAACTCTACAAGATCTCTCTCAAGCTTAGCGCTGTCCGGCTCCTCATCATAATAGGTGAGCTTTAACAGCGCCCTGACGAGTTTTTTTTCATCCTTTTGAACCAGATGTGTAACGAGATTCGCGAAATCCTCCTTGTCTTCATAGGAAATACGCCCCATCATGCCAAAATCAAGATAACAGATAACATTATCGGGGAGGATAAAGATGTTTCCCGGATGAGGATCCGCATGGAAGAAACCGTAAACAAAGACCTGCTTCATAATCAGATCAGAACCACGTTTTGCGATTTCCTTCAGATCAAACCCCTTTTGTCTGAGCAAATCCAGATTTGATATCTTGATGCCATCTATGTACTCCATGGTCAGGATACGTTCCGTGATTATTTCACGAAAAACCTTGGGCACATAAATGGTTGTGTCACCGTCAAACTGCCTGGCAAAATGCTCGATATGAGACGCCTCGATGTTGTAGTTGATTTCCCTTGCCAGGCTGTGAGCAAATTCCTCGACTATTTTGGAAGGACGGTAGCCTTCTAATTCTTCCAAATGACGTTCCATCAGACCGGCCAGGTGCAGCATTATTTCAAGATCAACCTCAACTATCCTTTTGATTCCAGGACGCTGGACCTTCACCACCACTTCCTGGCCGTCCCTCATCTGTGCTCTATGCACCTGGCCTATTGAAGCAGCAGCGAGTGGTACTTCTTCAAAGTGCCTGAATAATTCTTCGGGAAATTTTCCTGTTTCCGATTTGAATATTTCCCTTACATCTTCAAAAGGAAACGAGGGAACATTATCCTGGAGCCTGGCAAGCTCTTGTATGTACTCCAGAGGAATCAGGTCCGGGCGGGTGGAAAGTATCTGGCCCAGCTTGATGAAAGTCGGGCCAAGCTCCTCAAGGGCCATCCTGATCCTCTCGGCCCTGGTCAGCTTTTCTATCTTCTCCCGTCGCTTCTTTGAGAGTATCTTACGGCCGATCTCTATGTACTGCTCAATCTTCAGCGTGTCTAACAGATCCCCAAAACCATACCTGAAAAGCACCGTCAGGATCTGTCTGTAGCGCTGGATGTGGCGGTAGGTCCGGCCTATTATTCCAATTCTGCTGATACGCATGTTCTCTCCCTGTGCGGGTGACCCCATTCACAAGTGCCTAAAGTTTAAAGTGCCTAAAATGCCTAAAGTTAAAGGACATTAGTATCTGCTCAATAAAGCGGGGTTTGCAGGCATCGGGATTTCTTTTTTTTATTCCCCAACAGGCTATTTCATAGCGGGCGCTTGCACCTTAACCTGAGTTCTACTGTTTTTCGAGATTCTTGATCTTCTCCTTTATCTCTGAAATATCGTCCTTTGTTGCCACGTTCATCTTTTCGAGTGCCTTGTGGACTATTCCTTCCACCTTCGTCTCCAGGTCTTTTCTCGCCTCCTCAGACCTTTTCAAGAGTTTATCCACAAGATCTTTCCCCTCTTTTTCAGATATTTCTCCCTTTTCCATTGCAACCTTAACCAGTTCCTCAGCCTTGTCTCTCGTCATTGCTGCCAGTCCAAGACCAGCCAAAAAGCCCTTTTTTATCAGATCAATCATGTCATTTCTCCTTTCCCAAGTATTTTGGACTATGTTTACCGAACAAAGATTAACACACATGCTACGGTTTTTGCATCAAATAAATCAACAACCCCCTGCCCTGATGCAATTTCTTGCATCTTGGCATCATAGCGGACTGACGCGGTATGGCACAAAGCCGAGATGAGAATTGCCGTTGCAGCGAGATGAAGGTTGACATGGCTTTCTGATTGTAGTTTTCTAAAGCGCATGAAATTTATAGCCGATCTCCATATCCATTCCCGTTTTTCCAGGGCTACTTCCAAGACACTTAACCCTGAAAATCTTTGTATTTGGGCACAGAAAAAAGGGATCACTGTGCTTGGCACAGGCGATTTTACCCATCCAGGATGGATCTCAGAACTCGAAGAAAAACTGATTGAGGCAGAGGATGGTCTCTACCGTCTAAGACCCGATATTCAAAAAAAAGTGGACGGCGAGGCACTGACTTCGTGTCTTATCCCCACGCGCTTCTTGCTATCGAGTGAGATTAGTTGCATTTATAAAAAAAACGGCAAGACCAGAAAGGCGCATCACCTGATCCTCATGCCGGACATGGCTTCCGCACACAAGTTGAATGAGAGGCTGGACCGAATCGGGAATATCTCTTCCGACGGCAGGCCTATCTTAGGGCTCGATTCAAGGGATTTACTCGAGATCACACTTGAGACAGACGACAGGGCCTTTTTTATACCTGCCCATATCTGGACACCGTGGTTTTCCGTGTTTGGATCCAAGTCCGGGTTTGACAGCCTGGAAGAATGCTTTGGGGATCTTACCGGTCATATCCGCGCCCTGGAGACAGGACTTTCCACAGATCCACCGATGAACCGGTGCATATCCGCCTTGGATAAATATATCCTTGTCTCTAATTCCGATGCCCATTCACCTTCAAAACTGGGCAGGGAGGCCAACCTCTTTGACACTGATCTCGATTACAATCAAATGATCCGTGCAATGTCAGACGGCAATGGATTCACAGGGACTATTGAGTTCTTTCCCGAGGAAGGTAAATATCACTTAGACGGTCACCGGAAATGCCGGGTCAGGCTTAAGCCCGCAGAAACCAGGCAGCATGATGGGGTCTGCCCTGTGTGCGGGAAACCTGTAACGGTAGGCGTTCTGAACCGGATCTATGATCTGGCAGACCGCGATGCACCGGAGCTTTCAAAAGATTTCTTCAGCCTGATTCCCCTGTGCGAAGTCCTGTCCGAACTGTTAGACTGTGGTCCTGCAACAAAAAAGGTAACGGGATTCTATGAAAAGCTTCTTATGGAGCTTGGGCCGGAGCTTCAAATTCTTCTTGATGTACCATTGAGTGATTTAGACAAAGCAGGGGGATTTCTTCTTGCAGAGGGAATCGACCGGATGCGCAGAGGTCAGGTGATCAAGCAAGAGGGTTATGACGGCGAGTACGGAATAATCCGGTTGTTTGATGAGGCCGAAAAGACGGCCCTATCCGGCCAGATGGCTCTATTTGCACAAAAGACACCAAAGACCTCCAGCCCCCCAGGCCGCAAAAGGGGTTCAAAAAAACAGATGCCCATGGAAAAAGTACATAATCGGAGGAGACTGCCTATGGTAAGCCGTGTTGCAAGCGCCCGTTAGGAAATTGCCTGTTGGGGCATAGAAAAAAAAGAGATTCCGATGCCTGTAACCCTCGCTTTATTGAACAGATACACTCTATGCTTGTGGAGTCACATGCGAGGGTTCAAAGGTTCAGGGTTGATGTATCAGGTTGAGATTTGCATTAAACTTTGAACCTTTGAACCTTTGAACCTTTGAACCCGTGAACGGTTACAAAATTTGTGGCTCCCAAATCAGTGCTTAAACGCCCTCTGTCCAGTGAAGACCATAGTTGTCTGTGGATCTGTTTCCTGGCAGGCATGAATGACCGCATAATCCCTCACAGACCCGCCAGGCTGCACAATGGCGGTGACCCCCTCGCGTATGCCCACATCCACGCCGTCTCTGAAAGGGAAAAACCCGTCCGATATCATGCACGATCCAATGAGGCCCCCGTTTGCCTTCTTTGTTTCCTCTTCTATTACGTTCTGATGTTCCCAGTCTGCCATTCCTCTCTCAACCCTCAATTTCAGTTCATTGAATGAATGGCCGTATTGCTTGAAACAAAGAGCATCTGCATACTTGCTGTAGGCCTTATAAACACCGATCTCTGCCACGCCAACCCTGTCCTGTTCTCCGGTGCCGATTCCCACTGTCACACCATTTTTGACATAGATAACTGAATTAGAGCTGACCCCCTGCTGGACAAACCAGCCAAAAAGCATATCCACAAATTCCCCCTCAGTGGGCTCTCGCTCAATTCTGTAAGTCTCCCCTCCGTGCTCCGCGCTGGCAAGTGTAAAGTCCTTGTAGTGCCTGATCAGGTTCACAGGAGACTGTTGCACAATAATCCCGCCATCAATCAGGCTCTTGAAGTCCAGGTATCTCATGTCGGCGTATTCTGAAAGCCTGTCCATCCGCGTGATTCGTATGATCCGCAGGTTAGACCTTCTTGACAGGATATCAATGGTCCCGTCTTCAAAGTCAGGGGCAGCTACTACCTCAAGGTAATTCTCCGAGATCATTTCAGCCGTTTCCAGATCCACCGCACGGTTGCAAACCAGACATCCTCCAAATGCGGCAATCCGGTCCGCCATATTGGCCCTTTCATAGGCCTGCGAGAGCTTACCCCCCAGGGCAGCACCGCACGGATTGTTGTGCTTGACGATTATCGCTGCAGCCGTGGCACTGAGATATTTCATGATGTTGAGTGCGTTGTCCAGGTCTGTCAGGTTAATCTTGCCGGGATGTTTTCCGCTCTGGAGCATATCTTCATCTGTAACACCCGATACCAGGCCCTTGCCGGGCTCGATAAACCGACACTGACCAAGAATCAGATTGCCGTTGACCAGCTCATATAATGCTGCTTCCTGCCCTGGGTTTTCACCATAACGAAGCCCCTTTTCGATGAGTTCTCCAGATCCTTCATCAGGGATTTTCCAGGACCTCTTCCTGTAAATCAGCACCTGATCGCCGAAGGAAATAGTCATCTCCGGAGGAAAATGGTCATCCATTACGGTCCGATACATTTTCTTAAGATCATTGCTCATGCCTTTCTCCTTTTGTCTCCACACGGGCGCCAAGCCCTGGTCTTTAACTTAAGTCTCTTGCAAAGGGTTCGAGGATTCAAGGATTCAGGGGGCCGAGAGCTTTCTTTCTAATGATTTAATAAGTGCTTTGAGCTTCCCCTTGACGCCTTGAATCCTTATCATCCTGCCAACTCTATTTGGAGATAATTCTCTTATATTTTGTGCTTGAAATCCGCAATCCAAAATTCCGGTTTATCCGGGATGGGCACTGCTTAGTGTCCGAACGAAAATTAAGATTTTTCGTTCAGACACTACTTATGTTTCTCTATACAGGCATATGCATTATGATTGTGGATCGATTCGAAATTCTCGGATTCAACTGCAAACCAGGTGATATTGGGATCTCCGTTCAGCTTAACGGCTATGTCCCTGACAATATCTTCCACAAACATGGGATTTTTATAAGCCCTTTCCGTCACATATTTTTCATCTTCGCGTTTCAGGACAGAATACACCTCACTCGAGGCAGATTCTTCCACAAGTTTAATAAGATCCTCTATCCATATGAATTTCTTGAAACGTAGCTGGAGACGCACCTCTCCCCGCTGATTGTGAGCGCCAAAATCACTTATCTCCTTGGAGCAGGGACAAAGAGTGGATATGGGAACGTAGAGCATCACGATCAAGTCGCTGCCCTTGTTTAATGATCCCTTCAGGGTACACTTGTATTCCATAAGGCCTTCAACGCCCGTCACTGGTGCTGCCTTATTAATGAAGTAGGGAAAGGTGGCCTCCATGTGTGCGCTTTTAGCATTCAGCCTCTTTTTCATCTCCTCCAGGATCTCAGAAAAGTTCTGGAGTGAAATGCGGCGACTGTGCTCGTTTAGAATCTCCACAAAGCGGCTCATGTGAGTGCCTTTGTAATAACGGGGCAGGTTGACATACATGTTGATCTCCGCAACGGTCTGCTGCTCCCCCATATCCTTATCCAGGACAGTAATAGGGTAGCGGATGCCCTTTACGCCAACCTGATCAATATCTATGTTTCTATGATCCTTATGGTTCTGTATGTCTTTCATGAGTGTTCACTGAAATATCAAAACGTAACTACTATGTTTACAGAGGCTACGAGTAGGTGTGGCCCTGATAAGCGGGCATGAGTTTCCGGGCTGCTGTGGCGGTTCTGCTAATCACGGCCGCCCACTATTACTGATTCGATTTTATAGCCGGCTTCTCTCAATTTAGCCAGGATTTCATCAGGTTCATTGGTTTGCAGGCGGACAACAAGGAGGCTGCGTTTTCCCTGCTCAATTTTGGGCGTAACCACACTGACAATATTGACATTGTTTTCCTTGATGGTTCTCGCTATCTCCAGAAGTTCCCCGGGTCTATCAGGCAAATCAAAGGTCACGCGTGTCCAGACATCACTTTCAAAACCCATTGCCTCTACAAACAGTTTGAGGATATCACTGGTAGCTATAATCCCGACCAACTTCTCTCCATCGACCACAGGCACGGCTCCAACCTTGTTTTCATACATGGTTTTTGCAGCGCGCTCAATGATCATATCCGGCGTGGCAACAAGCAATTTTTCCCTTCTTATCATCAGGTCCTTGACCTTTTTCCTGCTCAACACAGTAATCAGCTCTCTGACACTCAAGACAGTGGCTTCCGCCCCTTGCTTGAGCAGATCCCGGTCGGTAACCATACCCAGCAACTTGCCATCATCATCCACAACAGGAAGATGACGAACTTTTTTGTCACGAATAATTGTGAGTGCGTCGAGGAACGAGGCGTTTAATTCAAGAATTTCAGGATATTCCGTCATTATTTGTTTTACATACATAATTAACCCTTTCGCACAAAAATGCAATTAATCCCACTTGCGCCTATCCACAATAACTTTATCTAAGTCACTAAAGTCGGACTCTTCACAAAAACTTACCCCTATTCTTAATTTTACAACATCTTTGAGCGTGGTTTCAAGCCTGGCCTTAAGATGGTTTTGATCTATACCGTCTGTTGCGAGTTTTGCCAATAACGTTATTCGATCTTTGTGTTCATATCGCTCTACAATGAGTTGGCATCTCTCAATTTCAGGGAACCTCTGTGTCGCTTCGCTTATCTGAGAAGGATGGATGAACATGCCCCGTACTTTTGTAAGCTGATCAACTCTGCCCATAATCTTGCCCAACCGGGGTGAAGTCCGGCCGCAAACACAAGGTTCGTCTATCAAGTATGACAAATCGCCTGTACCAAACCGGATAAGAGGATACTGCTTACTAAAAGTCGTGGCTACAATCTCACCCATTTTACCTGCGGGAACAGGTTTTCCCGTCTCAGGGTCCAGAATTTCAACGATAACGTCTTCCGGGATATGCATTCCGCATCGGCCTTTACACTCAAAGCCAAGGCACCCGATATCGGCTGTACCATAACTCTGGAGCAATATCATTCCAAACGCATTCTCTAATTTCTCCCGCAGGGATTCAGGGAGCATCTCCGCAGAGACAAAACCATATTTGAGATACAGATCCTCCCTTAAGTCATAACCAAGGCTCTCAGCCTTTTCCGACAGGCTAAGCAGAAAACTGGGCGTCCCGAGGTAGGAGGTAACCTTTAGATTAACCATAAGTTCCACTTGTGTTGTCGTATTACCCGGCCCCGACGGGATAACCGTCACGCCTATCTTATTCAGGGAGTCATCTAACCAGAAACCGAAGAGTGTAAGGTGATAGCTGAACGTATTGAGGGCAATATCACCGGCATCAACGCCTATGGCACGAAACGCCTGCACCCATCCGGTGTCTTCATATATCCTTCCTCCGGGTTCATATATTGGACCCGGCGAAACATAAATCCTGCGAATCTCTTCCGGATCAACCCCTGAAATTCCACCAAATGGCGGATCACCTGCCTGAATTCTTGCAATGTCATTTTTGTCCAGGGTGTTTAATTTTTCTAAGTCCTCAATATGCTTGATATCATGTGGCGAAAGATCTTGAGAATCAAATCTCTTCCTGGTCGCAGATGAATGATCATAAGCATACCTGACAATCTCTGAAAGCCTTTCTTCGAGATATCTCTTTCGTTTGTGCGGCAGAGAGGTCTCCCTCTCATAATCATAAAAGTCAAGTTTATCGTTCACCCTGATCACCTAAGTCAACCATCGCTTCCTGCGCTTGTAATGTTTAATATCTTTATAACTTCTTTTTGTGCCGACTTCGGTAAGGCCCAGATAAAATCTCTTGACGTCTTCGTTGTCCTTGAGTTTTTCTACCGGATCATCAAGCACTACCTTGCCGTTTTCCATAATATAGCCGTAATCGGCAATAGACAGGGCAACGCGTGCATTCTGTTCCACCAGAAGGATGGTGACCTGTTTTTCACGGTTAATTGCCTTAATAATTTCAAAAATTTCAGTCACAAGAAGAGGGCTCAGGCCAAGCGAAGGTTCATCTAACATCATTAAGGTGGGGCGCGCCATTAGGGCTCTGCCGATCACCAGCATTTGCTGTTCTCCGCCGCTGAGATAGCCGGCCAGTTGATTGCTGCGTTCCTTCAACCGCGAGAAGTATTCAAATACCATATCAATATCATCTTTAATGTTTTTACTGTCTTTTCTTGTCGAAGCTCCTGCGATAAGGTTTTCCATAACAGTCAGGTTCTCAAAAACACGCCTCCCTTCCATTACTTGAAAGATGCCTCCACGTACAATATCCTCTGGTGATTTCCTGTCTATTCGTTCTCCTTTAAATGAAATGGTGCCGTCTGTGACCTTTCCTTCTTCGCTTTTCAGTAACCCGGAAATAGCCTTCAGGGTCGTTGTCTTGCCTGCTCCATTTGCACCAAGCAAAGCTACAATCTGTGATTTCTTCACCGTCAACGACATACCTTTAAGTACAAGGATGACGTCGTCATATATCACTTCAATATTGTTCAATTCCAGCAATGCCATATCGTAACCAAGTTTGATGAACGCGTAACGTGACTACATGAGTAGCTACTGTACTTATTCTTTATCGCCCAGTGTTATTAGATCCGTAACAGGTGTTAGCTTCCCGCCTTTAACCTGGTAAATCCTAAGGGAACTGCACGGTTTATGGCTCTCAGAAGTATATGTGACCGGCGAAGAGAGACCCATTGGGTCAAAATCCCTGAATGACTCTAAGGCCTTCTTGATGCCCGGGCCAGTCAAGTCATCCCCAGCTCTTTTCAAGGCTTCAC
>JAYEIR010000076.1:11794-18898 GCA_034660135.1 Thermodesulfobacteriota bacterium
TTATGGCTCTCAGAAGTATATGTGACCGGCGAAGAGAGACCCATTGGGTCAAAATCCCTGAATGACTCTAAGGCCTTCTTGATGCCCGGGCCAGTCAAGTCATCCCCAGCTCTTTTCAAGGCTTCACACAAAAGAATTGCAGAAATAAAACCCTGGGTGTAGTTGCAGGTCCCCGGTTCCTTTAAGTCGGGGTGGTACTTGGCTCTCAGCTTATGCATCAGCTTAACGCCTTTTATACCGGTATCATCCCAGACTGCGAACGGAATCGTGCCATAGACACCTTCACCCGCATCTTTGACTAAATTTAACCAATTTTCGTTAATTGCCCAGTTAGCCAATATAATCTTGGTATCAAGGCCTAATTTTTTAACATCTTTTGTAACAGTGGCCGATGACATTGTTGAAGACTGCATAAAAAGAAAGTCGGCCCCGTCTTTCTTCATGTTAAGCAGTTGGCTCGTGGCATCCAAGGCCCTCAAATTAACAATCTGGTCATTAACCACAATCAGACCTGTTTTTTTGGCCCATACCTTGCCATCAGCCACAGGAGAACGCCCAAAACCGGTATCGGAAAACACAAAACAAATCTTTGCTGGATCTTTACCTTTCCAGTTTTTCTTGATGAATTCCATCGCCACCCCTGCCTGATCGGAGTATGATGTAGCAGTAATAAAATTATAAGGAAACTTGTTTGCATCTGTCAGGTGTTCGGAATATGACGCAGATAAATACGGGATCTTGTCCTTTGTCATCATTGGTGCCATCGCCTCGGTATCTCCCGTACCCCAACCCATGACGGCAATAATCTTGTTCCTCGCCTTCATTTTCTTATATGCAGCAATTGCCTGAGGTATTTTGTATTGATAATCAACGTCATATAATTTGATCTTCCTGCCATTTATCCCACCGTTTTCATTCACATATCTTATGTAATCTTTTATGGCCATGGCATATTCTTTGCCCACATCTCCAGTAGCCCCGGTTACGTCAAAGATGCCGCCAATCGGTATATCTTTAGCAGCATGGGCGGTAAACGTAACACCAACGGTTAACATCATAGCCAAGACAATTACTACTGTTCGTCTCATCATTTGCATTTCCCTCCTTAATGGTAATTGCTCAGGTTATTAGCCTGTCCATCCGGGTAGTTACACTTAATGAACAAGGCTCTTCTCCCGATTAGTTGATGTAAAGGGTTAGAGGATTCAAGGATTCAAGGGGCCGAGTGCTTTGAGTATTCCCTTGACCCCTTGACCCCTCGAATCCTTTCACTTTTATCTTTATCATCCTACCAACTCTTTTTGAGATGATCCATGAACAATCAATACGAAAATGGCCATAATTTCCAATAACTTCTGATTGTACGCCATCGTTCTGCCAGTCCATCCGGTTCAAAAATCAAGAATATGATAATAACCAAGCCAAACACACCCTCCCTGAGGGCCTCAACAATAAAAGTAAAATAGGGCAATGAGTCTTTGACTATCTCGCTTAATGCCCTTAGTACCTCGGGCAATAAAATCATAAAAATAGTCCCATAAATAGACCCCAAGATACTACCCAAACCGCCGATAATAATCATCGCCAGATATTGAATGGATATATTGATGGTAAAGTGGTCGGGTGTAATTATTGTAAGATAATGTGCCCACAGGGCGCCGGCTATACCAACATAAAAAGAGCTGATGCCAAAGGATATTATCCTGTACTTGAACAGATTGATCCCCATCATTTCAGCAGACAAATAGCGATCTCTAATGGCAATAAAAGCCCTTCCGGTTTTTGTCCTGAAAAGGTTTCTCGCAAAACACACGCCGGCAATAACCAGGATCAAGACGATAAAATAGAACCTCCTGTCTGTATCAAACACATACCCGAAACAAGAAGGTGCATTCACCATAAGTCCCTGGGAACCGCCCGTTATGGGACGTAAGTGGATAATAATAAAGTCGATTACAAATTGAGCGGCTAATGTGGCAATTGCGAGGTACAAACCGCGCAGTCGCAGAGAAGGTATACCAAAAATCATTCCTACTGCGGCGGTAAAAAATCCTGCAATCGGCAGGGCCACCCAGAAAGTCAGACCCAGGGTAGTAGAAATATACCCGGAAACGTAGGCTCCCACGCCCATGAACGCCCCGTGTCCCAGGGATATCTGACCTGTAAAGCCGGTAAGTATGTTCAGCCCCAGGGCTCCTATAAGGAATATTCCTATTATGTTTGCGTTGTATATTAAGTAGTCATCAAACAGAAAAGGAAACGCAAACAAAAAAATGAGGAAAGCACCTAACCAGGCCTTTACCCATTTTGTTTGAAATATTTTCTCGTCCCTTTCATAGGTGCTATGGAACAAACCACAGGGCATTAAGATGTTCTCCTTGTTTACACGCGCTCTATATCAATTTTACCAAATAAACCATAAGGTTTAATCATCAATATTATGACCAGTACGATAAAAGGCGCTACCTCTTTAACCCCCCCACCGAAGAAGTTATCGAGATAACCTCCGGAAAGGTTTTCCAGGACACCTACTATAAGCCCGCCGATAACAGCACCGATGATGCTGTCCAGGCCGCCCAGGATAACGCATGGAAAGACCTTCAGCCCGATAAATGACAGGCTGTTATTGATGCCATTAATATTGCCGATCAAGACGCCACCTATTGCAGATACAATAGCGGCAATTGCCCAGCTCATTGCAAAGACTTTCTTGACACCAATACCCATTGACTGAGCTGCTTGCTGGTCATCCGCTGTTGCACGCATGGCAATGCCTGCTCTCGAATATTTAAAAAATAATGAAAAGACTATGAGAAGCAACAATGCAAGCCCAAGGCTCCAGATATATACCTGGGACACGACAATGCCCCCGAAGTTAAGGGGCTCCTGTGGGAAGATCTGAGGAAAAACCCTGGTGCTGGTCCCCCAGGTTGCTTGAACAACGGCCTTTAGAACACTGGAAAGTCCTATGGTAAGCATGATGACCGAGATAATAGGTTCACCTATCATGGGACGCAAGATAACCCTCTCCAAAAGCAGACCGAGCAACAGTGAAAACACCAGCGTCATCAAGAAGGCTGCAACAAAAGGTATCCTGTAATCGACCACAAGGGCCAGGCACACATATGCCCCCAACATCAAGAGTTCACCCTGGGCAAAGTTCAAGATGCTTGTAGCCTTATAAATCAAGACAAAGCCTAATGCGACCAGTGCATAGATACTCCCGATAACAAGGCCGGTCACGAGTAATTGTAAGAAAAAGTGTACGTTTTCTCCCATAATGTAACACCTTAAGTGATCGGTTCAGGGTTCAGGGCTCTTCAAGTTGGTTCTGGGCCCGGAAATCTATTCCCTTAAATCTGCAATTAGCTTTTAGCAATTAGCCGTTAGCTTAAAGGCTACAAACATTTGTATAACTTTACGCTGAATTGAAACCTTCATTTTTTGATGCAACTATATTGTCTGACAACTAATTGATTTTATGCAGCTAATAGCTAACGGCTAACCGCTAATTGCATTTTTCAGGTATTCTATTTCCAGATCTGCCACCAGCGCCTTCCGCCCGTGTCATAATCTTCAGTTGCGTCCATATCCCAGATTTTGAGATTTGTCCTCAAAGTTGTCGTTTTTCCACCCTGATAAGTTATGACTGATTCTATGGAAACTGATTCAATATCCGAGTACATAGCATCTATCTCAGTGGTATATTTTTCATTAATAAAATTCCGTCGCAGTTTTTTTGTCCTTGTCAGTTCACCATCATCAGGATCTAATTCTTTATACAATAATAGAAATTTCTTTATTCTTGCTTTTTCAGGCAAGGATCTGTTGACCCGTAGCACCTCTTTCGCGATCAGGCCATAAACCTTATCTTTGGCTGCCAGGTCAGTGTATGTTGTGTAGCTTATGTGGTGGTCTTCCAACCACTTTCCGGTATTCTTGTAATCAACACATATTATTGCAGTTATGTACGGGAGGTTATGACCTAACGCAACCGCCTCAACAATATATGGACAGAACTTAAGTTTGTTCTCAATAAACATGGGGGAAAACTTTGTCCCGTCTTCCAATTCCATCAGGTCTTTGACCCTGTCGATACACACAAGATGCCCGTCTTCATTAAAATAGCCGGCATCTCCTGAATAGAGCCATCCATCAATAATGGTTTTTTCCGTGTTCTCCTTATCCTTATAATACCCGAGGAATAATGACGGGTTGCGTGAGACAATCTCGCCGTCTTCCGTGATTCTAATCTCCGTCTCAGGAAGCGGTTTCCCGACCGTATCAAAATCTATGTCACCATCTCTATGAATGCACGAAATTCCCGAGATCTCAGTCTGACCATATATCTGCTTCAGGTTAACACCTAAGGCGTGAAAAAAACGGAACACATCAGGGCCCAACGCGGCCCCCCCTGTAGAGGCGCTTCTCAAATTAGAGAACCCTAACCTGTCTTTCAGTGCCCTAAAGAGCATTACATAGGAAAACCAGTAGGCCAGCTTCCACAGGACCGGCACAGGCTGTTTGGAAAATTTGAAATCAGCCACTCTATATCCCACAGGCATACAGGACTTATATATTAGTCTTTTAAGAGATGATGCATCAAGGTGCTTGACCATTACCGTACGTGACAGGTTTTCCCAGACACGGGGCGGGGAAAACATGACGTTCGGGCCAATTTCGTAAAGGTCATTGGAAGCGGTGTCAGGTTCCTCAGGAAAATTAACAGTAAAGCCAAAGGCAAGAGAGCTTGAAACCGACATCATTTGTTCTCCTATCCAGGGAAGAGGCAGAAATGATACAAACTCATCAGTTTCATGCTTTGGATCGACCGTATTGAGATTGTAGGCCATCCTGAGTAAATTTCTGTGAGAAAGAAGCGAGCCTTTGGGATTGCCTGTTGTGCCTGATGTGTAAGCAATTAGCGCCACATCATCTTCTGATATCTCATTTATGGATTGCTCAATACTCTTAGAATACTTCTGCGCGTAATCTTTACCCTTATATTCCACATCCGGGAAATACAATAAATACGGTCTGTTGTAACCGTGCATGCCCTTATCATCAGTATAGATGATATACTTAACATTTGGCACATCACTCATCATGTCCAGGATCTTGTCTGTCTGCTCCTGATCCTCTGCCACGATGATCGTGGCGTCTGAGTGGTCGATTACATAAGCGACCTCTGTCTTGATGGAATCCTGATATATGCCCAGCGGGACGCCGCCGATCGATTGTGCGGCAAGCTCAGCATATACCCATTCGGGTCGATTATCACCGATAATCGCAAGCTTATCCCCTCTTTTGAAACCCAAGGACAGAAGACCCAGCGCGAAGTTCTTGACATGATCGTAATAGGCTTCCCAGGTTACATCCTGCCAGATGCCGAATTCCTTTTCGCGCAGGGCAACCTTCCTGTTTCTGTATTTCCTTGAATTCCGTAACAGCAGAGCTGGTAATGTGTTCTCTTTCATAAAAATATCATCTGGTCACAATTCAAATCGTAATCTGATTATCAAAGGAGGCAATTACAAAACGCCCCCTTTTCAAACAGCCTCAAAGGCCAAGTGTTGCAAAGGCCCCGGCCTCTTCACCGAGATAAGCCTGGATAACATGCGGATTTTCCTGAATTTCTTCCGGAGGTCCTTCGGCTAATTTCACACCAAAATCCAGGACGCATACCCTGTCGGATATGTCCATGACCACTCCCATGTCATGCTCAATTAAGACTATTGAAACGCCCCATTGTTCGTTTATGTCAAGGATAAACCGCGCCATGTCCTCGGTTTCTTCCGAATTCATTCCAGCCATGGGTTCGTCTAAAAGCAATAGTTTTGGTCTTATGGCGAGCGCCCTTGCAAGCTCAACTCTCTTTTGCATGCCATAGGAAAGGGTCCCAACGACCTTCTTCCTGATACCCTGTATTTCGAGCAGATCTACAATATTTTCTTCAATCTCCTTGCGCAGGTTTATCTCTTCTCGTTTCGCCTTGCCAAAGAATATCCCGCCGGAGGCAACTCCTGACCTAAGATGGACATGTGCCCCGAGTTTTATGTTGTCCAAAACTGTCATGCCCTTAAAGAGCTCAATATTCTGAAATGTCCGTGCAATACCAAGCTCGGCAATCCTGTGGGTCGGGATACGTGTAATCTCATTTCCTTCAAAGAATATTCTACCCTTATTGGGATGGTAAAACCTGCTGACAGAGTTCAAGACACACGTCTTTCCCGCCCCGTTTGGGCCTATTATGGCGAAAATACTGCTCTTTTTTACATGAAAACTGATATCCGAGAGGGCGTTGACGCCTCCGAATGAAAGATAGATATTTTTTACTGACAACTGGTTCAATTCTTACCCCTACGACACAACAATCTGAGGTTCATAGCCTAAAGCCAGGATCCGCCGCCGGTTTGGATAGGTCAAATCAACAGCAAGAAAGTTTAGAGAGGACAGGTGTCCCACTGTTAGACGACTATCTATATAGTGACTGAACGAAAACCTCGAAATTTGAAATGCCCAACATCGTTCATCGGTTTATAATCAGTTTAAATCGTTTGAATTAACCCAAAACTCAAAACCAAAAACTTAAAACCGTGCCTGAACGGAGTTTTCGTTCAGGCACTATATAGTAATTGAGTAGCAACTTTTATAAAAGAACTGCTTGAGAAGTCAAGGAAAATGACCGGCAATGTCACATGTTGTCAAGACTTTTACTGGTGGCCCCTCTGCCGCTATCATTTCTCCTCTGTCTCTATGAACCTGAGTAGTATATGACCTAAAAAATGCAATTAGCGGTTAGCCCTTAGCTATTAGCTGCATAGAATCAATTAGTTGTCAGACAATATAGTTGCATCAAAAAATGAAAGTTTCAATTCAGCATAAAGTTATACAAATGCTTGTAGTCTTTAAGCTAACGGCTAATTGCAGGTTTTAGGTACCATTAAAGCCACCGGGATTGAAAGGTTTTTGACAGAATCGAAATTCGGACTAAAAAAAATGAAAACCGCAGAAAAACTCCAATAAATAAAGAAATCAGAAGATCCGCATTGTGGAAAATTCCTTCCACAAAGAACTGTTTGGCATTAACCCTCAGGATTTGCT
>JAYEIR010000077.1:0-4191 GCA_034660135.1 Thermodesulfobacteriota bacterium
CCCCCCCCGGGGGGGGGGGGGGGGGGGGGGGACGCGTATAGCTGATGAACTCATTCACCCGTCACATAAAGTGACGGGGGGCTTGGGGGTGTGGGTGCGTGGTGATAGCTTATGAACTGATTCACCTGCCGGATAAACCGGCAGGGGTCTTGGGCCATACCCCGAAATCATAACCGGGAAATTGCTAAAAAGCATCAAGACATATCAAATCGCTAAAGCAGACCCCGAAAGCTTTCGGGGCAGCTTAGCTCTACGTTGGGGCTCAAAAAAGACCCCATTGTATGTTGCCAATATGCACACATTGTGATATGTTTGCGTTATGAAATATTTTGACTGGAATTCCGATAAAAACGAATGGTTGCGCCAAGATAGAGGTGTTACTTTTGAGGAGATTATTTTCTATCTTATCCACGAAGGACTTCTTGATGTAATGGAACGTCCGAACCAGAAGAAATATCCGGGACAGCGTATTTTTGTTATCGAAATCGAAAACTACGCCTATGTTGTCCCTTTTGTTGAAAATGATACCTGTATCTTTTTAAAAACCATCATTCCTAATAGCAAGATGACAAAAAAATATCTAAGAGGTAACACCCATGAAATTGAGTAATGAGGAAAAGAAAATCATCGCATCTGTCGAGCGTGATGAATGGCGGAGAATCCCAGACTTCAAGAATGAAGTAACTCGCTATCAGGATTACGCAAGGTCAACCTTGCGTAAAGACAAGCGTGTCAACATTCGCATGACCAAAAAGGACCTTGTTCACTTAAAGAAAAAAGCTATGTCTGAGGGCCTACCATACCAAACCCTCATTTCCAGCATCCTACACAAGTACATCAACGGCAGGTTTGCAGAGAAAGTTTCATAGAATCCGCTTATCGGTGAGCTGAGCAGCACCAAGCCGGGGACCTATCATCTGCATATATCATCCAAAATCTGGCTGGCAATCAGCCGCGGCAAGATAGACGGTCAATACGCCTTTATGGAACAGAAATATACCGTTGAAGGCGATTTCACGCTCTTGATGACGTTGAATAATTTATTCAAAGGATAAAAAATGAAAAACCTTGCGCTCTGGAAAAAACTACTTCTCTCTGCCCTCTCTGGGATTTTACTAACCGCCACAATGCCGGGATTTGACGCGCCATTTTTAGGATGGATTGCCCTCGTGCCGCTGCTGGTCGTAATCGTTATTTCGCCCCCAAAACAGCATTACGTCATCGCCCTCCCATTTGGCTTGCTTTTTTCATTGGGAGTTCATAATTGGTACCCCGACATTTTTCCGCCAACCCTCGGCTATTTTCTAGTTTTCGCGGTGGGCACATTTTACGCGGGGATATTCCAACTCGGTGGATGGTTATACACGCGGCTTCCCAATGCGTTGAAAATACTTGCCTTCCCCGTTGCGTGGTCAGCGATTGAATTCGTCAGATTTATTGCCCCCGTTGTTGAAAATTGGTGGTTTGTGTTACTCGCCAAATCTATGTGGCGATTCCTGCCCGCGATGCAAACTTTGAGCGTGACGGGCTTTCCGGGATTAAGTTTTTTGGTGATGTTGGCGAATACGGCGATTGCGTTGCTTGTGTTGGAAGGTTTGAAGGTTGAAGGTTTGAAAGTTGAAAAACGTGCGAGCATTGGCGCACTAATGCTTGTCGCCGCGATATTGCTCTGGGGTACGCTCTCAATTTCAAATTCAGGTTCGTCCCGTTTCACCATCGCCACGCTAACAGATATGATGCTTCAAGACCCAGATATTCCGGGATTAATCAAAGCCAGCGAAGCCAACGAAAGGCTCAATAATCCCCAGCGTTCTCAAGATATTTTCGACATAGACGAAAGCATGACGCGTGAGATTATCGCAACAGGCGCAAAACCAGATTTTATTGTCTGGTCTGAAAGCAAAATCGCATCTACCGACAATAGAGAAATTATTTCTCAAATTAGCGCATTGGCGCAAGAAGTGGATGCTTATCTGGTCGTTAATCACGATAAAGTTCTTGAGAATGGGAAACTCCGAAACATCGCCCTTATGATGGGACCTGACGGAGAAGAAGTTGGTCAGAGAGCGAAAATTCGGCTCTTTGGTAATGCTGCTGAACACGGTTTTGAGATTGGCTCTCGCAACTTCTCGGTTTTCGAGACACCTTATGGAAAAGTGGGACTTGGCATCTGCTACGATTACCATTTTCTAGACGTAGCACGCGGACTTGCGCGCAACGGGGCGCAAATCCTGCTAATGCCCACCGATGACGATTTTAACGGCAATCCCAACTTCCCGCCCTTCCACGCTTCGGATGGCGTTTTTCGGGCAGCGGAGCATCACGTAGCGATGGGTTTGGCAAATACCAACGGATTGGCATTGGTGATTGACCCCTACGGCAGAATCACCGCCGAAGGAGAGGTCAACAAACGCGGCTTCATCATCGGCGAGACTTTCACCGTTGAAGGACAAACCCTCTACACTCGCTTCGGAGATTGGTTTGGTTGGCTGATGGTTTTGAGTTTGGTGGGGTTGGTGGTTGTGGGGGTGAGGGGAAGGAGTAGAAAGGAGGATTCTGATTGATAAAAAAAGCCCCGTAACAAAATTTGGTATACTGAAAACGGGCATAATTCTTCATCATTTACGCAACAAAACTTGAAACTTTATGACTGTGCTGAGTATATCAAGCAATCCAGACAGCTGCTCTAACAACGGCTTGCACCCGACGCGGCTATCGCCGCCTAAAATCGGCGGCCCCAGGCGGCTTCAGAGTGTCTTGTAGCGTGGGTTGCTCCCACGCACTCGCCGTGCGGGTGAAGCCGAACGTTAGAATGAGCAGACAATGAGGTGAGAGAAGTGTTTATCGATATTACAACAAAAGTAACTCCCAAGATGATTGTGGACGCACAAGAAAATGAAAAGAAATCGTTGGTTGGTCACCTGGGAACACACTTTGATGTTATGAATAAAGAATTTCCGCTTAGCTATATTGAACGGGAAGCAATCGTGTTTGATGTAAAAACGATACAATCCAGGGAAATTTCCATATCTGATATAGCGATGGATAAAGTTGTTTGTGATATGTTTGTGGCGTTTTATACCGGATTTATCGAAGATGTGGGATATGGCGGTAGTATATATTTTAAGGAGCATCCACAGCTTAGCAACGAACTGATGACCGAATTGGTAAAAAAAGGCATTTCAATCATTGGAATAGATTTTGCGGGTGTTCGCAGAGGAAGGGAGCATACGCCAAAAGATCAGGAACTGGCAGATGCAGGAGTTTTTGTCATTGAAAATCTATGCAATCTGGCAGCCGTATTGGACGGCAAAGAGAGTGAAGCATTTATAGCCAATACTTATCCTGTTAATTATACCGATATGACAGGACTCCCTTGCAGGGTAGTTGCGAAAAAATTCTAATCAATCGCTCAAGCAGACCTCGAAAGCTTTCGGGGCAACTTAGCTCTACGTTGTGCCTTATAAAATTATACTGAAGGCTTGACAGTCGTAAGTCATAAAGAATAATATGTAATTATGAGAGTTACATTATCTAGACCAGATCCTATTGCAAAGCGGTTCAGAGCTGCTATACGACCACGGCGGCGGTCGCGTGTAGTTACACGCCTGATTGAGGAGGAATTAATAAGACGTGACAATACCCTGGCTGCAACATGTCGCTCGGCTAATCGTGACAAGGCACTGCAAAAAGAAATCGACGATTGGCAATCTTTTGATGATGGGGTTCAGTAATGAACCGGCAGAAGATTCTGCGAAGGGAGGTCTGGTGGGTTAATCTTTATCCAACCCAAGGATCCGAGATTAAAAATGTCACGCAATATAGAGATAAAGGCCCGCGCCCGTGATCTAAAGAAGCAAGCTCAGCTCGCGGTGAAACTGGCCGACGGAAATCCGGAAGTTATTTTCCAGGAAGATACTTTCTTCAATGTTCCCTTCGGAAGGTTAAAACTCCGGGTCTTTGAAGACGGGACCGGCGAATTAATCCAGTATGAGAGACCGGACTCCCGATATCCCTCTGAATCCAAATATCTGCTTTACGCTACAAATAACCCCGAACCCTTAAAAGAAGCATTAACAAATGCCCTCGGGGTGCGTGCCATTGTCCGAAAGCTGCGGAGAGTGTATCTCCGCGGACAGACCCGGATCCACTTCGATCAGGTGGAAGGACTGGGAGATTACATTGAACTGG
>JAYEIR010000078.1:0-4182 GCA_034660135.1 Thermodesulfobacteriota bacterium
ACGGGACAGTGGAAGGAATCTCGGACATAGGTTTCTCGATCCTCCAGTATACACGCGGGAGATTTCCCGTTATGGATGTCATTAATCTCCCTATGGGCTATCCAAGCGGGACTGTAGCAACTGCCATTATTAACGAGGTCAACGAGAAATTTCAGCCAAAAGAGCTATCAGACACAAAGGTGATGTACCTGCACAGCCATGGGCCTGGTATCATCCATACAAAAGGCAAAGCAGTTCACAAGATGGGTGACCTCAAGGGCATAAAAATCCGTTCGCACGGCCCCACAGCAGAGATGATCAAGGCCCTGGGCGGGACTCCCGTGGCATTCCCCATGCCTGAATTATACCAGGCCCTCCAGAAAGGCGTGGTTAATGGTGGAATTTATCCCGAGGAAGCCAGCAAAGGATGGAGACTGGCCGAAGTAACTGATTATTCTATTCCGTGTGATTCAACCGGCTACGGCCTGGGCTTCTTTGTAGTGATGAACAAGGATAAGTGGAACAGCATGCCGGATGATGTTAAAAAGACCATAGAAGAAATCAACAGCGAATGGATCATCAAACACGGGCAGGCGTGGGATGATAGCGATTTTGAAGGTATAAAGTTTTTCCTGAACAGGGGAAATACCATAATCGGTATCGGTCCCAAAGAGGCTGCACGGTGGAAGAAGGCGGTTCAACCTGTGATTGATTCCTATAAAAAAGAGGTTGATTCCAAGGGCCTTCCGGGAAACAAAGTGCTTGGCTACGTGCAGAAACGATTGAAAGATGCGGAGAAAGGAAAGTTTGAAAGCAAGTATATCGCAGGTGAAAGCAAATAACTCATAAATAAACAAATAGGCCGGAGAGGAACACTCTCCGGCCCTTTGGTGTCTAATGGAGCGATATGAAGTTCATAGACTGGATATCAGATCACTTAAAAAAGGGCGGCAGCATCTGCCTTGCCGTTATGATGTTCATTACCTGTGCGGACGTGGTGGGCAGGGCCTTTGGCCATCCTTTTTTCGGCTCAGTGGAAGTCGTAACCATTATGGCGACACTTGCCCTTGCCATGAGCCTGCCATTCACACATGACAGCAAAGGTCATGTAGGTGTGGAGATATTAGTCCGCCTGTTCTCTATCAAGACACAGACTATTATAGAACTGTGCACCGAAATCCTGAGTTTTTGCCTGTTTGGTCTTTTGACCTGGCGAATGACTCTCTATGCAAACACGTTGCGCAGATCAGGCGAGGTTACCATGAACCTGAAACTCCCTGAATATGCGGTTGTGTACGCAATGTCCTTCTGCCTGATTATACTTACCATTATTATCCTGAAGGGTATTATCCTGAATATCAAAAAACTGAGGACACAATGAATCCCACTTTGATTGGCATTATCGGCATTGTTATAATGATAATTATCTTCATGTCCAGAATGCCCGTGGCTTATGTCATGGCTATGATCGGGCTTGTGGGCTTCAGCCTGATGATTTCCCTGAAGGGTGGACTTAACGTCATTTCCAGGGACATCTACGGGGTGTTCTCTTCCTACGGACTTACCACAATTCCTCTCTTTGTTTTAATGGGGCAGCTGGCATTCAACAGTGGTATCAGCAGGAGGCTTTATGACACGGCTAACGCGTATCTCGGTCACACCCGTGGAGGGCTGGCAATGGCCACGGTGTCGGCATGCACGGGCTTTGGAGCGGTCTGCGGATCAAGCCCGGCTACAGCCGCTACCATGGCTACAGTGGGACTGCCTGAGATGAAACGTTACGGGTATGCAGACGAGCTGGCAACAGGTTCGGTGGCATCCGGAGGCGGGTTGGGTATGATCATGCCTCCGAGTGTCGTACTGATCGTATACGGTGTGCTGACTGAACAGTCCATCGGCAAATTATTCGTGGCAGGAATTCTTCCTGCTGTTCTTGTCACCATTCTTTTCATTATAACTATATACATCCGCTGCACTTATACACCGGAACTGGGTCCTCGAGGAGAAAAGTTTACCTGGAAGCAAAAGATAGCCTCTTTGATAAAGCTCAGCGAGACGCTGATTGTGTTCGTCATTGTCATGGGTGGTCTGTTTACAGGGTTATTTACACCAACAGAGGCCGCAGCGGTTGGCTGTTTTGGTGTCCTTTTAGTATCTCTGATCAAGCGGCAGCTCACCTGGCAGGCTTTTGTCAAGTCCCTGTATGAGACACTCAGGACGTCCTGCATGGTCATGATGCTGATAGCCGGCGCCACTCTATTCGGCAAATTTTTTGCCGTCACAAGGATCCCTTTTGAAATCGCGACCTGGGTCGGTTCCTTAGACTTACCATCGTTCGCCATTATGGGAATAATTGTGTTGATCTATTTTTGTGGCGGATGCTTTATGGATGCCCTTGCCTTTGTCATGCTCACCATCCCTATCTTTTTTCCCGTGGTCAGCAGTCTCGGGTATAATCCGATATGGTTCGGCATAATCATTGTGATGGTAACCGAGATGGGTGTTATTACACCTCCGGTTGGAATCAATGTTTACGTGGTCTTTGGGGTAGCAAGGCACGTGATAGGCGAGGTCCCTCTTGAATCGATTTTTCGAGGAATCCTGCCGTTCCTGGTAGCTGTAGCTGTTGGTATAGTTATTCTTATGGTCTTTCCGCAGATCATCCTGTTCTTGCCCAATCTTCTGTATTAGCTAAGGGATCGGCAAATTTTTTACGCTCTCCAGAGTGAACCTGAGGAGTACAGGGCAGGGCACTTATGTATCCCTGAACTTGACCTGATACGATTGAAGGTCCCTGCCTATCTCTGCCTGCGGGAACCTTTTCTTAGCGGCCATTGTCAGCTCCTCGATATCTTTATCGCGATACCTCGGGCTGAGATGCACAAGCACTGCTTGTTTTACTCCTGCCCGGAGAGCCACCCGTGCGGCATCGTCCACGGTCATGTGCCCCCTGGCCCTGGCTTCGGACTGGAGTTCAGGCGAAAACATCCCGTCTATAAAGGCCAGGTCAACATCCTGACATAGTCGATACAGGCCCTTGCATGGCCGGGTATCTACAGCATAACAGACATGACGTCCCGATCTGGGACTTCCGGAGACCTGGTCCGGCGAAACAAGGGTTCCATTCTCCAGGGTTATCTGCTCTCCTTTTTGCAATTTTCCCCACATCGGACCTGACGGGATACCAAGTGCCGCTGCGGCTTGGGGTCTGAATTTTCCAGGACGTTCGTGCTCCTCAAGACGATACCCCAGGCACAGGGTGTTATGCCTGAGCGGCGACCAGAGGATGCGAACCATCTCGTCTTCAAAAGCCAGTTCAGAGGCTGTTTCGTTCCATTCAATAAAACGGATAGAGAAGTTGAGAAAAAAATTGAGGGCCTCGTGCAATTGGGATACGAAACGTTCAATCCCGGGTGGGCCAATGATCGTGAGCGGACCGGGCTCCGGCACCTGTGACCTCATCATCAGGAGCCCCGGAACGCCAAGGCAATGGTCGCCGTGAAAATGACTTATGGCAAGGACCCTCAATGCCTTGATCCCGAGTCTTGCCTTCCTGAGGCTGATCTGTGCCCCTTCCCCGGCATCAAACATATACATCCGACCTTCATGCCGGATGACGACCGAGGTAAGAAATCTGTAGGGCATGGGCATCATGCCACCTGAACCAAGAAGCACACATTCCATAATTGTCTGCTAAGGAACGTGGACGAAATAACTTCCACAACTATGCATCCCGGCTTCAGGGCATCTTTGTCCGGTCCTCAATCTCAAAATCCTCGAAATAGTCTTGCTATTGCTGTGGTTTTGAGCTTTCGGATCGAACAAATCCACCCTAAATCCGAGCGCCTACTTACGGAAGTTATCTCATCCACGTTCCTAATCCTTGATGGACTGGTAGGAATTCTGTGGATAAGTCTCGGGACCTAACTGCTATAATGCCTGAAGATACCTTCCAAAACCCCGCCTGCGATGGCCAGGGCCTTATCAGATATCGTCCAGCAATACTCACTTATACCCCGGGGGTCAATATCACCGATCTTCAGCCCCCTTGAGGCTGTGATGTCCGGCCTGATCATGCCTCTAACGACCCCGTCAATTAATGTCTTAACCGGCACATCTGCCACGGACCCAATTATATCACCTGTCCTGACAAATTCACCGATATCAGTTCTGTTTTGCCACATGCCATCTGCTGGAGACCTG
>JAYEIR010000079.1:0-18814 GCA_034660135.1 Thermodesulfobacteriota bacterium
TAGTGTCTGAACGAAAACCTCGAAATTTAAAATGCCCGACATCGTTCATCGATTCATAATCAGTTTAAGTCGTTTGAATTAACCCAAAACTCAAAACCTAAAACCGTGCCTGAACGGAGTTTTCGTTCAGGCACTTATTAGTTGTTCCGGCAAAATCGGAGGCTTACTCAAATGGTCAAATGGTTGAGTGGTCAACCAGTCAACCACCTAACGAGGTCTGTAATAAGGTAACCGTAAACGGCTACGTAATAAGGAATAAACGCAACTTTGCTGCCGGTAAATCAAAATCCCAAGATCTACACTGTAAGCGAACTTACTGAAGAAATCCGGATCCTTCTTGAGGAGCGCTTTGATTTTGTCTGGCTTGAGGGTGAAATCTCCAACTTCAGGGCCCCTGTTTCAGGACACTATTACATGGTAATCAAAGATGAGCGGGCCCAGATCCGGGCTGTCATGTTCCGTCCTCAGGTCCGGTATCTCAGGTTTATTCCTGAAAACGGCATGAAGGTCATTGCACAGGGCAGGGTAGGGGTATATCAGCCTCGGGGAGAATACCAGATCATTCTTGATTATTTGGAACCAATGGGGGTAGGTGCTTTAGCCTTGGCTTTTGAGCAGCTTAAAAGCAAACTTGCCTCCCAGGGACTCTTTGATGAAGATATAAAAAAGCCCCTGCCGTTTCTTCCTCAAAGAGTGGCTGTGATAACTTCTCCCACAGGTGCGGCGATTCGTGACTTCCTCAAGATCATCCGCCGGCGCTTTGCCAATATTGAAATAATTGTTGTCCCGGTCAGGGTCCAGGGCGAGGAAGCGTGTGGTGACATGGTAAAGGCCCTGGATCTAATTAATCGTGAGATAGACGTGGACGTCATTGTGTTGACTCGTGGAGGCGGTTCCCTCGAAGACTTGTGGCCTTTTAACCAGGAGGATTTGGCCCTGGCCATCAGACGTTCACGGATTCCGGTCGTATCCGCGGTGGGGCACGAAATCGATCTCACAATATCTGATCTCGTGGCTGATCTAAGAGCACCCACGCCTTCTACCGCAGCTGAAATCCTTGTGATGGAAAAGGAATCCCTTGTTATTAGGCTGGAAGAGACAGTAAACCGGTTAATGTCCGGAATAGGGCTTATAATAAAGAACCAGACCCAGAAAGTTGAGATTCTGACAAAAGCCCTCAAAGATCCTAAAAAGCGCATTTTTGACGCCTGGATGCGCCTTGATGAAATTCAATCCAGGCTCGTCTATTTGTTGGACATGTCTTTACGCCAGGCATTGACAAGACTCAGAACCGGGGAACGCAGCCTGCTCGTTCAGTCTCCCTTGAGGATGGTCTCTTCAATGAGGCAGGAACTTGATTTTCGAGGGGCATCACTCTGCCGGGCAATTAACAAACAGCTTGCGGACAGGCATATGTCGATTTCTTTGCTGGAAAAGAGCATAAAAGACCTGAGTCCCCTGTCAATCCTCAAGCGTGGATACAGTATCAGCCGGAAATTGCCGGAGAAAAGCGTTTTGACGGCTGCTACAGGTGTGCAAAAGGGTGATCATCTGCAGGTTATCCTTGCCAAGGGGCAATTAGAGTGCCGGATAGAAAAGGTGGATCCGGATCAAGAATTGTAGGTGCGCAGTTTGACATAGGGTGCTTTTCATTATAGAGTTTGAATTATGCATTACAGGGGGATGAACAGTGGCTGAGAGAAAATTTGAAGACCAGATGCAGCGATTGGAGGGAATCGTGCAAGGCCTTGAGAGTGGTGAGCTGTCCCTGGAAGATGCCCTCAAGCATTTTGAGGAGGGCATGAAACTCGTAAAATTCTGCTCGGATAAGCTGGAGGAGGCAGAGGAGAAGGTCAATATCCTTGTGCAGAAGAGCGGGGGGAAGCACATACAGGTTCCGTTTGATCTTGAGGGAGAGAAAGATGCAGGATAAGGGCTCTTTTGATTTAGAGGCATATCTGAGAGAAAAGAAGACTGTTGTTGATGCTGCATTGAAGGCCTATTTCCCTGAACCGGAAGGACTTACTTCCGATCTTGTAAGTGCCATGAGATACAGTATCTTTGCAGGAGGCAAAAGGCTAAGGCCCATCCTCTGTATTTCCGCAGCCGAGGCAGTAGGCGGAGTTGAAGCTGATGTACGCCCTGTTGCCTGTGCCATTGAGCTGATTCACACCTATTCGCTGATCCACGACGATCTCCCTTTGATGGATGATGACGATATAAGAAGGGGTAGACCGACAAATCATAAGGTCTTTGGGGAGGCAGTGGCATTACTTGCCGGTGACGGTCTCCTGACCGAGGCCTTTAACCTGATGACGCTGCCTGAATTGACCGACAAGGTGTCTGCCGATGTGATCCTCAAGGTAATAGGCATGGTTTCCGTGGCTGCCGGATATAGAGGCATGGTGGGGGGCCAGGTAGTTGATATCCAGTCCGAAGGAAAACAGGTTGATCTTCCGGTTGTAGAATTTATACATAACCATAAAACAGGTGAGTTGATTACAGTGCCTTTGGCTTCCGGTGCCATGTTGGGCGGAGGAGATGAATCTCAGATAGAGGCCATTTCGTCATATGGCCGGAAGATCGGCCTGGCATTTCAGATTTCCGATGATATCCTGGACATAGAGGGTGATACCAGTACCTTGGGAAAGCAGGTAGGGTCTGATGAACAAAAAGGGAAAATGACGTATCCAGCAGTGGTCGGTTTGGAAAGGTCAAGACAGGTACAGTCAAAACTGATCGAAGCGGCTATTGAGTGCCTGCGTGATCTTGATCAGGACGCAGAGCCTCTGCGACACATTGCTCGATACATCATTGAAAGGAATAAATGAGCAATCCGGATTCACATAACAGGCTATTGGACAGGATTGACAGTCCTGCCGACCTCAAAGGTCTTTCTATTCACGATCTTGAAGCTCTGGCTTATGAAATTCGCTGGAAGATCATAGAGACCGTATCAAAGACCGGCGGGCATCTGGCGTCCAGTTTGGGTGCTGTGGAGCTGGCCATTGCCCTCCATTATGTATTTGACACCCCCAGAGACAAGATCATATGGGATGTGGGACATCAGGCCTATGCACACAAGCTGATAACCGGACGGAGGGACCGGTTTCACACCCTCCGGTCATACGGCGGCATCAGCGGTTTCCCCAGAACGGCCGAAAGCATATATGACACATTTGATACAGGACACAGCAGCACATCTATTTCTGCAGGCCTGGGCATCTCAACGGCCAAGGCCCTGAACCAGGAAAAAAACAAGGTTATTTCTGTAATAGGCGATGGTTCCATGACAAGCGGCTTGGCCTTTGAGGGTCTTAATCAGGCCGGTCATACCGAGAAAGATCTGATCGTGGTCCTGAATGATAACGCCATGTCCATATCACCGAATGTGGGAGCCTTTTCCGCTTTTTTGAGCCGCAAGATGACGGGAAAGAGATTTGTAAATCTCAAGAAGGATCTGGAAAATTTCATAAAAGCACTGCCGGGCGTGGGCGAAAACATCTTGAACCTGGTCCGCAAAAGCGAAGATTCTCTTGTCACTTTTTTTACCCCTGGCATGATGTTCGAGGCCTTCAAGTTCAAATATGTCGGTCCTATTAACGGACACCGCTTTGGCCAGCTTATTGAGACGTTCAAGAATGCGCGCTACCTGGAAGGCCCGGTTCTGATACATGTGCTTACGGTAAAGGGAAAGGGATACGAACCCGCTGAAAATGATCCCTCTCACTACCATGGTGTTGGATCTTTTGAGATCTCCACAGGCTCACCCGCAAGAGACAGGCCCGAGTCTCCGCCATCTTATACTGAGGTGTTTGGCAAGACTATGGTAGACCTGGGCAGGAAGAACAAAAAGCTCTTCGCCATTACCGCGGCCATGCCGGAAGGAACGGGCCTGGTCGAATTTGCCGATACTTTTCCGGAAAGATTCTTAGATGTGGGGATCGCCGAGCAGCACGCGGTAACCTTTGCCGCAGGGCTTGCCACAGAGGGTTTCAGGCCTGTTGTTGCGATTTATTCCACATTTTTGCAGAGATCGTTTGATCAAATCATTCATGATGTATGCTTACCTGCTCTTCCAGTTGTTTTTGCCATTGACCGTGGCGGACTTGTAGGGGAAGATGGATCAACGCATCACGGGCATTTTGACATTACTTACCTCCGAAGCCTGCCGAACATGACATTTATGGCACCCAAAGATGAAAATGAACTGAGGCACATGCTCTACACTGCCCTGCAACACTCCGGCCCCGTGGCCATCAGGTATCCGAGGGAAAAAGGGTTTGGGGTCCCCGTGGATCAGGACTACATTAATATTCCCATTGGCCAGGCTGAGATTCTTAGACAAGGCAGCGATCTTATGATCTTTGCACTGGGAAGCACAGTGTATCCCTCATTAGAGGCCGCGTCTTTACTGGAAAAGGACGGATTGTCTATCGGCGTTGTGAACTGCCGTTTTGTAAAACCCATTGACTCGCGCCTGTTAGAGCTTGCTTCCTCCGTAAATCGAGTTCTGGTGGTAGAAGAGAATATCAGACAGGGAGGTCTCGGTGGTGCGGTCCTGGAACTGTTCAACGATAACGGCCTTATGAATGTTATGGTAAAAAGAATTGGACTCCCTGACAAATTTGTTGAGCACGGGCCAGTGGATTTTCTGAGAAAAAAGTACGGACTCGATACCGCCGGGATTATGAAAGAGGCAAGGGCCCTTGCCGGTCGCTGATGAGAAGCCAAAAGATTCGATTGGACAAGGCCTTGGTTGAAAAGGGTCTGGCAGAGAGCCGTGAAAAGGCAAAGGCCATAATCATGGCAGGTATCGTTGAGGTCAACGGAACAAGGGTTGACAAACCAGGCCATCTTATCCAAGCCTCAGCATCTGTTTTTCTGAAGGAAAAATATCCTCCCTATGTTAGCCGGGCAGGGCTGAAACTCGAGGCCGCACTTGAGCATTTTTCTGTGCCTTTAGATGATCTGGTCCTGCTGGATGTGGGTGCCTCCACAGGAGGGTTCACTGACTGCCTGCTCCAGCATGGTGCACAGAGAATTATTGCCGTAGATGTGGGCTACGGCCAGTTGGACTGGAAACTTCGCCAGGATCCCAGGGTGGAGGTCCTGGAGAAAACCAATGTGCGTTACCTCAAAAAGGGGGACGTGGAAGAGCCCATTCACGGAGCGGTCATTGATGTATCGTTCATATCGCTAAGGCTTGTTGTTCCTGCTGTCTCCAAGCTCCTTATCAGGCATGCCTTTATCATTGCCCTCATCAAGCCGCAGTTCGAGGTGGGAAAGGGCCAGGTAGGAAAGGGAGGAGTTGTCCGTGATCCAAAACTTCACCATGAGGTTATTGATCTCGTTAGCACATTTTTCAAAGACGCAGGCTGGACAGTGCAGGGACTCATTCCCTCCCCTATCTCAGGCCCTAAAGGGAACCGCGAGTTCTTGATCTATTTGAGACGTTGATGCTTTTGTAAAAAGTCGTCCAGCAATTCTAATTATAGCTTCCCTCTGCCCTTGATACTCTGAAAGTAAGGCCTAAAGGTTAAAATTAGAACTGCTGGAAGTCGTCATTTTAGACGGCACAGTAATCCCGCAGCAGCGTGACAGGTTGACTTTCTTCAAAGTCGTCAAATTTTAGAACCCTGCAATGTTGTGGATTGATGACTCGGATAAGAAGGCGCTCTATCTACCGCCTCTTTTCGATGCCTTCAGGGGATTAATCTTCCCGTTTCCCTTATTGGTAGTTTGCTCCAGGTGGGTTGCCATATTGCAATTCCCGGTGCGCCATTTGGATAAGGGATCAGGAAACACAAGGCAGTATTTGCCGGCAGGAAAATCATTGACCTTCGCGCAGCCTTCACATTGCTCGACAATGGGATGGCATGTGCCGCCATTAAACTGACAGCCGGTCTTGCTCATAAAAAAACATTCAGAACCTTCTTTTACAGATGAACAAAGCATTTTAATCACGTCCTTTCTTTAGAAATTTAGATTTTTATTTTTGAGCCTTATGCCCGAAAAATTTGTTGTTGTCAACAAAAATTGGCACGGCACGTCAACTTTTGTAAAAAGATCTGATGGCCGCATGGAAAGCCGTCAGACACGCAACACAGTTAAAGACTGTTCAAGCCCTTGGCGGCGGGGATAAGAGAAGAAACGCCATAAGAGTTTTTCGTACCATCAATTTTCGGGTTTTTGATAGAGCCGAAGCCCTAATTCCTTGAGCTGTCCTTCATCAACCGGAGATGGTGCATTGGTTAAGGGACAGTTACCGCTGGTTGTTTTGGGAAAGGCGATGACCTCCCGAATAGATTTTACTCCGGTCATGATGGCCACCAGGCGGTCAAAGCCCAATGCCATGCCTCCATGAGGAGGGGCGCCGAACTTCAGGGCCTCCAAGAGAAAGCCAAACTTCATTTGTGCTTCTTCAGGAGAAATACCCAGGGTACTGAACATCTTTTCCTGCATGGCAGTATTATGTATCCTGATGCTGCCGCCGCCTATTTCCGTGCCGTTAAGAACAAGATCATAGGATCTGGCTCTGACCCTTTCGGGATGATCTTCCAGAAATGGTAGGTCTTCTTCCAACGGTGCAGTAAAGGGGTGGTGGACCGCTTCAAACCTGACTTCGTCTTCGTTGTATTCGAGCAGGGGAAATTTATTGATCCACATAAAAGAATATTCCTTATCATTGATGAGATCCATACGGTTCGCTGCTTCCAGGCGTAGCATGCCAAGGGCCTTGTCAGCGATTTCAAGTTTGTGCGCAATAATCAGGATCAGGTCATCCGGCCCGGCGTTGAGTTTTTTATTGATTGCCTCTTTGTTGTCATCCTTAAAAAACTTGTTTAATGATGATTGCCAACCGTCGTTCGTGACTTTTATCCAGGCAAGGCCTTTTACCCCGTGATCCGATACAAGCCCGGCAAGTTCGTCTATCTTTTTTCTTGAAAAAGCAGGAGCGCCTTTCTTAACCCTGATTGCCTTTACAACTCCATTGTCTTCAATTACCTGTTGAAAGACCCTGAAATCTGAAGGCCTGACAAGATCGGTTATGTCCCGGAGTTCCATGCCGAAGCGTGTGTCAGGCCTGTCCGTGCCAAATCTGTCCATGGCCTCTTTGTATTCAAGACAGGGGATCGGAGTGGTGATATCATGTCCCAATACTTCATGAAAGATCTTCTCCATCATACCCTCAAAGACCTCCATGATTTGCTTTTCATTGACGAAGGCCATTTCAAGGTCCACCTGGGTAAATTCGGGCTGCCGGTCAGCGCGGAGGTCCTCATCCCGAAAACAGCGCACTATCTGGTAATAGCGCTCGAATCCTGCAACCATTAGAAGCTGCTTAAAGAGCTGCGGTGACTGGGGTAACGCATAAAACATGCCCTTGTTTACCCGACTTGGAACAAGGTAATCCCGGGCTCCTTCCGGTGTGCTTTTTGTGAGAAACGGGGTCTCAACCTCGATGAATCCGTTTGTGTTCAGGTATTCCCTTATGCTGGAAGCGATAAGGTGCCGTTTGTGGAAAACGCTGAAAACCTGCGGTCTACGCAGCTCTAAGTAACGATACCTGGATCTCAAGGTTTCTGAACCGTCGACAGCTCCTTCCACCTGAAAAGGCGGCGTTTCAGTGAGGTTCAAAATCTTGAGTGCCCGGACCTTTAATTCGATGTCGCCGGTTGGTAAATTGGAATTTTCCTGGCCTTTAAGCCGGTTGGAAACATTTCCTTTCACTGCCAGGACCCATTCATTTCTCAAGATGTGTGCCCGTTTGTGCGTATCAATATCCAACTGGGGGTCAAATACGATCTGGGTGATGCCATCCCTGTCACGAAGATCGATGAAAATCAGGTTTCCAAGGTCGCGCCTGCTGTTCACCCATCCCATTAACACGACTTCCTGTCCCACGTGTTCGGCCCTGAGGCTTCCACAGTCATGGGTTCGCTTCCAATCACCCAGGGAATCAATTTTTATGTCTTCATTCTGTTTCATTCTTTTTATCCTTGAACCCTTATCATTCTACCAACTCTTTTCGAGATGATCCGTTACAAATTGATTTCGATCATTTTTTCAGATCCTCTACGATATTGTCCAGGCCAACTTCTTCTTGGCTCTTGGTTTCCATGTCACGCAAAATGCCTTTTCCTGATGATAGTTCATCATCTCCAACTATAAGGACCCTTTTTGCTCCGAGACGACCGGCCTTTTTCATCTGGGCCTTCAGTCCTTTTGAGCCGTAATCCATTTCTACCCACATCCCTGTCTTTCTCAGGCCATGGACCCAGTTGAAGCAGGTGTCTTCAGATTTTTTACCGAGGGCAGCAATAAAGAGATCGGGTTTTCTCCTTTCTGATCCGCCGTCTTCAAGGAGCAGACTTACCAGCCTCTCTATGCCCACAGCAAATCCGATAGCAGGATGATCCGGACCGCCAAGGAGTTTTACAAGGCCGTCATACCGGCCGCCGCCGGCAACTGCATTTTGAGCGCCCAGTCTGTCTGTCTGTATCTCAAAAGTTGTCCTGGTATAGTAATCAAGCCCTCTGACAAGTCTGTGGTTCAGTATGAATGCTATGCCCAAGCTTTTAAGGTGGGCCTGCAATGATTCAAAGTGTTCCCGGCATGGCTCGCAGAGGAAATCCGTGACAGACGGGGCATCTGAGACAACCTGTTTGCAGGTTTCCAATTTGCAGTCAAATATCCTTAAGGGATTGGTTTCAGATCGCCTCCGGCAGTCCGTGCAAAGGAGATCTTTTTTATCAATCAGGTATCTTTTAAGTTCTTCCCGGAATCGGGGTCTGCACTCCACACATCCAAGGGAGTTGATGTTAAGACTCAAATTCCCAAGTCCCAGGGACTCAAACAGGTATATGGCGAGAGCAATTGTCTCGGCATCGCTTTTGGGGCCCGGATCGCCAAACAGCTCTGCGTTTATCTGATAAAACTGCCTGAATCGTCCCTTCTGAGGGCGCTCATGCCTGAACATGGGGCCGATGCTGAAAAGCTTCTGAACAGGGTATTTTTCATATAATCTGTGCTGGATATACGCCCTGACTACCGAGGCAGTGGCCTCGGGCCTCAGGGTTAAGGCCTGTCCTTTGCTGTCTTTGAGGGAGTACATCTCTTTTGAAACAATATCAGTGTCCTCGCCGATGCTCCGGCTGAAGATCTCGTTTTTTTCCATAAGAGGTGTTTTAATCTCCTGAAATCCAAAGGAGGTAAACAAGCTCCGGGCCTTTGATTCAATGATCTGCCAGTTTACCACCTCTTCGGGCAGGATATCTTTAAATCCTTTTATTGTTGTAAATTCCAAAAATAATATCTCCCTTTTTCGTGACTACTTAGTAGTTACCCCATATTCTTAAACGTTAATGTTTCGTACCAAAGGGCACGGTGTTTCGTCAACCGTTTTTGTCTTCCTATCAGGGAAATGTCGAATTCGTAAGAAATGAAAGTAACAGCTCAATAACTATCGGTATACGAGACAGGCACCGGGATCTCTTTTTTGCTTTATGCCCTTAATATGGTTCACAGCAGGCCCGTTAGGAAATAGCCTGTTGGGGCATAAAGAAAAAAAGAGATTCCGGTGCCTGTAAACCCCGCTTTATTGAGCAGATACATTAGAATTGCTGTCAATAAGCTTGGCTTGTATATCGTTGTCATATACAATAGTAATCAATAAAAAAATGTATTTGAAGATTTTGTAGATTTCCAGTAAAATTAAGAGAATATCAAGAAAAAACTGGCCTTGATCATCGTTTCGGCTGGAAATCCTCATTCCTTTGGAGTTTAGGTATCAGCCTTTTTTTGCTTTGTTGAAATTACCAAAATGGTTGACAAGATTGAATAACCCCTATCAGAAAATAATCTTATCAACAGACTCATGAAAAGAGCATAATTATGAATATTGCCTTGGCAAAACTGGTCTATTTTTCACCCACTAAAACCACAAAAACAATCATTGAAGGCATTGCACAAGGAATTCGGGTCGAGACGGTAGAACAAATTGATTTGACACCACCTGAGGCAATAACACAGGAGTTTGAGGGACTGCATGATGAATTGGCCATCATAGGATCTCCGGTTTATGTTGGACGAATTCCGATTGATGCGGCACTCAGATTGCAGCGAATCAAAGCCGATAACACTCCGGCGGTTATCGTTGTCGTGTATGGAAATAGACAATATGAGGACGCCCTCTTAGAGTTAAGAGATCTTGCTGTGCAAGCAGGGTTCAAACCTGTTGCTGGTGGGGCATTTATTGGAGAGCATTCATTTGCGAATGATACCATGCCGATTGCTAATGGACGACCTGATCCGGAAGACCTAAAGAAAACGAAAGAATTTGGAACGATGATCCTGAAGCAAATGAGGAATATTCGTGCACTTGATGAGATGCCACCATTACATGTGCCTGGAAATTTTCCTTATAGAAAACGAGGGAAACTTCCAGAGACATGTCCTGTTACTCAGGAAGCTTTATGCGTAATGTGCGGAGAATGTGCCAAAGTTTGCCCGACCGCCGCGATTACTGTAGAAGACAGGGTGATGACCGACGAGAAAGCGTGTATCTTATGCTGTGCATGCGTCAAGAACTGCCCAACTCGAGCAAGAGTTATTGAGGAGCCGCGCATAAAACATCTCGCAGAATCGTTAAGCACAAATTGTCATGAGCGAAAAGAGCCTGAAATGTATTTGTAATAGTAACCGTTCATGGGTTAAAAGAAGAGCCCAATACAATCCCCACGTGGCTGATCCGTGAACCGGAGCGTTTGCTCACGCGCAGGCGTCTGTGGCATCTGTAATTATCAAGGAGCTATCCCTTCCCAACTTCCACGTAAGGAAATCAGACAATCCATGTTTGGAGAATGGGTGGTCCAAAACCGTCGACACTCTAAGTACTGCACGCGCAGAAGCGTTTCCAGCCCATCAGGTGAGCAGGACCGGCAATGGTGGTGCCATAAAATAGTACAGGTTTCCTGTCCAGGAAGCTTCCTATAGTGCCGTTTACTATGGTAGTGCCCGTCACAAACAAAATATCGGCCCATTGGATAACGTCTTCAGTGCTATCAGGCCCTTCAATGGTGACATGGAATTTTTGGCTGCCAATGTTATCCGGATCCATGTCGAGTACACGAATGGAGAATTCCGGGCTCAAGTGCTCCACCATTCGTGGCTGAAACCCTATCTGGCCTATCCTGATATTGCCGTATCTGCTTTTGAGATGCTCAACGAGTTTTGTCGCGCATTTGTCTGGCTCCTGGTCACGGCAGTGAACTGTCCCGTCAATCCTGGCACTATAGCGCAAGACCGCATTCAGGGTGGACACGAAGATGGCCCGCCTGAAGTTGTTTGCAAGGTCCATCTGCAGGACATCTTTAAGTGTACCTTCAAAATCTCCATACTGATCTGTAAAGGCCTGGCCCAGCGCATTGCAGAATTCCGCCTGCATGAGCTTCTCCTTGCCCTTCTGCAGCGGGAAATCATCTGCCTCGGGATCGCCGATAGCCTCCTCCGTGCTAAGCACCCTGGCCCGTATCAGGACCCTTTCATTGAAAAAATTCTGGTCCTCCCACAACCTGAGGGCGCGCTGCTTCAGTTTTTCATATATATCAGCCATTATCATTTAATATGTGGTTTTCTGTTGAGTTTGTTGCTATAATTAATTACAAAATTAATTTTTGAATATGCAACCATGTTTTAAGTAATCTCTGAACGAAAACCTCGAAATGAAAACGAGCACAACATCAATCATAAGGTTTTACTGAGTTGGGATTGATTCCATTAATCTAAAATCTAAAATCTAAAATCCAAAATTGTGCCTGAACAGGATTTTCGTTCAGGCACTAAGTATAACTCTTTAGCTTTTTTTTCCTGAAGATGCAAGCCTGAAGAGCTGAAACCTGTTGTACTCAAAATAAACTTTCCCCAAAGCTGGTATTAGTATGGACCCCACCGAGTTATTTCCCGCTGAGACCTTTTTGGAAGAGGATTCCTTTCAGTTTATCAAACGTGATGATTTTGATGCGTTTGGGATTGATCTGGCGGATGTCCCATTAGGGACCATGGCAGCCTTGAGGCATCCATGTCAACTCCAGAGTAGGTTCGGCGGGAATGCTTATGGGTTTGGCCTCTTCGAGGTCTACGATCTGCTCAAGCCAAAGGATACGCGACTGCTGCAGTCCATCTCTTTTGAAAATCCCGAAGTCATTGGTGAGCACTACAAGGATCTTAACGAAATATATAAAAAAATCGGGCTATTAATCAGATTTTCCAGGCTTGGCAATCCCTATTATCTGATTCCGGTTCATCTCATATCAAACAGCCTCGTGTATATCAAAACCAGAGTTGATGAGATCAGCAAAACAGTAGGTTATCACCTGAAAAAATACCTGAAAAAGCATCACGAAATCGGTGTATTGTGCCACCAGGATGATTTGATTTTTCAGGAACTTACCCTCAGGTTTAAGGAGCATCATTTTGTAGGGATAGACTCTATTGAGATAATCAAGAACCTGAACAGGACGTTGGATTTTCTGATACTTACAAGGGATATTTACGAAATTGTCCTTATGGACGATTTCACCCCCCTTTCCCGGGAGGTAGTTTCCAAGAAACGCCTGGATCAGTATGCGACCTATCTCCTTTGGAGAATCTACAATATTCTAAAACCTGATGGCGAATTTCTCATCCTTGCCAACCACTATACTCCTAAAACCAACCGAATGACCAAGGTCATTTTCAAGACAGATCTGGAGCAAAAGCACTTTCTCCTCTTTTGCCATATTTTTAAGACCAGAAAAAGATACACCCCAAAAAACCACTCCGTTGAGATCAACATCTTCGACTTCCAGAAGTATCTGAGCAACCCCTATATTGAACAGGAAGTTGAAAACAAACTGCTCGGGGGGAGATCTTTAGAAAGCATGTCCATTGAGCAGGTTATGGCCCTGCCTTACAGGAATTTTCAGCTTTCCGATTGGCGTTTCCTTTCAAACCAGCCGAAAACATGGTCAAGGCTCCTTTCCATTTTTTTTAACAAAAAGTTGCTCAAAGCACTGGTACCACAATCAACGATAGCAGACTGGGATAAACGATTCTCCTGCACTGACTACGACCCTAAATACATGATCATGTATCTCGGGCAGAAAAAGCCTTCGGAGACCACACTGGATGATGTCAAGCGAGATGTAAGGGAATCATGTTTGATCAGCTTTTCTGCTGACCTCTTGGCCGATTACAGAGATTCGTTTGCATATGTGACCAGGACACTGAGGGTATTGGAGAAGCTGAAAGACGGAACTTATCAGGGCCTGCCACAAAAATTTGACCGCCTCAGGCAGCCCCTAAGGGACAAGGGTAGAAGATTCAGCGCACTGGATGACGTGCTTGGACTAATCACCAAGATCAACCGACTGCAAAAAATAGATGATTGCCTAAACCCTGATGGGATCGAAGGCACCAGGACTAAAGTTCTTGATAATCTTGAGGCCTTATCTTTATTTGGGTTTGCCCCTGATGAGCTACGTGAAATTATGTTAATCATATTGGGTCATACAGCATTAGGCCGAATAATATCCGGGAAAATGAATGAGAAGTCCCTGAAATCGCTGTCAGACCTGGCCTGTACCTATGATTTACATAATGCCCTTAATCTGCTCCGATATTGCCGGCTGATGACGATGGCCGAAATTGAGTCAACGAGAGGATCTGAGCTCACCGAGGAAGAGTTCAACCAGCTTTTTTATCTTTACGAATCCATAGTAAGAGTTGTCGTGGATCGAGAACTCGATTGGGATGGCTTTCTCGATGAAAAGATAATTTCCATGGGAGGTGTTCACTATGAGATTATCCGGAAGCTCCTGATGATGATGAGTCGCTTTGAATTCCTTGACAACTGGTCCAAACTCAAGGAAAAGGGGCAGATGGAAAAGGAATCTCTCGCTGACTACGATAATGAAAAGCTCTCCAGGATAGAAGATGTCATAGACCTCGTGAACACCATAGAACAATTCGAAGAGATGTACCTCAAATTCGATCCACTACAATTGCCGGTATTTTACAGAAAATTTCTCGACATTGAATTCCACGGAACGGTCCGTCTTTTTGAAAGGATGAAGGGCAAGAGTGTATTTATTATCCTGTGGATTCTGGTAAACGTGGCGCGTGGCGAGATCATTAATTTCAACCCTATCTTGGCCGATATGGAAACGGATGATATCGGCGATCTAATAAATAAAGTTGAACAGGAAGTCAGGTCCATAAATATTCATCACCTCAATCTCGGTATCCTCCGGCAATTCAGTGACCAGCTCTATCATAACAGGTCCTCATTTATTGTGGGGACTGGTTTTATGTTGATAACCGATCCTGAAACCAGGGCCCTGGAAATCTCCTATATGGATATGGATATGGATATGGAGCGCCTGGAGTCCTTATCAAAGGAATTCTCAGGCCTCTCCATATCCGAAGTCCCTATACAGGACCTGAAAAACCTGGAGGTGCTTTTTTCCCATCTCGAGATTTCTTATCAGAGCCACATCAGGCTCATAAATGACAGGGTGTACACACATAAATTGCCCTACAGGCAGAGACGGTGGTTTATAAGAGCACAAGGTCACAGGGATGATTTAAGATCAAATCTACTGGATATGGTCTTTCGACCTGAAGACATGTATACTGATCTTGACCTGCTTTACACTTATGCACCATCGGTATTGAACTTTGTCCTTCCTGAATTTATGGCCCTCCAGGACCTGGACCTTTCTACGCACCTTTATCTGAAGTCACCAGTCACCCATTATATTATGAATTCCGCTAAAAAACTCCAGTCCCTTATCAAACATGACAAAGGCAGCTTTCAAGACTCTCAGTTTTTGCATAAGCTGGCCCAAAAGGAATTTGGTCCCATGGCCACAGGCATTGTGGGAGTGAGTGAATCACAGATAGAAGACCTGGAAAAAATTGTCGAGCGTTTGAGCCGTAATCAACAACTGTTTGATGCTCTTGCCAAGTCATTTATCTTTCAGGATATTGGCAGAACGCCGGTCCTTAGAGAGAAATATAAGAATGCAATTAACCCTGCAGACCTTTCTCAAGCTGGTGCCATGTTTATTGATAAGGAAAAAATCGCTGAAAGGTATCATTTTGATAAAAAGGCAAAGACCTACCTTATTTCACTAATCAGGCACCATGCCCTCCTCCACCACATTTTTCGGGGTGAACTGCCCTTTTACGCCATTCAGGATGTCGTTGAGTCGCGGGACAAAGATTTCTTTGATGCTTTCTTTGTATTTTCCTTCATAATGTTGTCTTCACTCAGGCAAGACCTGCTCCTCGAGGACCTGGCCACGAGGTTGTTTCAAATAAGAACCCTGTGTCACAGAATCATCGATGGTGTGACAACCCCCGAGACATACTTGAATGAAATTTTTGCCCAGAGGGCAAAAGTATTTTTTGCCATCAAGAACTTTCAGATGAAAGGGCTCCCCGAGGGGGTTACACCATCGAGTTATCTGGAGTCCTGGGAGGGGAAAGAACTGGAAAAAGAAAAGGGCATCCAGGCTGGCAGGATGATCTTTGGATTGGAACGAGTCTTCAGGTTGCATGGCATCAGATATGTTGAATTCATCGATCTCGTAAGGTCCTGGTTAGGGACACCTTTAGAATTCATTTACAGAAAACGGAAATTTTCCAGTGTTGGATATGATACATTTAAAGAGGAGATATCAGAGACATCCCATATTTATGCCACCTTTCAAAAGCTGCCCGAACAGGCCAGACACTTTATGCTGAATCTGCTTGTTGGGGATAAGGTACATATTTTCGGGTATGAAAAAGTGGGCGGTTACCTGACTTATGAAAATAAAATCAAAATCCTGTTGATTGGTCTGTTAGGATCCGGAAAATTCAAGCGAAGTGATAGGCCGGTTTGCCTGAATTTTTTGGGCATGAGTGAAAAAATCGAGAAACGACATGAGGCCGTAAATGACTGTCTTAGCAAGCTGAATGCAAACGACCTTTGGCAAGGCAAATATAGGCTGAATCACCTGTTCAGGGCCAGGACCGGCATTATCCTCGGTGTGGAAGACTTCCCAGATGTCCTTTCTCTCGATTTCAAAGATCGAATAAATATTCCACGAAAGATTGACTGTATGGTAGGTATCGACAGCGTGAAACGCCTAAGGATTTATTTTCGTAACAGTGTCCGAATGTTAAGAAAGCACCATTTCTACACGGATGACTACCAAATGCAACTTGAAACAGCCTATAATACAAGACTTAATGAAATCATCGATGTAAGATTAGAACAGACTAAGCAGCAGATGGATCAAATTAAGGACTTCGAGGAACTGTACAATCTGTTCAGCGATCTCCTGAAAGGCTCCCGGAAAATTGGCATTTCAGATGAAAACAAGTATAGGCTAAAGGACCTTTATGAATTGAGGAAAGACAGCCTGACGCGGGAGAAACTCACCGAATTCGACAAGGTTCTTGGAACTATCCGGAACATAAATGAGTTGAAGGAATATTGGAGCAAAATCAAATGGTATCTACAAAAAAACCGTAAATTCTTTGGAAAACAGCTCGAGAACCTTGTCGCCAAAAAATTTGACGAGTCTCAGAACACGATGGGGAAACAATAGTACAATAGCCGTAACTACCCAGCCTCCTCAGGTCCACAGTTCAAGGTTAGAGAACTGCTAACCGTGAACCCAACAACCTGAGTAGAGCACCAAAAAACTATTCAAAATAGTCTTTGAGCAGGTCTTTGGTCTTAACCACATTCATATTCAAACCCAATTCCTTTCTGTCAAACCCCATGGCCAGGCCCAAGACCTGTGTCAGGTACAACACAGGAAGATTATAGCTTACGTCATGTTCAGATTCAATGCTCTTCTGATTGCCATCATACATCACCGCACAAAATGGGCACACGAGGCAGATGGCATTGGCTCCGGCCTCGGAAATATCATCAAGCTTCTTTTTTGACACGGAAGACGCCACATTTTCCTCCACAGGAAGCAAAGGTCCACCGCAGCACCTTTTCTTATTCCTGTAATCTATGACTTCAGCGCCAGTTAACGCGACCAGTGCGTCAATGGACTTTGGATTTTCTATGTCTTCAAATCCCTCATAGATCTCCGAAGGCTTGATATAGTGACACCCGTAATGAGACGCTATCTTCAGATCACTCAAATCTCTTGTGAAATGCTCTTTGATTTTTTCATTGTCAATGTCTTCATATAAAATACGCGCAAGGTGTCTTACCTTGACGCCACCGCGATATTCTAAGCCCACTTTGGACAATTCCTTGTTTATTTTTTCTCTTGCAGGCCCATCTTCTGCCAATTTATACGCCACTTCCGTTAAGGCCGAGGCACAAGAACTGCACAACGTCAATATGTCCAGATTCTTCTCCTGCGCCAAACAAAGGTTGTATGCGCCCATAATTTCAGCAGACAATATATCACTGGACTTTACAGGGAAGCCGCAACAAACAAACTTCTCCACATTTACCAGCTCAATACCCAGTTTTTCTGCGACCTTTCTGGCCGAAAGTTCATAATTTCTTGCCCTTGCAGGGATGGTACAGCCTAAAAAAAATGCATATTTCATAAAATTATTCCTCAGACATCTATGGATTGTTGACTATTTCCAGTTTCACCTTTGAGGCATTACTGCGGGAACAGCTCTTCCACTACTGGACATGAAGTCGGTACTGGCGGCAGTCCGGCCTTTGCCCGCTTTTTGTTGTCAAAATCATCAATGGGATAAATTCGGCCTTCACCTTTGATAAGATCATTCTGCGCCCTGATCCCGGACGGGGCGTACCCTTCCTTAAAGGCCATGTTTTTGAGAGCGGTCATCAGTTCTGTTATGCTGACACCCTGGGGGCATCTTTCCTGGCACGCATAGCAACTTGAACAGAACCATATGAAATCGCTCTTAAAAATTTCATCCTTAAACCCGTAAAGGGCAAGGCGGATAATCCGCCGTGGATTAAAGCTTTCGTATACTGGGGTAATGGGACAGCATGCCGTACATGTGCCACATGCAAAGCATGCTGTAAAATTCTCGCCTCCCGGCTGTTTTACCAGTTCATTCTTGAAATTAGGATCTACCCGATCCATGCTAAGACTATCCATCAACGCCCCCCTTTTCCCGGTAACAAAATAATCTCTTGTTTTGTGCCTGGTTTTCTAATGTCTTTATATGCAAGGTTTTCGTGATTGTTATTCCGATTCATGTACGTCAACATTTGTAATCTAATATGATAACTCCAGCCTATCCCTTTTGCAACAGCAAAAACTACAAGACCTGAATTTTATCCCCGGACACTGTGGAGAAACCATTCACCAGCAATCCCGCGTCACAGATGAACAATTCGTTGTTCGCAGGATCACAGGTTAGGCTCCAATACCATTAACGTGATAATTTTGCAATAGCAAAAACCGCAAGTCAGATGATTAAGCTGGATTTCACAAACAGGGCCGAAATTTCTTGACAACTTGCCGGCTACGCAAGTATTAATCTGAAGCTCATGATAACAAAATTTGACTTCTCGCCGTGGGCATAAATTCAGCTCACTTAGTTTTTGCCCGGCAGAATTTACAAATTTGACGCTTAAACCAATGATTACTGCAAGGAGATGACTTATGCCTAACGAGGTAATAGGATCTGTATTGGTCGTGGGCAGCGGTATTGCCGGGATGCAATCCGCTCTTGATCTGGCCAATTCCGGATATTATGTCTACCTCTTGGAAAAAGGCCCTTCCATTGGCGGGGCTATGGCCCAACTGGACAAGACCTTTCC
>JAYEIR010000080.1:0-4161 GCA_034660135.1 Thermodesulfobacteriota bacterium
TCACCTGATCGGCCTCAAGCGCTTCCTTTGCATCATCAAAGGCAGGACAGAAATTACCCCCATCATCAAAGACCGATGTGCATCGAACAAGCTCTATTCCGGAGACCTTTCCATTGTCACTTAGTATCTTCTTGGGTCCCCATGAGGGCATTAACCTGACACCTTCTTCCAGGGCCATTTCGATCTCCCACGGGTTGGCAGGCATCTCTTCCCTGCTCTCCAAGCAGGCCATTGTTACCTCCCCGGCACCAAGTCTCAAGGCAGTCAGGGCCACATCAACAGCCACATTGCCGCCTCCTACCACCAACACCCTGTCTTTAAGGGCAATTTCCTTTCCCTCACTTGCATCTATCAGGAAATCAAGCCCCCATAAAACATCATTTGACTGAGCCCCTTTTAGGTCTATCTTTCTGCTCAACTGGGCGCCTAAACCAAGAAAAACGGCCTCAAAACCATCTTTTTTCAGCTTATTTAGATCAAAATCCCTGCCCAGCCTCATATCCGTTTTCAGATCAATACCTGCGCTCAGGACCTGGTTAATCTCTTTTTCCAGCACGGCCTCAGGCAACCGGTAATAAGGGATCCCGTACCTCATCATCCCCCCCGGCTTGGACCTTGCCTCAAAAACAGTTACATGATGCCCCTTCTTTCTCAAATAAAAGGCCGCTGTCAGGCCAGCAGGCCCTGCCCCTATCACCGCCACCCTATGACCCGTGTCCTCTTCCACTTTAAGGGCCTTCTCAAAGCCATCCCCTGCCTTGTCCGCGGCAAACCTCTTCAGTGCACAGATGGAAACAGGCTCATTCACTTCTCCCCTTCTGCAAACCCCTTCGCATGGATGGGTACATACCCTGCCCAGGATACCAGGGAAAGGGACCTTCTCCAAGATCAATTCATATGCCTCATCCGGCCTTCCCTGGGCTATAAGCCTGAGGTATCCAGGGATATCTATTTTGACCGGGCATGCCTCAATGCACGGCGGCCCATCCGGCACAAACTCATCAGGGGACATGGCGCGCAGGGGCCTTATGATATCAAGAATACCTATGCCGTTGGGGCATACGCTCTCGCATCTGCCGCATGTCGTACAAAACCACGGAAAAGGGGTGTCGGCAATCTCGTCTATTAGACCAAGCTCCACGTGTCTTAGCATACGCCTGATATTGTACCCGTCTATACCGGTGACAGGGCATGCGGAACTGCATAATCCACACTGTTCACAGGTGCTGAACATACTTACATCATCGAATTTTCCAGCTAATGCCACCTTATTCCCCATTTTTCTTCAACCTTTCATTCAAGCCCAAGCTCTTTCACCATATCTCTCATGGTATTCGCAAACTTTGGCCCGTCCGCGGCCGAGCACCATACATTCCAAAGCCTATCCTCATCATACCCCTTTTTGGCCAGTTTTCTTTTCGCGCGTTTCAATCTGGTCTCTGCCGCATAATTACCTGTTATATAATGGCAGGTCGGGAATTCGCATCCTGCTACCAACACACCGGCCGCGCCCAATTCAAAGGCATGTTCTATCATCTTGATGGACACGCGCGCTGAGCACATCACCCTTATGAGCCGCGCGTTGGTCGGATACTGCAGCCTGCTGACACCTGCCATATCCACACCGCCCAATGCACACCAGTGACACACAAAACCAATGATCTTTTTCTCGGGATTCTCTTCCAGGGCCGCTTCCACCTGGGCAAAGATCTGTTCATCCGAGTAATGGACGATGGTAATGCACTCCTTTGGACAATCTGCCGCGCAAAGGCCGCATCCCTTGCAAAGGGCCTTGATTACTTTTGGCTGTTCGTCATCATCCACCTTTATCGCATTATAGGGGCATCGCTTGTAGCAGAGGCCACAGTTGTTACAATTGGTAAGATCTATGTCGGCCACTATTCCCTCTGCCTCAATATACCCGTTTTTCATGGGAATTGAGACCCTCATGGCCGCTCCAATGCCCTCTTCACAGCTCTCTTTCAAATTCTTAGGCGCTTTTGCACATCCGCAAAGCGAGATACCGTCAGAGGGAAAATCCAAAGGCCCGAGTTTGATGTGTCTTTCCTGGAAGAATCCATCCTGATTTGATGACACCTTGAGGTGCCCCTTAATCTGCTCAACACTGTCATCGCCCTTTAATGCCGTGGTAAGCACAATTAGATCAGATCCCAGGGTAAAATCCCTTCCAAGAAGCACATCATAGACCTTCACGTTTAAATCGCCGTCCTCTTTTATAACCTCCGGATAGCGGTCATCAGGAAACCTTATGAATTTGATCCCTGCCTTCTTGGCCTTCTCCAGGTCTGATCCTTCCTCCTTTATCATGCTGAGATCCCTGTAAAGAATATGAACCCCGATATCATTGTTACGGGACTTGAGGGCCAGTGCGTTTTTCACCGACACGGTGCATCCGATACTGCAACAGCCCCGGGATTCATTTTTCGAATTCACACAGTTGATGATGACTACATTCCTTGCGTCTCCGACCTGATTGCTCTTCAGCATTCCCTCAAGCTGGAGCTGGGTGACTACACGCGCGTCATTACCATACTCAAACTGCCCAACAGGTTCGATCTCTTTCATCCCGGTGGCCACAATAACGGTAGAGACTTCAAAGTTTTCTCCTGATCCGTTTCCATTGGCCTTTAGCGCAACCTTGTAATTTCCGATATAGCCCTCAACAGATTCTATCTCAGCATCTGTAAAGGCTTTGATGTTTGGGTGGGCCTGTACAAGATCCACTTTTGTCTTGACGATTTCAGCGGCCTCGATCTCTTCCTGTGCATAAAAAATGGATGATATACTGTTCAAGAGCCCGCCAAGCTGTGGTTCTTTCTCCACGATTACGGCATTAAAGCCCTGTTCGGCAATATTCAGGGCAGCGTTCATGCCCGCCATGCCACCGCCGATCACCATGCAATCGGTTCCAACAGGGAGCCTGATCTCTTCGCCTTCTTCAAGGAGAATGGCCTTTGCCACTCCCATCTTTACGAGATCTTTGGCCTTTTCCGTGGCTATTTCGGGCTCATTCATATGAACCCAGGAAACCTGTTCCCTGATACTCACGAATTCAAGCAGATATGGATTCAGACCAGCCTCCTTTACTGTGGCCTTGAAAAGGGGCTCATGGGTCCTTGGGGTACAGGATGCAATCACTACCCTGTTGATTTCGTGCTCCTTTATTGACTCCTGCATTGCTGCCAGGGCGTCTACAGAACATGACCATTTCCCTTCATCAGCAAAGACAACGTCTTTGAGACCCCTGGAGTACTCCACCACTTCCGGTACATTCACCACACCTGCGATGTTTGACCCGCAATCACAGACAAATACGCCTACTCTGACATCTTCATTCATTGAACAACCCTCGTTCCAATTTTCGATTTTTGATTGACGATTGGATAAGACAGGATAATCTCAACCCAAAAACGCAAATCAAAAATCGTCAATATAATACCGCCTTCATGCTCGCCGCACTCGCCTGAACAACTGACTCTGAGATATCTATGGGACCAGTGGCGCCCCCGCACAGATAGATACCCTCCACACTGGTCTCGAGAGGAGCTAACAACGGCTCTTTTTCTTTAAAGAATCCTAAATCGTCTAATTCAATCTTCAGGACCTTTGCCAGCCTTTCGTTCCTGTCGCTTGGGATGAGCCCGGTGGAGAGAACAAGGACCTCCACCTCATCTTCCATGAGTTCCCCTGTATCAAGATTTTCATATCTGACCGTCAAATTTTTTGTTACAGGGTCTTCAAAAACATCATAGGGCCTGGCCCTGACATACCTGACTCCATTTTCAACGGCCTTTTCGTAAAACCCCCAGAACCCCTTCCCATATGCCTTCAGATCATTATAAAAGATGGTCGTCTCAACGGATAAATCATGTTCTTTGGTTATAATCGTCTGTTTTGCGGCTATCATGCAGCATACCTTTGAGCAGTAAGGCAATCCCCTGGTCAACCCCCTGCCCGCGCATTGAATCCAGGCAATCTTTTTTGCATGTTTCTGGTCCGATGGTCTTATGATTTGTCCGGCAGTCGGCCCTCCTGCATTCATCAATCTCTCGAACTGGATATTGGAGATTACATTGGCATACTCATCATACCCATACAAACCCGGAGTTGGAGGGGCGGACATTATCCCTGCGGCAACAA
>JAYEIR010000081.1:0-2503 GCA_034660135.1 Thermodesulfobacteriota bacterium
CAACCTACTAAACCCTCGCTATCATATACAGGAGATGAACCCTGATCATGAAAAGGATAATTGAAGCCGGCTTACTCCAATGGAAGGATAAAAAGACCAGAAAACCCCTCCTCCTGCAGGGGGCAAGACAGGTGGGGAAGACATATGTCCTCCAGGATTTTGCCAAAAAGCAGTTCAGCAACTCTCACTATTTTGATCTTGAGGAATTGAAAGTCGAGCTGGCCCCGATCTTTAATGATTCTCCATTGGACCCGAAGCAACTGATAGATAAACTTAGTTTCGTTTCGGGAAAGTCGATAAATATTAAAGAGGATATATTGATCCTCGATGAAATACAGGCAATCCCAAGAGCTATAACTGCTCTGAAGTACTTTTTCCAGAATATGGGCGGTCTGGCAATTGCAGCCGCTGGTTCAAATCTGGGTGTTATACACAGTGATGAGCCGTTTCCCGTGGGAAAAATTGAGACTCTTCATATGTATCCAATGAATTTCGAGGAATTCCTTGCCGGAACGGGCGAAGAACCGGCACTGTCGTTTTTGAAAGATTTTAAGGGGGGCAAGACCAATGACATCTATCACAGGCGTCTTTTTGATTTGCTGAAAGGGTATTTTGTTACAGGCGGAATGCCTGAAGTCATCAGCCAATACAAAGCCAATAAAGATGAGCCGCTTGAAGCATTCAGGGCTGTTCGGCAACTCCAGAGGCAACTAATTCTTCATTATGAAAGCGACTTTTCAAAATATGCCGGGACCACCAATTCCCGTCATATTGAACGCATATTCAGGGCGATACCCCTTCAACTGGCAAATACACAGGATAAGAAATCAAAGAAATTTAAGTTTAAGGATGTTATTTCCCGAGGATACAGAAGCTATGAAGATCTTGCAGATCCGATAGACTGGCTAACCAAGGCGGGACTCGCCTTAAGAGTGAATACGAATCTACATCCGTCGATACCTGTTATGGCCGGCGCAAAGGAAAACAGCTTAAAACTCTTTTTATTTGACATCGGCCTGCTTGGCGCCATGACAGGTTTGAGTCCGGAAAGCATTCTGCGCTACGATTACGGTTCCTACAAAGGCTATTTTGCCGAGAACTTTGTGCTCCAGGAATTGTGCTCCTATGGATTGAATAACATTGTCACCTGGTCCGGAAGGACTTCTGAAATCGAATTTGTCCTTGAAATTGACGGGAAGATCATTCCAGTTGAGGTAAAATCAGGATTCAACACCAAGGCCAAAAGCCTGCAGGCATTTATCAATAAATACAACCCGAGTTACTCTATTAAATTCACAGGCAATAAATTCGGCTTTGACAGGCACAAAAGGATATTCAATTATCCGCTGTACATGATTTCCAAATTTCCGGAGCTTTGTTTTAATCCTGGCTATCCTGCACATCCTGTCTGAGCTATTCGGGCAGGCCTATTGCCAAGACATGACAAATGCCCCGCTCTATGCTCTAATTTTCCTTGACTTTCTGGTCTGGTCTGGTCAGACTAAATACAAGGAGGTGAGGGGTGTGCTCATAACTAATATTTCTGAAGCAAAGGCCCAATTATCAGCCCTTATTGAGAAAGTTATACCCCATTTGTGCCATTTGTGGCTATCTACTGTTTCAAAATTATCACATACCTGGAGGAGCATATATCATACTCCCCTAAGGGCTCAAAAAGATATTTAGCCAGGTTATTCGTTCAATCAAATAATTCAGAATGTGTGCCAACGCGAACCGGTCTAAGCTCGAAATCTGATATTGTATAGATCAGTAGCCAGTCAGGTTCAATATAGCATTCCCGAAAATTTATCCAATTTCCTTTTAGTTTGTGGTCTTTGTACTTTGGAGGCAAGGGAGCGGGAATGGCTAACTGTTTAAGAACGTGGCGCAGCTTTTTCAAATTTCGCCTCTGTTTCGCAGCTCTTTTCAGATCTTTTTTAAATCCGGATGTCGGACGAATCGGCAGCATCAGACTTTCAGATCTTCAAACATTTTTTCTACACTGTCGTATTTTTCTCCCTTGCCATCTCTTGCGTCCTGCATTGCCTGGAGCGTATCTCTATTTGGAAGATCCAAGTTAAACGGAATGCCCTGATGAGCAATAATCTGCCGATAAAACATTTCATAGGCAGCAGAAATGGAAATTCCCAGTTCTTTAAGAATAGCCTCAGCCTTTTGCTTTATTTCTGGCGTAAGTCTCGCGTGTGTCATTGCCGTTTTTGCCATTTTGCCTCCCTTTTGTACCTTGGTGTATACCTAAACGGTACACATCGGCAATCGACTTGTCAAGATTCTTTTTTCCGAGGTAATGAGCCAATTTAAGATGTTAAATCGGGTTTTATCCCCAGCTGTCAGCAACTCCAAAAAGTCGATCAACCCATTTTTCTCACCTGACATCCATTCATCCCCCGATCCTGTCTTCTGCCCTCTGTCCTTTGCCCCCTGCTTTATCACCGCCACACCATCCATAAGGTTACAAAATAACCTACGTCCCCTATTCCCA
>JAYEIR010000081.1:2603-4151 GCA_034660135.1 Thermodesulfobacteriota bacterium
ACTGACGGGGAAAATCTCGTTTTTATCAGTGCTGTCGTCATATGGGAAATTAAGATCAAGCAGTCATTAGGAGGCGCGAGGAATTGGAAAATCATAATATCGCAAAGCGGGCCTCCGACCTCCATCTTCTGACTTTATCCTCTAATCATTTTGCCCTTAATTATTTTGCCCTTAATTATTTTGCCCCTCTAATCAGTGTAATCTGTGGATAGCCTTAATAGATCACGCAGATGAAAATTCATATTGACAATCCAATAAACCTTCGGCATAAAACCATGAGTTAAAAACTAAATCCGCTTTTGCCTTTATTTAACGGGGTTAAATCGTAGTTTCCCCATTTAACAGGGGCGGCTATGGAAGATGCCAAAGGTTTCTATGATCTGGGTTCTATGATCTGGGTTGAGCGGTTCAAAATTCGCGGTTCTCGGTTGAAGAATTCAGCTCGGCACAAAGCGCTTTCAATCCCAATGCAACACTTGGTCCTTGAGGCTGGTACTCACCTGTAACGGGGTTATAGGAAAAGAGGTTTTTCTGAACCAGGATTCCCAATTCCTCCTTTAACTTAGCTCGCTCAAATTCTTTGATGAGATCTTTTTCATAAAACGACCCTGATTTCGTAATAAGTCTGTTAACAGCAACAAAAAGATTATAATCATAAAACTTTCCCAAATAGTCCTGAAATCGCATTTTCCATGCTCTGATTTCTTTTTGGGCCTCTCTTTCTAAAATGGCGTCTTCTACCTTCCCATCAACAGCATTGTTCATTATAGTAGATAGAAAGCCACTGATCTCCCACACGCTGCCGCCAAAATAGTGCCAAATTCTCTCTATTTGTGAGTCCGAAAGTATCAGGTTCGCAATCCCTGACTCCTCTCTCAAATTATTCAACCAATATATAACATCCTCTTTCTCAAGGTAGGCTATTTCATAGAACTTGCTCGTCTTTGATAATTTGCTGTCGGAATAGATACGTTCAATAAAGTATCCATCGGAACTGGAAATGATAACATGACATAAATGGGATTCTTTGGTTATGGCGACAAAGAAGTTGAACAGCTCTTTTATCAATTCCCGCTGGCTGTTCATATATATGCCTTGCAGGGCCTGCAATTCATCAATTACGATAACAGGCCTGACTTCCTTTGCTGTTTGCTTAATAAGTTCCCTTTTCATGACCACAAAAGGATCCAGTTCTTTACTCCTAAGCCCTTTTAACACTTCAGTTGTCAGTTTGAAGACCTTCAGATTATACTCTCGCTTTTCTTTAACGTCTTTTTTACTTCTTGAGTAGTCAACTTCAAAAAACGCCTGTATGAAATCTTTGTAGTTTACAATGAAAATCTCACGAAGATTAAAATGCTTAACATCCCATTGGCTATTAGTGAGGTTTTCTATTATGAATTTGTCAATCAGCGTGGTCTTTCCGCTGGATTTCGGCCCGTAAAGGAAAAGGATATTTTCTGGCTTCTCTGCGATCCACTGTTTCAGGAAATCAAGTTCCTTTTTGCGATTAATAAAGGCTGGTCTTTTGGTCCATTCCATTTTTTT
>JAYEIR010000082.1:0-4131 GCA_034660135.1 Thermodesulfobacteriota bacterium
TATAAGCAGGCTTCTCCAACGCCCCCTGTCTTCTACACAGGCCCCAGACAGATCAGATCAACTATATTTATACCAAATAGGCCGTTAAACTTTGTGCCTCTGTGCCTCTGCCCCTGAGGAGTTACAGATATTTTGCTTGACCGGTACTGTTCTTTGGGTCATTATTCCAGTGAGTTTAATCGCATGCCTTTCAATCCAGTGGGTTGGCGCCTTTTTTAACAGGAGGAGATATACCAATGTCTGTAGCCGCAATAGATCCCAATTATTTCAAAATTGCCTCAGGGCTTTTCTGCCTCCTTAACCCGTTTGTTCTTATCCCTGTTTTTCTCGCTCTGACATCGGGTATGAATAAAGGCCAGAAGATGAAAATCGCTTCCATGACTTCGACCTCTGTTTTTATCATAATGCTTATTGCGATCTTCACGGGGAACTGGGTGCTGAAGTTATTTGGCATCACGGTCTATGATTTTCAAATCGCCGGCGGGATTCTGATCATGCTCATGTCGATCGCAATGGTGCAGGCCAAAGAGCAGGAACACCGGATTTCCGATAAAGAACACCGGAAACATCTCGAGGCACAGGACCAGGGCGCTGGTTCCAACATTGCCGTTGTTCCGCTTGCGATTCCGTTGATGGCAGGTCCGGCCTCAATCAGCGTTGGAATCATGGATGCAGGCGATTGTCCCTTTTTCTGGCCACGTATTATCCTTATCATAATGGTTGCCGGCATGTGTGTGATTCTCTGGATTTCCATGGTTCTGGGCGACAAAATCGGGAGGCTCCTCGGGAACACCGGTCAACAAATCCTGAGCCGGGTCATGGGATTGATTCTGCTCGCTCTTGCTGCTGACTTCATTATCAGCGGGATCAAGCATGCGTTCAACCTTTCGTGAGTCTGATGCTGTTATCTCTCCCCGCCACCATCAAGATCCTTTGTGTTTTCGGCCTGATCCTTTCTCTAAACTGGCTGCGGTTTCAGTTGAGCCTGTCTCTTTTCATAGGATCTATTCTGCTGGGTCTCTGGATGAATCTTGACCTGGTTCAACTGCTGAGTACGGCCCTGCACAGCATCTTCAGCCTGCAGAGCATGACCCTGATATTGATTGTAGGGATGATACTGGTAATCAGCCGCTTGATGGAAGTGACCGGCCATCTGGACAGGATCGTTAAGAAGTTTAGCGTTCTTTCAAAAGACGAGCGCATCACAGGTTCTATGATGCCGGCCCTTATCGGGCTGCTTCCCATGCCCGGAGGCGCACTCTTTTCCGCACCAATGGTGGATGCGGCACTTCGCAAGCACCCGATAACAGCAGAGGCAAAGACAGCGGTGAATTACTGGTTCCGCCACATCTGGGAATACTGGTGGCCCCTTTATCCTGGTGTAGTCCTTGCTGTTGCCCTGCTAAATGTGGATACGTGGCGATTTATGGCCATAATGTGCCCATTGACTATCGTGACGGTCCTGGCCGGCGTAATATTTATACTGAGGCCGATCGGGAAAACTATTGACCATTCGGGCGGCTCCTTTTGCTGGTCGGATTTTCGGATGTTCCTGTGGGAGGCCATGCCGATTTTTATCGTCATTATCGTGATCATGGTCCTGGCCGGCATAATGAGCGGGCTTAATGCTGCAGGCATTCACGTCAAGATCCCGGGAGGAGTCTCTATCCTACCAGGGCTTGTAGCCTCAACCATCTGGGTGTGGGTAGTAAATCGTATTCCAGGCAAACAAGTTAGATCCGCGTTTTTTCGCAGACAGATCCTTCCGATGTTGCTGCTCGTTGCAGCTATTATGTTTTTTAAGGGCGTCATGACGGACAGCCGTGCAGTCCTCGAGATCAGAAATGAGCTTATGGCCTATGGAATTCCCATCCTGTTGATTATTCTTGTTATGCCTTTTTTTTCAGGTCTGATTACAGGTATCGCCATTGGTTTTGTCGGGATATCCTTTCCTCTTATCATCCCAATGTTTCCAACCCACAGCATGTTTGAGTACCTCCTGTTTGCGGCGGTGGCCTATGCATTCGGATACATGGGCATGATGCTCTCACCGGTCCATCTTTGTTTTCTGGTCACCAAGGACTATTTCAAAGCAGGCCTGCTGGGTAGCTATCGACATCTGATCCTCCCGGCAGCAACGGTCATGATAACAAGCCTTCTTATTTTTATGCTTTTGAGGGCGCTTTTGAACATCTGAGAGGGAACCCTTTTCCTCATAAAGAATCTGACCACAGGACATGATTTTTAAAGATAAAACCTAAAAAATGCAATTAGCGGTTAGCTATTAGCTATTAGCTGCATAAAATCAATTAGTTGTCAGACAATACAGTTGCATCAAAAAATGAAAGTTTCAATTCAGCGTAAAGCTATACAAATGCTTGTAGTCTTTAAGCTAACGGCTAATTGATAGAAGCTAATTGCAGGTTTTAGATAAAATAAATACAGGAGACCATGTACCATGACTAACATTATCGATGATCTACAAAACCCCGATTCACTCCCTGACAAGACAAAAAACGTGTCTGTTGTCCAGACTCATATCTCGACGGTATTTGTGGCAGATGATTTTGTCTATAAGGTCAAAAAACCGGTCAATTTCGGGTTTCTCGACTTTTCGACCCTTGAAAAAAGACATTATTACTGCAATCAGGAAGTCAAGTTGAACAGGAGGCTTGCACGAGACATTTACATTGATGTATTGCCTGTCACCTTTGATGGAAAGACATACACCATGATAGACAGCGAGGGAGAGGCTGTGGAATATGCAGTGAAGATGAAGCGGGTCCCGGATGAAAATTTGATGAAATCTGTTTTTGAGAGGAAAGAGCTTGGGAAAGACCATCTGAAGACAATCGCCGATGTCCTGGCGCGATTTCATTCCAATGCCCTTGGATCTTCTGAGATTGATGAATTCGGCAGACCCGAGAAGTTCAAGATCAATACAGATGAAAATTTTGAACAGGTCGAAAAATACATTGGAGTAAGCATCTGGGAAAAAGAATTCAATAGCCTTAAGACCTGGACAGAAGATTTCTATGGGACAAATCAAGATCTTTTCTTGAAAAGGATTGAGCAGGGAAAGATACGCGATTGCCATGGAGACCTTCATATGGAACATATCTGTCTCCTTGAAAACCTTCCCATACTTGATTGCATTGAATTCAACGACAGGTTTAGGTATAGTGATGTCATTGCTGATATTGCGTTTCTTTTGATGGATCTGGAATACCATGGTGGAGAGACTTTTTCACGGTTCTTGTGGGAGGAGTATAAGAAGAGGGCAGGGGAGGCCGGAGAAAAAGAAGTGGATCTCCTGCTCACTTTCTATAAGGTCTACAGGGCGTTTGTACGAGGGAAGGTGAATACCTTCCAGGTTGATGATGAAGCAATAGGAAAAGACAAAAAAAATGAGGCTGTTGAGAGAGCCAAAAGGTATTTTCGACTTGCCTGTTCCTATGTCCAATGATGAGCGCTTTTCGCGCACCAAATGTTTCAACCTGTGCGGTTAGCCATTAGCCGTTAGCCTTGAAAAGGAGTGGAAATGAGAGATTTTTTGGAGCATGGCAGATGAGAGAACCCTTTGCTGATTTTGTGGAAAAGGAGCTAAGGCCCAAAACTGTCCTGATAGCGTGCGGGCTCCCGGCATCCGGCAAGACAGTAGGCACGACGATAATAGCCGGGCTCAAAGGATACAAGATCCTGAGCACAGACAAGATTCGCATTGAGGTACTCAAGGACGAGGATATCTTCGATGAAAAAGTGGCATCTGACATGGACAAAAGGATGCTTGTATATGATAAGATATTTAGTCTGGCTGATGAACTCGCGAAAAAAGGACAAGGGGTAATCTTGGATGCAACATTTGTGACCCAGTCCTTGAGGAGGCGTGCTGCTCATATTGCTGCCAAGCATGGTATGACCCTTGTCATACAGGAAACCCAATGTCCACAGGAGGTATGCCTCAGGCGGATTTCCGAGCGGACAAAAGAAAACTACAGCTCAAATGCCCTCACAGGACAGGCCTTTATTAACAACCTGAAGAAGTTTCAGGTGGTAGACATAGATGATCTCAAAAGACTCAATCCAGGACTTGACATTATTCACCTTATCGTGGATACCACATCAGATTCA
>JAYEIR010000083.1:0-4117 GCA_034660135.1 Thermodesulfobacteriota bacterium
AGCCGTAATTTTGGATTTTGGATTGCGGATTGCAAACACAAAATACAAAGTAACCGTTCACGGGTTCAAAGCCCGCCCTGGTGCAACTCGTTGATGATTCAAGACCTGTGCTTGCGTAGGCTTATATCCCGGATGGCCACCCAAAATGCCCCACCTGTGGCCGGGTCAAAATGCCCCACCTAAGATAGCTTTAAAATGTAGATTTTGATCTTCGGGTCAATTCACAAATTGGCGACAGAACGTTAAATTGACTCCCAGCAAAATAGAAATTTAGCTGGGAGGAAGAAAGGATGAACGTTTTGACGCCGGATAAGAAATCTACAATAATTACACTGCTTAAGAATGGTATTAGCCAGCGGGAAATAAGCCGGAAGGCGAAGATTCATAGGAAAACGGTGAGGAGATACGCAAATGAAAGTGGTCTTTTTCCTGCAAACCCAGACTTAGATTCAAAATACCCCACCCTGGCCACCGGGCCTGATTGCATAACCATTCAAAATACCCCACCCTGGCCACCGGGAAACAGCGTATCGAAGGAAGAAAAGCGGGCAATACCATTACATGCCAGATCGGCCTGTGAACCTCACCGAGAATGGATTGAAGATCAGGTGAGGCTTGGGAGAAATGGGGTATCGATTTACCAGGATCTGGTTGAGCTTTTTGGTTTTACAAACAAATACAACAGCGTAAAGCGTTTTGTAAGGGGGCTAAAAAAAGAGGACCCTAAGCAGTTTGATCGGCTGGAATTTTTACCAGGAGAAGAGGCCCAGGTAGATTATGGACAGGGTGCCAAGACGCTTCATTCGACAGGGAAATATCGGAAACCTCGTCTCTTTGTAATGACATTAAAGTTCTCCAGACGTTCATTCCGGAAAGTGGTTTGGAAATCAAGCAAGGAAACATGGGCGAAACTTCATGAGCAGGCATTTAGATATTTTGGGGGTTGCACCCAGTATGTGGTTCTGGACAATTTGAAAGAGGGTGTAATCAAGCCCGATATTTACGAACCTGAATTAAACGCTGTTTATGCGGCCATGCTGGACCATTATGGTGTGATTGCCGATCCGGCAAGGGTTCTGGATCCGAACAGGAAAGGGACCGTGGAAAATGCCATACAGCACACACAGGATACTGCCTTGAAAGGTCGTACCTTTGAATCGATTGAAAGGCAGAATGAGTGGCTTATGCACTGGGAGGAAAGATGGGCTGCCCCGCGAATACATGGGAGAGCAAAGCGCCAGGTTGAACAGATGTTTCAGGAGGAAAAACCGTATCTTAAGCAACTTCCTCTGTCTTCATTCAAGTACTTTAGTCAAGAAACTCGTACAGTCTGGGATGACGGTATGATTCAAGTGGGCAAATCCTATTATTCAGCCTTACCGGTTCCGCTTCATACGAAGGTTATTATAAGGATTTATGACACTGAGATTGAGGTTATCGATCCTGTAACGATGGAGGTTATTCGCAGGCATGTAAAAAGCAACAGGCCGGGGTTTGCACAGATGGAACCAGGGGATAGAATTTTCAACCCCTCACGTCAAACAAACTATCTCTTTGCCAAAGCAGAGAGCATTGGTCCTTCAACGAAAAAGCTCTGTAAGCTCTTATTTGAAGAAGAAGGCAGACCCGGTCAAAGACGCATGCAGGGGATTGTAAATCTGGTACGACATTATAAAGCCTGCTACATCGAGGAAGCCGCCATAAAAGCCATTAAGGTAGATCTGCGTAATTACAAGTCCATTCGGAACCTTGTGAAAACTTTAGCTGAAAACAACCAAAGGGAAAAAGAGAAGGATTCTGATCGGCTTATTCAGGAACACAAATTAATACGACCTCCAGAAGACTATGCTGCATTCTGGGAACAACACGCAGCTCAAACAGAAGTAGGTGAACAATCCCCGGCAGGATCGGAGAGAGTAAGGGAGCCGAGTCGTTTTATTATGCCGAGAGAACAACTGCCCAAGATCTGGCAAAGTGCAAGTTGGGAGAAAGTGATTGAAGTTTTTGGACTGGAAGTTGATGAGAAACGCCACAGTAAACCCGAGGAGATCTGGATCAAATCTCCCTTTACAGGCGAAAATACGGCTTCGCTGCATTTGAATCTGACGGAGAATATATTCAAAGATTTTAGCAGTGGTCTGGGCGCCAAAGTCGGTGTGCTCAATTTTTGCCAGGATCTGTTGGGGCTGCGAGGCCAGGCAATGAACTGCTATGAAGTTGCCTCCTGGATGATGGAAAGGGGAATCTCAGCCATAGATAGTCCGGATACACGTTCACAGGTGGTGAAAAGGCATGTTCAGCTATCAAAAGAACCGGAAGAAAATAAACCTATTAGGGTGGATTTGCGGCCCTGGTTACAATCCGGACATCCAGAATTGCAGCGTCGGCAGGCTTCAGAGGCAACCTGCGGGTATCTGGGATGCGGTTTTCTGCCGGAAAGGGCAGAAGGATCACCTCTCAATGGACGGTTGGTGTTTCAGGTGCGCGGGGTATCCGAATTAAAGCCGGTTATCCTGACACATGTCGGCCGGGCCTTGACACCGCAACAAGAAAAAACAGATGGCAAATACTGGAGCTTTCCGTTCTTCAAGAAATTGGAAATATATAACCAGGACAAGCTGTTATTAGATCCTAAGGCAAGGCAGCAGGTGGAGCGGTTTGGGCTGGTGCTGGTAGAAGGTTTTTTTGATGTGGCGGCTTTGATTGAATCCGGTTGTTTGAACATCGGGGCATTGATGGGATCACACATGACAGAAGAACAGATGGCCAGAGTTAAATTTATCAGTTCACATATTCCAATCCCCAAAGTAACAGTTTTTCTGGATAGGGACGAAGCCGGGATTGCCGGCACCGAGAAAGCCATTGCCTTGCTTCGGACCAATGGGTTTTCAGCCGAGGCCTTTGATTGGAACCAGACCTTTGAGCGGTCAGGCGCCGACTTGGTTAAAATCCCGGTTACAATCAGGGACCCAGGGGATATGTCAGTTAAACAGCTCCAGTGGTTGCGAAGACAGGGCAGAATCTGATTGGAGAGGTCAATTTTGTTCAACCAGAATAAGGGATGAAAATTAAACAAAGGAGGTGCAGGATATGCCGATGTCTATGCAGGAAATAGAGAAAACCCTGGGAACCCTTCGTTTACATGGTATGCGAGCGACATTAGAAACCCGTGTAATACAGGCAAATCAAGGAGAAGATTCTTTTTTGGAAGTCTTTTCATGTCTGCTTCAAGATGAGATCGACTTCAGACTCTCACGTCTTATAGAACGTAGATTTAAAGCCTCTGGCCTTGATGAGAGAAAAATGTTGACTGAGTTCGACTGGAGCTTTAATCCAAGGCTTCCAAAAAAGGACATTTTTGAGCTGGTAACCATTAAATTTATACACAACGGTGAGGATGCACTCCTAATAGGCTCACCCGGAACAGGAAAAAGCCATATTGCCAAAACAGTTGCTCATGCTGCAACACAGGCATGCCATCAGGTTGTTTATCGTGAAGCCCACACCTTTTTTGAAGATATCTTCGAAGCCACTCAAACAGGGAAGAAAAAAAAGATAACCAAGCTTTTTTCAGAAGCGGATTTGCTCATAATAGATGATCTCTTCCTGAGAAAAAGAGTACCTGAAGATGCGGCCGATGATCTACTTGATATCATACTAAATCGCTATTCCAAAAGAAAAAGTACACTCATAACCTCCAACCGCCCGGTGGAAGACTGGGGCAAACTACTCAAAGACAATGCGGCCTCATCTGCAATCCTTGACAGATTGCTCCATCGTGGCCACATGCTCAAATTTGAAGGAAAAAGCTATAGGCTTAAGGAGGCAGCAGAAAAACTTGCTTTAGGGAAGAAGAAAGAATAAATTATACCTGTTCTGTCGCTGAAAATCTTCCCCTAACCTCGGGCGGGTTTTTCTATTGGACGCCCATAGGGGGGTGGGGCATTTTGACCCGGCCACAGGTGGGGCATTTTGAAGTGGCCATCGGGGCTTATAGGATGCAAGCCTGTCTCTGCACCATTTTGTCAACTCGGTTCCACTTACTCCCCTCACGTCCTCCTTGAGAACGACGATTGCCTTGACACGTTCGCCCACATTTGTGTCCGGGACCCCTACC
>JAYEIR010000084.1:0-1946 GCA_034660135.1 Thermodesulfobacteriota bacterium
CCTTGCTGGCGTCTGACAAAAAGAAAAGGAGACAGGCGTATCTCCGGTTTATGGCAAAAGCTGATTCTGATGAACTCCTCGATCTTTTTGAACAGAAAAAATGGCCTTCCCTGTTAGGCAGTGAAAAGTTTATTTCGTGGGTGAAGGAGACTTTTTTTGAAGAGAAAAAACACCGACAAATTCCTCAGTCAGCTCAACTCGCCCCGGAATTGGAGCACATTAAAAGAGAAGTTTGCCGGACTTATGGAGTAGAAGAGAAAGATCTGCTTACAACACAACGCGGAAAAAGCAACGAGCCCAGGAACGTTGCAATCTATCTCTGCAGGATATTGCGCAATGGCACCCTCATGGAGCTTGGCCAAGTTTTTGGTATGACAGGTTACAGCCCGGCCGGCAGCGCCGTTGAACGAGTAAAAAAGAAACTGCCCAAGGACAGGAAGCTGCAGAAAAGGATCGAGAAAATTAAACAATCATTACTTGCACCGAAAGGGTCAAACGGAGATCTGACCCAGATGACCCTTGAGAGAATCCCGCATGCCGGGGTTTGACCATGCTTGATTTCAAGCCACAATCCATAGCCCACAGGACGTAACGCTATATTAATACCGGAAAATAGCGGCTATTGGTGTTTTGTCCGGAACTTCTTCCGGAGCCACCGCATATACTGTGCCACCGTTCAAAAGGCTCTGTGTTGCGGCAAAGTCCAGTAGATCCTCATGCCCTGGCCCCGGTTTCTCGTTTAAGAACACTTCGTCAGTCTCCGGATCAAAACTTCCCCATTTCTGTACCCCAACGGAAACGAACAATACACTTACCCGGCCGTGATATGCTCCTTTGATAACTTCTCTTAAATCGCCTGACACAAGGCCGGTACCCCCATTTTTGCGGTACTCTTCAATTGCGTCAAGCTTTTTCTTTTCAAAGAAAGGTCCAACAATCGGCCAGGCCAGCTCGCGCAGTTCATCCGGCCCCAATGCTTTAGGATTTCCGGAAATGCACTTGTCTGTCAGAAGTGGACAGGTGTTGGCCTCCTTGTAAATGGGGAACAGATAATCCACACCGGCAAACACAAGAGGTGACTTCTTGTCCGCCAGGAAATCATGTAGACTCCTGTCTACGTGTTGGAAAAATCGCAATATATTGGCTTTTGAATCCTCGGTACCTGTATGGAGTTGAAGGTGCTTCTCAAACACATCAAGATTAAGGGCAGTATCAAGGCTTTGAGGCAAGTCTTTTAGTTTCACCTCTTTTGTGCGATATCGCAATGACTTGAATAATCTCACGTGGTTCTGGCTGATTGCAAGAATATAAAATTCTACGCCACCGCCAACGATCGGGATGAGAGGTTTAAGGTGAAAATGATCTGTAACGACAATGAGTTCGTCAAAATTCTGTGGGAGCCTGTAATATTTTAATAATCCTGAGGAGAGGAAAACGGCAAGGCCATCATTTTGCCCGCGCCAGAAAGACAGGTCACCTGAAAGTTCCTGGGCAGGTGCTATCAGAGATTTTGCCTCAGAGGAGCTTAGTTGGTTAGCGATCAAACGCTTCTCAGCCTCTCTAAGTAGATTTTTGTATCGAATGTGATTCTGTTGCGTATCTGTTGCCGTTCGGAGAGTAGGCATATAGAGTGAAACACATATGCCCATTTGTTTTTGCATTAGAGACCTTAGTTCATTTCCGGATAGCAAATCCATATAACTGACCCCCTTGCATGCTAAAGATTCTTGATAATAAAAATCACAGCGGGCTGCCTGACAAAATATCAAGCACCCAGATATTCCAATTTGAAACTACCGCATGTTTAGTATATCATTATTTTTCACGAGGTTCAAGGCGAGAAAATCTTACGCAATTTTAATTATAGCTTCCACCTCGATAGAGGGCAGTGGGGGCTCTTTTAAAATACCGCACGTAACTGGTTATTAGAATTGCTGAATCTCACG
>JAYEIR010000084.1:2046-18590 GCA_034660135.1 Thermodesulfobacteriota bacterium
ATCCTTCTTTCCTTTCAAACTCTTTCAAAAACTCTACCAGGGCTTTCACGGCTTCGACGCCTGTGGCATTGTAGATAGAGGCCCGGCAACCTCCAACCGAGCGATGACCCTTGAGGCCGCCAATATCTTGCTTTGTGGCTTCTGCCACAATCTTGTCTTCCAGATCCTCTCTCTCAAGTCTGAAGGTTACGTTCATCAGTGAACGGCTGTCCATTGCAGCAGTACCCCGATAGAAATCGGACTCGTCAATATAATCATATATGATGGCAGCCTTTTCCTGGTTGATCCGTTCCATATTCCCCAGGCCCCCGATATCCTCTTCAAGCCATTTCAGGACCAGGTTGATGGTATATATGGAAAAACAGGCAGGAGTATTGAACATAGAGTTGTCTTTGACGAACGTGGAATATTTGAGCATGGTTGGCAGTTCATCCGGCACCCTTTCCAACATGTCTTTGCGTATTATCACCAATGCCGTGCCAGAGGGACCTATGTTTTTCTGTGCCCCGGCATAAATAAGTCCAAAAGGCCTGACATCGAAGGGACGACTCATGATATCAGAGGACATATCACTTACAAGGGGAATACCGCCACTTTGAGGGAACTTTTTCCACTGAGTCCCTTTTATGGTATTGTTTGACGTGAAATGTAAATATGCTGCATCTTCTCCCACGTTGAAATCCTGCGGGATATAAGAAAAATCTTTGTCCTCCGATGATGCAATCACACGAACATCCTTACCCTGGATCTTCGCCTCCTTGATTGCCTTGTTAGACCAGGTGCCGGTGTTGATGTAGTCTACAGGCTTCCCTGTCAGGGCAAAATTCATTGGAATCATGCAGAACTGTATGCTTGCTCCACCCTGAACAAAAACCACATGAAAGTCATCACCAAGACCAAGCAGGTTTTTGGTCCTCTGAATAGCCTCTTCTATTACCTCATCAAACCACTTGGAACGATGGCTCACCTCTAAAACAGACATCCCGGAGCCTTTAAAATCCAACAGTTCATCTCTAATTTCCTCCAACACAGGCAAAGGCAATGCAGCCGGACCAGCGTTGAAGTTGTAGATTCTCTTTCCCATAGATAGATCTCCTTAACGTGCGATTTTTTCTGTTACTAAATGAACTACCCAGATCATAAGGGAGTTCATTGTCACTTCTGACTGTTATTCAACATTAACTATTAAACCATAAAAGACAACTTTTTCAAGCACAAAAACAGCCTTTTCAACAATTACAATCCTTGCGGTTCAATCCGGATCAAAGGGATCACCAGCCAGAATCACATCTGCTCCACAAATGGCTCTTGATTTGTTTTAATTTCAAGTGTAATTACTGGGGACGGCAGGTATTGGATTAGCCCTGAAAGGTGATAAAACAATTAGTGTCTAAAGATCATGTTTTTCTTCATTGCTGGAATACAACCAAAGACGGTGTTTCTGGACGACCAACCCAGGATGTGCTCTGCCTGCGGGCTTTATGGTGCACGTTTGAAGAGGATTGATCATTACCTTTCCGTCTTCTTCCTGCCCATTTTCTGCATCAAAAAGGGAGAGGCTTTCGTAGAATGTCAAAGATGCGGAAATCTATCAAGCGAGTCTGGTGAGATCCGGCGTGACATACCTCAAAGACGTGGGCTGACATGCCATTATTGTGGCAAAACCCTGGAAACCACATACCGTTTTTGCCCTTTTTGCGGAAAACCAGTATAAGGACCTCTCTGCAAGGCATTTCACTGAAAGGACACTATCCCTTTTGGATGCCGATTGAGTTGGCCGAAACAAGCTCTATTCAGGAGGCACAAGGGGGCAGAGGCACAAAGAAAAAGCGAAACCACAGTAATCTTATTCCTGGTCATTGCAATAGGTTCACGACAGGAATTGCAGACCCGGTAAGATGATGCGCAATCAGAAGATGGCCTTTTTACGAAGCCATCAAAGGTCAGAGGACACCATACAAACCAGACACACCAAACAGGCTCTTAAACTTTGTGCCTCTGCCCCTTTGAACCTGAGTAGGTACCTTATCTTTTTTCAAAACTGTAACTTCAAAGGCGTACCACAACCCTGGCCCAGACCGATCACCAAAAGTCTATACTCAAAAAGTCAGGTCTGGAATGATGCATAGGCTATATCAATATATACGAACGAGTCGCACCAGGGCGGGCTTTAGGCACTTCTATTGACCACCAAACAGGGCAGAGCCAATGTCTCTGACCACGTCCACAGGACGTGGTTTTCTAATATAAAATAAAGCTGTTGGATCTGGATGCAATCATTAAATCAAAAAAATAGAACCGCGGATTATGAGACACTCTGGAGCCGCCCATTTGTCTTTCTCAATATTTCCTTTTTCTTTGTGTTCACAAACATCGGTTTTCTCTATCTTTATCCGCTGGCCCTTCAAGACATGGGAATCAGGCATCATGCCATAGGATGGGCCATGGGCCTGTTTTCCGTTGCCGCGGTCATATCCAGACCTTTCATTGGCAAATTGACGGTACAAAAAGGCGAATATTGGGTAATATCCTTGGGCATGGTCCTGAGCTTTTTTGCCTGCCTGGCCTACATCTTGATAACAGCCTTCGGCCCTGCAATGCTCCTAACAAGGTTAATTCACGGCATAGGTTTTTCGGCCTATATTTCCGGTGGCTTTTCCCTGGCAGCCAAAGAGTTCTCTCCGCTTAAACGGGGAAAGTCTTTCAGTATTGTTGGTGTGGCTCTTATGGGTGCAATTGCATTGGCCCCATCCTTTGGAGAGATCCTGGTCCGTGGTTATGGTTTTCTATCCCTCTACCTCGCTGCTGCCGCGTCAATGATTCTTGCATGGTTTGCTATCTTACCGGCTGTTCATCCATTGCCTCGATTGTCTCAAAAAGGCCATGAGCCACCTGTGAAATACATGTCCCTGCTCAAGGACCGATCCTTCTTTTTCCTTCTCTGCTCTACCCTGATATTTGCCCATTGCCAGTCAACCGTATCAAATTTCCTTGCGCTTATTGCTGCTGAAAAAGGGGCATCCAGCGGAGGGTTCTTTTTCGCTTCATATTCTTCTGCCATCCTTGTTCTCCTCACAACGGGAGGGCTTGTTGACCGATACGGCAAGGTTTTTTTGCTCTCCCTTTCTTATCCATTTTTTTCATTGGGTATTGTACTTATGCCCGGCTTGATCCAGTCCACGTTTTGTTATATCCCCCCGGTCCTGTTCGGCACAGGCATGGGTCTCCTGTTTTCCACGCATAATGCCTTAGCTGCGTCCCATGGAACCATGAGAGAAAAACCCGCTGTCATGTCTGTTTTTACCTGCATCTATGATGCAGGATTTGTAACGGGAGCTATTTTCTCGGGATGGCTGGCGCATCAAATACACTTGGATGCCCTGTTCGTATTTTCCGGCTTCTTTGCGCTCTTAGGTTTTTTCATAGTCTTTCTGTCACCAATCAAAGATAATTAATGGCAAGGCCGCTCTTGACCATGGAAAGAAGTTTTCGTATAGTCGTCCACCTATAATTTTCGATTTTAGATTGCCAATTTTAGATTGTAGGCTCTGATGTATCATATGCATGATGCGCGAGCAGTTCTGACGAAAGAGAGGGAAAAACAATGAAAAGAAAGGCATCAGTTATCGGGGCTGGCAATGTCGGAGCAACGGCTGCCATGCGCCTTGCAGAAAAGGAACTGGCAGACGTAGTCCTGATTGACATCCTGGAAGGCATACCTGCGGGAAAGGCCCTGGATCTGATGGAAACCGCACCCATTGAAAAATATGATTCCAGGATCACCGGCATTACTGGTGACTACAGTGATGCAAAGGGCTCTGACATTGTTATTATTACGGCGGGGATACCAAGAAAGCCAGTGATGAGCCGGGACGATCTCCTGGCCACCAATATGGGCATTATGGCTTCCGTCACAGGGGAAGTTGCAAAAGTTGCCCCTGACGCGGTCCTGATAATTGTAAGCAATCCTTTGGATGCCATGTGCCATGTGGCATATGAAGTCAGTGGGTTTCCCAAGAACAGGGTTATCGGGATGGCCGGTGTTCTGGATTCTGCCCGGTTTCGCACGTTCATAGCCATGGAACTTAATGTCTCTGTTGAGAACACTCATGCCTTTGTACTTGGGGGCCACGGTGATACTATGGTCCCGCTTCCGCGTTACTCGACAGTTGCCGGTATTCCCATAACTGAATTGATGCCTCCTGACAGGATTGAGGCCCTTGTTGAGAGGACAAGAAAGGGCGGTGCTGAGATCGTGGGGCTTCTCAAGACCGGGAGCGCATATTATGCGCCGGCATCCGCCGCTGTTGAGATGGCAGAGGCCATCCTAAAGGACAAGAAAAAAATACTTCCCTGTGCGGTTTACCTCGAAGGGGAATACGGTATCCACGACCTCTTTGTTGGCGTTCCTGTCAAGCTTGGAGAAAACGGCGTGGAACAAATCATTGAGATCGAGTTAACAGGTCAAGAAAAAGAAGGCCTCAATCGTTCAGCAGATGCGGTGCGAAGTCTATTGGATGACATGAAACGCCTGGGTTAATAACCAGCAACCCTGAACCCGAGCGGATACTTATTTTCCAGCTCAACGATTTGACGATCTCTGGTTCTACTTTGCTTTCCTCGTTTTTGGCCGATAATTGGTCCGTTTATATAACTCCAGATACTTGGCCACTGTCAATTTCATATCCTTCCTTTCACAGATCTCCTGTATTCCTCGAATGTCATGATAATATTTCAGATGTCTGTAGATATCACCGGATATCTGATGCAAAGAACCGGATCTGACGAGATTTTCGTCAACATCGAACCCCCTTGATTTCATCACGCGGGGGCCGGCAAAAATAATCAAGGCCCCTGGCTCAGCAATGGTGACATCACCAAGGGCGGCATAACTGGCAATCGCCCCGCCTGTGGTAGGATCAGCCAAAATTGATATATACGGAAGCCCGTGTTTTTTCAGGCGCTTGACTGATTCAATGGTTTTTACCATTTGCATAAGGGCCGATATGCCTTCATAGAGCCTTGCGCCACCTGAACAACAGAGGTTTATGAATGGCAGGTTTTCCTGAATTGCAAAGTCTATTGCCCTCCTGAATTTTTCGCCAAATACAACCCCCATTGAACCGCCGCAATAGTAAAATTCACTGATTGCCATGACCACAGCAAAGTGATGAATCCTTGCGCTACCCACAACAAGGGATTCCTTGAAATGAGATTTGCCTTCCTGCCTGGCAAGGAATTCGCGATAGAAAGGTGTTATGACATCTTCTTCAAGGAGTTGATCCACGGTCAGGTTCCGGTAAAGCTCGTGAAATCCGCCCGTATCCGCAAGGCAATCTATCCATCCGGTAGCCCCTAAGGTGTAAGAATGTCCGCATTCCGGGCACACATTAAAGTTATCAAGAAACGACTTGAGCGGGATCAATTTGCCGCATCCCTTACGCCTTGTGTCCTGTCCTTCTATGCCCCCGCATTCGACAAATCCCGTCTCAGTTTCCGTGTGTTGGATGTCACCGTATTTGTCGTCCACCTCAATCGCACTTGAATAGTCAATGATCTTGATATCCGGAGGCGGTTTGCGAAATGCCTTTTTTATCGGTTTCTCGATGTATCGTTTGAAGTCATGCAAGGGGCCGGTACCTTTGTACATGCCATACTTTAAGGCCCTCTCTTCCCGTTTTTTAATCAGATTTTTTATCTTGGAACGGGCGAGATCCTTGATGGCCCTGGTCAAGAACTGACGGACATTGTCCGCCATCCACTCGCAATTTGAAATGTCCTCCGGTGACGGCACAATACAATCTATCACCCCCAAATGCTTTAGTTCTCTTGCTGTTGGTTTCAGGATGGTAAGGGCATCTTTTATGCGGGTGGGATCTCGAAATACAATAGCGGCCATGCTTTCAGGGGGGGCAGTAGCATAAAGGGCATCGTCCATCTGCCCTCTTATGTCTGTCACCTGAATAGCAAGGGCACCCCCGCTTCCCCCTTCCCCGAGTATCAAGGAAACAGTGCGGATCGGGATGCTCAGGAATTCCTTGATCAGATGGGCAATAAAAAAGGCCTGGAAATGTTGGGCAGAATACATTGAGATATCCGCTCCATATGTATCGATTATGGAAAAAATAAACGTGTCTTCCGGGTCTGACAGGCGGGCCTTTTCCAATACAGTAAGGATAAAAGAGTGGTCGTCCGAATTAAGCATCCCGTAATTCAGTTTTTCGAGATCCTTGGTGGTTTGTAAATCATTCGGCTTCGGCTTTTGTTGGGCGATCACAAAGAGCTGTTTATTTGAGAACCGGCAAGACCCAGACAGCAGAGATCCTTCAGGGGTCATAAATGGGTCAAAATCAGGGAATAGTCTGTCTATGATGTCCGAAGCCCTGGGCCTGAATGGGTTCCTGGTTCGCTTTTTAAATATATCAACAAGATCTGATTTTGCCATTTCTATTATCCTTTCCAATTGTTTTAGGGTAGGAAGTTAACATGCCTTCAAACGATTATCAAGTCACTACCATCCATTAATTTAGAAGTTCTCTTCGGACATCAAGAAGTCATCATCAGGCGCTGGATTGTCGATTTCCATAAGATCTCCTATGGCCTCGGACCAGTTATCAAAGAGACGCGCCGGGGTGAGAAGCACGCGCCCCAAAAACCCGGCCGTGCTGTTCCCCAGATTTATAAGTGGAACGTATCTGACTACAGGTGAGAGTATGTTACCTGAGACCTCAAAATAATACACAAAAATCGATTTCTCCTCTCCGGTCAGGATATATCCGACAATTGGGACACTGGTGATAAGTCTATCAATTGTCCCCAAAGGTTGAATCCCAAGATCAAAATCTACCAGTTCAGTGTTCAGGTTTACACTCCCTTTACCCGTCGCATTGAACACAGGGCTTATCATGACGAGATTTTCCGTTTCAAGAACACCTTTATTAATGTTAATGTGTCCTCCAATGGTCTCAAAGTATATGCCTTCTTTTGAAAGGTCGGGCGGCCTTTGCTTAAAAATACCCTGCAGGCTGAGAAAATCCAGGATATTGTAGATCACCTTTGAGTGTATAACTTCCCCTTTCTCGACATGGACATTGGCACTTCCGGTGAGGCTGGAAATCAGGTCCTTTTTGTCCCTGCCTTTCGCAAAGATCACTGCCTCAAGGGTCAAAAGGCCCTCGAGACGATCATACTCAGGACAAAACCCCCTGATAAGCTCCTTCACAGGCTGGTCTTTAATCCTGATGTGGCTTGAAAGGAACATCTCACGATCTTTTTTCACATGACACTTAGCGGTAATTTTTGCGTGTTCTGTCCGCACCTTGCAGTAATCCAGAAAAAAGTCGCCTGACCGCAAAACACAGTCAGCCTCTAACGGCCCGTATTTCATGCCCTTCCACACACCATCAAGGACATTCAATTTGAGGTGTATATCCGATCTCTCAAAAAAGCGACTTGTGCCTGATTCTTTGCTCAAGAAAGCATGGGTAGTTCCATTGGCCAACAGATCCGAAAAATCCAGATAATCAGCCTTGATCATCAGTTCACCTCTTGCGCCAGCCCAGCCCCGTAAGTGGCCATGGGCCTGAATCAGACTGTGACCTGCGTACATCTTAAGGGAGTCGACAAATATTTTATTTCCAGAAAACCTCAGGTAAAGATCACAATCCTTGATGTTAGAGGGAAGGTCGCTTACGACAAAGGACAGGCCTTTGGCATCCAACTCTCCTGTCACAGATGTCTTCGAAGGATTATGTAGTGAAGTGCTGATGCGGGCCTGACATTTGAGGATACCTTTTGCCAGGGGATTCCCTTTGTTAGACCGGATGCCCAAATCCTCGAGAGAAAGTCCATTGGTCGATATCTCAAAATCTGTGGAAAGTTCGTCTGTCAGATCACAAGAACCGGCCAGATCAAGAACAGACTTTCCCATACTGCATTGACATTCCCTCACACAAAGACTCTTTTTTGGGTGAAGATCCAGGTCAAAAACAATATTGTTCTCCTTGCCGGGCGGGTACATTGAAAAGGACTGTGTCTCCATGGCCATCCCTGTGAGATTTATCTTGCCTTGGCATGACAAAAGTTCTTTTCTCTTGGACAGGGAGAGTCGACATTCTACAGGGTCACCGAATTTTACTGGTAATTCATACACCTTAAAAAAACTCATCAGCTCATTCATGTCTGCCATGGCTACAACATCGGTCTTTAGTGTCTCCAAGGAATTCTTCCATAGACCGGAGGCCTGAAATTCGGAATTTCCCCATAGACCTCTCCCCTGAAACAGGCCTTCCCCCTGCTCAGGAACCTTTATTTCAGCCTCATATAGTTTAAGGGGCAATATCAGTTCTTCATGAACCATTGAACATTCCTTTAACCCAAATTTCCCTCTCAGGATTTTTGGGTGGTTCCAACCGTTTTCGAAATCTATTTGAAAACGGGCCTCAAGAGTGCCGGACGTGTGTCTGAATTTCCGGACCTGATTTTGCACATCTTCAGGAACGAGATTGATATTTGCCTGTTGCCCAAGGTCCTGGAGATCAAATATTCCATCTGCTGAGATATCAAAAGACGGGGTGTCGTCATAAAGACTGGTGACCCGCAGGGAGCCGTCCTCAAAATGTGATTTACCGAAACTTCCCCTTGCACTTGAGACAAAAAGGTCTCCATTTTCGATTATCAGGCTGCCTGACAGGTTTTCAAAAGGCAGACCTCCCATATTGTTAAACGCATCAAGATCCTTGCATGCAATTTGCAGGAAAAGGGCCCCGGCATTTTCCCGCAGGTCGAGGTCTCCGATCTTATTGAAGGTCCCATTCAGGGAAAAACAGGGCACCCGTACGTCACCCGTTTGAAATATGGGGAAAAGCCGGTTTTCGACCCACTGTGGTAAAAGCGAGCTGGGAAAGATCTTCTTAAAGGTCTGAAGCGGCATGAAAGGAGTTTCAACCTTTATGTCTATATGGGGATTTAAGGTATCTCGAAGATCGAGCCTTGAACGCCCTGTTATAGAAAAATCCGAGGCTTTTATCTCAAATGAGGGGATCTCCAGGACCGAGTCAGAAAAGGCAGACGTGAAATCAAGCCCTATCTTGTCGAAAGTGAAGGTCTTGATGTCTCCTGACTCAATAATAGAGAAACTGAGATCTTCCGCATTAATCTTTCCTTCGGCAACAACAGACCCGTTCAACGCGCCCTTAAAATCTATCTGGGCCTCTGCACAGCCTTTGGTAAAAGGAACGGACTTATGCCATGGCATCCATGACAGAGGGATCTTGCCCGTTTTCAGTGCCAACTCAGCATAAAGATTTTCATAGATATTCGCATCTTGAGAAATTGTCCCTCGAACCGTGAACGGGACTTCCTCTCCCTTGTATCGGATATTGCTTTTCAAGCTGATATTAACCGTGACGGGGTCACTGCCTTTCTGAGACACATCAAGATAGAGGTCATCGAATCCAAAAGGCATATCCTTGATGGAGAGCCGCGCTCCTTTTAGGGAAACTGTAGGAAATGCGGCCAAGGTCTGAATGAGGGTATCCTCGAGGACTGAGGCCCCGGGCATTGTGTGTCCTCGAATATTTTCAATGTCTATTTCTATAGCAGGCCGGAGTATGGATATCCTGGCAGGGACAATTCGGCCCCTCAACAATTCTCCTGCATCCAGGGCGATCCTGACTCTTGATGCCACAATGCTTTCGGTTCCAAGCCGTGACCTGGCCTCAAAATCAGAGGCACTTATGCCTATCTCTCCCCACAAGTTGAGGTGTATCTCTCTCGCGCTGAGCTTATATCCTGTGGCCTGAGACAACTGGGCTAACAGATAGCGCTGGACAGAAGGCCTTTGTATAAGACTGTTAAGGAGTAGAACAATTGAGATTAAAAGAAGAATGAGTAAGAGAGATGGAAAGAGAACGGCTCTTAGCCTTTTGGATAACATTTCTCAAAATAGTCCTTCAAGATCTTTGCATGGTCGAAAGCCAGATGCTCAGGAATGGATTCACGATAGAAAATGTCTGCCTCGGCGGCATCATCAGAGGCCTTGGGCGTTCCTGTTGCCCTTCCCACAAACACGACCGAAATCGTATGGTGTCTTGGGTCTCTTGCCGGATCTGAATAGGCACCCAATTGGTATAACAGCTCAACCCCGAGGGAAGTTTCTTCCCTGGCCTCCCTTATGGCGGCTGATTCAAGACTTTCACCATAGTCCACAAAACCGCCCGGTATGGCCCATCCGAAAGGAGGGTTTTTCCTGCTTATCAGCACAATTCCACCCTTCTCCATTTCTATGATGATATCAACTGTTGGAAAAGGATTCCGGTATTTTTCCACAATTCTTCCGCAATGTGGACATAAGAGTTGATCCTTCACTGCCGGCACCCCCCTTTATTTGATAGGGACAATATCAGAGCCTGCTGTCTTTGTCAAAAAGCCGCATCTTTGCCCCGCAATTCTAATTATAGCTTCCACCTGAACTAAAGGTTAAAATTAGAATTGATGACCTTTGCCGAATTTGTTTACGTATGGCTGTTAATCATTTTCACGTCCCTGATCCTGTCACCAACCTCGCCGGTGATAAGCTCACAAAGGGGAAGATCCCATAGCTCATATTGAGGATGCCCTTTGCCCTGTCTTCGCAGTTTTTCTGTCTTTGCCAGCACCTTTAATAACAGTATGTCATTTGGGCCGAATCGGGCTTCTTGAACCTTGTTCGCCATTCTGTATGCAAAGGTCAGCAAGGCAATGGAAGTGATCGAATTCCTATCACTGGAATAATCCCTGATCTTGATATCAACGGATGCCATACGATTAAGGATTTCATCGGGTATTTCCTTGAGCATGGTATATTTGCTGAATTCACCGGAAAGCCATTGAAGTATCTCCCTCCCAACAACCTCTAAGATCTGCTTGTGGTCCATAGCTTGTCCCTTAAATGACAGTAACTGCTCAGGTTATTAGCCTATCCACCTGAGTCGTTACAAATGATATTCCTCATTTGATCCGGAGGTTGACCTTTCTGATGTTGTTCTTGAAAAGCCGCATGCCTATAGGAAAATGGTAACCGTTCACGGTGCGCCGGCATATCCCGTGTCTTTGGGCGTCTTTATGCCTCTGCCCCTGGTTCGTGCCTCCTTAATAGTTACATGAATCTTATTCTTTGTGTTTGAAATCCGCAATCCAAAATTCCGGTTTATCCGTGTTAGGGCGTATATACGGCGTTGTATATTGTGACCATGCAGGATTGTCAAGGTCCGGTTGTCATTTCATGCATCAACTCTTCCCCAGTTATCCGCCCTCATTTTTCCCGCCGGCGAGTTTTTGTAATTCCTTGACTTTAGAATATATCTGATAGAAAATACTGGCAAGCGTGACAGCTTGGTGGGTCGAATTGGTTTTGTCTGTTTAGGCACCAAGTAGTTTTTGTTCATTTGCTTGGGCGATTAGCTCAGTTGGATAGAGTGCTGGTCTCCGGAACCAGAGGTCGGGCGTTCGAGTCGCCCATCGCCCGCCATAATGAAATCAAGGGGTTAGCTTAGATGCTGACCCCTTTGTTTTTGTCATAATAGAATCATTCCACGCACTATTCCCCACAGACAACCCTAAAATTGACTTGAGGGAAGCGCCCAGGAAATATGGCTATACGTTTATGATCGACCCAGCACAATGGTCGAAAGCCTTATCATATCAAACCAGGCCATGATTACCATTCAGGCCATTGTCATGGCACTTGAACATATTGATGTCATCTTTCTGGATTCTTGGTCTCGCGCCAATAACCTTCAGGGGTCTTATAATCCAGAAATTTATCATAAACTTTGTGGGCGTTTTTCTGGTAAGCGAGTTTTTGATGGTGGCAACCAATATTATCCTCAAGACAGGGCCCTCTCTTATGTTCATATCCTGCGGTCTGGCCGCCATGGCAAGTATCGGTCTTGTAGGTCTGTCGATAGGGCTGGGTACCATCTATCCCAACTTCAAGGAAGACAATTCGGCAAAAATCGTATCCGGCTTCGGGGGAACCCTGAATTTTATAATCGCCCTTCTCTATGTAAGTTTTATCATCATTCTTTTCGCCGTTCCTTATTTCAGCTTTGAGATACACGGAGCAATCTCCGGGCACAACTTCCACCTGCTTCTGATTTTTTCATGGACAGTGTCACTGATCGCAACAATTGCCGTAGGGGTTTTCCCGATGATCCTGGGATACAGAAATCTGGAGAATATGGATTTTTAACGGGGCTAACAGGGGCACCCATTCCTCTGTTACTTCCCCGGATCCACAATGCTACTTGACAAAAAACCATAATGGGGTTAGTTGCTTAGCAGGTTCTATCGGATTTTGAACGCATTGTGGCATACATTGAACGGCTGTACCCAAAGGGGGATTATGGTCTGATCATCTAAAGCCCTGTTTTTCGAAAAGAGAGACGGGGCTTTTGTGGGTAATGTAAGTCAGGCTACAGCAGTTGCTAAAATGGAACTAAAATTGGAGAAATAAATGACAAAGACCAAAAACAATAATTCCACCGAAGAACCGATAGAAAAACAGCTCTGGAAAGCGGCCGATAAACTCAGAAAAAATATTGATGCCGCGGAATATAAACACATTGTTTTGGGGCTGATATTTCTCAAATATATTTCTGATGCCTTTGAAGAATTATTCAGTAAGCTCAAAAAAGGTGAAGGTGAATATGCCGGCGCTGATCCGGAAGACAAGGACGAATATAAGGCAGAGAATGTCTTTTTTGTGCCGGAGATTGCTCGCTGGTCTTATCTGCAATCCAAAGCCAGATTGCCGGAGATCGGCAAAGAGGTTGACCAGGCCATGGATGCCATTGAAAAGGACAATCCTTCGCTTCGGGATGTGTTGCCGAAAGTCTATGCCAGAGGCAACCTTGACCCCACCAGTCTTGGCGGTTTGATTGACCTTGTTGGAAACATTGCCCTGGGTGATGCCAAGGCCCGGAGCGCAGATGTGCTGGGGCATGTGTTTGAATATTTTCTCGGTGAATTTGCGCTGGCGGAGGGAAAAAAGGGCGGACAGTTCTATACCCCGCGGAGTGTTGTTGAACTGCTGGTAGAAATGCTGGAACCCTATAAAGGCAGGGTGTTTGATCCATGCTGCGGTTCCGGCGGCATGTTTGTGCAATCGGAGAAGTTTGTGGCCGACCATCAGGGCAGAGCGAATGATATTTCCATTTTCGGGCAGGAAAGCAATCAGACTACCTGGCGGCTGGCAAAGATGAATCTGGCGATTCGGGGCATCGACAGTTCACAGGTGAAATGGAACAACGAAGGATCATTTTTAAATGATGGACACAAGGATTTAAAAGCCGATTACGTGATCGCCAACCCTCCCTTTAATGACAGCGACTGGAGCGGTGATCTCCTCCGCAAAGACGGCAGATGGAAATATGGCACGCCACCTGCCGGAAACGCCAACTATGCCTGGATACAACACTTCCTGTATCACTTGAGCCCCAGCGGTTTGGCTGGTTTTGTCCTGGCTAAAGGCGCTTTGACTTCCAAAACATCCGGTGAGGGGGATATCCGAAAGGCACTGATTGAGGCTCGGTTGATAGATTGTATCGTCAATCTTCCTGCCAAACTGTTCTTGAATACGCAGATACCAGCCAGTTTGTGGTTCTTGAGCCGCAACAAAGCCAATGGCAAATTCCGCAATCGAGTCGACGAAATCCTCTTTATTGATGCCCGCAACATGGGGCATCTGATTAACCGCAGGACACGGGAGTTTTCCGCGGAGGATATTGCCGAGATCGCTGGGACCTATCACAACTGGCGTAATCCGGACGGGGATTATGAAGATATCAAAGGGTTCTGTAATTCAGCTTCCATTGAACGGGTGAAGGAACTGGATTATGTGCTGACGCCGGGCAGGTATGTGGGTTTGCCGGATGATGAAGATGATTTTGATTTTAATGAGCGGTTCAATAAACTGAAAGCGGAATTTGAGGAGCACTTGAAAGAGGAAGCAAGATTAAACGCGCTGATTGCTGAAAACCTGCGGAAGGTAAAGCTGTTATGAGCGGAAATGAACTGATTAAAAATGAAGAAATTCAACACAGGATCTATACCCTCCGTGATGTTCAGATAATGCTGGACAGAGATTTGGCCATTTTTTATGGTGTGAAACCAATCAGACTCAGAGAACAGGTAAAGAGAAATATCAAGCGTTTCCCCTCCGATTTCATGTTTCAACTCACGGAAGAAGAGGTCGATCTCATGGTATCGCAAAATGCGATACCTTCAAGGCAGCATCTGGGCGGTTCGCTTCCCTTTGTTTTCACGGAACAGGGTGTCGCGACCATCTCATCGGTTCTCACCAGCGAAAGGGCGATTGAAGTCAATATTAAGATTATGCGGGCTTTTGTAGCCATGCGGCTGTTTATCGCTTCAAATGCAGAGGTTTTTCAACGTCTCGATAGGGTAGAAAGAGAGCAGATAGAATATAAGGAAGAAACCGACCAGAAATTTGAACAAATCTTCAATGCCATTGAGGAACGAAGTATAAAGCCAAAGCAGGGCATCTTTTTTGACGGCCAGGTTTTTGATGCTTATCAATTTGTTTCGGATCTTATTCGATCAGCCAAAAAAACGATCATCATCATTGATAATTATATTGACGATTCAGTCCTTCTGTTGCTTACCAAAAGAAAAAAGGAAGTAACGGTTAAAATCTTTACAAAGACAATTTCAAGGCAGCTCGCTCTGGATGTGAAGAAACATAATTCTCAATATCCGCATGTGGAAATAAAGAGGTTTAAATACGCGCATGACAGGTTCATTATAATAGACGACAAAGAGGTTTTTCATTTCGGGGCATCATTGAAAGATCTTGGGGAAAAATGGTTTGCTTTCTCAAAGCTTGAGAAAAACGCGTTCAGGCTTATGGAAAGGCTGAAGGGAAAATGAGTAACTGGAAATTGAAGGCAGTTGAAAATAGAGGAAGCAAGATTGAATGCGCTGATTGCTGAGAATTTGGGGAAGGTGAAAGTTGATGGGTAGGAAACAAGGTTTACTCGGTGAAATCGTGAAATTTGGTAATGGTAAATCGCGGCCAAATACCGAAGGCATCCACCCGATATACGGCGGCAATGGGATGTTAGGTTACACTTCCGACACGAACTATGAAGGCGAAATAATAATAATTGGACGTGTAGGTGCTTATTGCGGAGCAACCTATTATGAGAATAGACCTGTTTGGGTTTCAGATAATGCGCTGGCTGCTACTCCAAAAGACAATAACAACGCTAAATATATTTATTATTTTTTAAAAAATATGGATTTGAATCAGCATGCAGAAGGTTCAAGTCACCCACTGGTTACACAAACGCTCCTAAATTCAATTGATATTGAGTTTTCAGATGAAGAGTCCGAACAAAAAACCATCGCCTCAGTCCTTTCCAGTCTCGACGACAAGATAGACCTGCTCCACCGCCAGAACAAAACCCTCAAAGCCATGGCGGAAACGCTTTTCAGGCAGTGGTTTGTGGAGGAAGCCCAGGAGGGGTGGGAGGAAAAAAGACTTGGCGATATTTTGACAACAATAGAATCTGGATCAAGGCCTAAAGGGGGAATAGACCCTGATCTAAAACATGGTATTCCGAGTATAGGAGCTGAAAATATTAATGGATTAGGGAATTATAATTATGGAAGCACCAAATACATTACTTCGGAATATTTTGAAAAAATGAAAAGAGGCATAGTACAAGATTACGATGTGTTAATTTATAAAGATGGTGCATATATAGGTAAAAAAAGCATGTTTGCCAAAGGATTTCCATTTAAGAAAAGTGCAATAAATGAGCATGTTTTTATACTTCGAACTAAGAGTATTTTTCTTCAAATCTTCCTATATTTTGCCTTGGAGCAGGAAGAATTGGCATTATTAAATGCAAACTCGGCTCAACCAGGTCTTAATCAAACTTCAATGAAGTCTTTTGAACTTTTACTACCAAAGTCAGAATTAATTGGAATGTTTGGTCAAACAATAATGCCTTTAATTGACAAGATATTTTCTAACGGTAACCAAATCCGCACCCTCGAAAAACTGCGCGATACACTTCTGCCAAAACTGATGAGCGGTGAAGTGAGAGTGGAAATATGAAAAACGGTTCTATGGTGGATAACGGCCAGGAATTGCGTAATGAAAAAATCTTGATGTATTGTCAACTGCCGAGGTCTTCTCGGTAGTTCAAATTGAAGGGGAAGGGGCGGTTTTGTCATCGAACTTCTCAAAAACAGAGCTACATATACATTCACGCCTTCACCAGCATGATTATATGAAGGTAAATGGTCATGAATAAAAACAATCTCCCCGATAACCAGTCAAATTTTCTCCTCTACACTGGAAACGATGGGAAGGTAAATGTCGAAGTCTTTCTTAAAGACGAAACTATCTGGCTTACACAAAAGGCAATCGGCGAACTTTTTGTCAAAGAAAGAAGCGTTATCACCAAGCATCTGAAAAATATTTTTGCCACCGGGGAATTAGAAGAAAAAAGCAATGTGCAAAAAATGCACTT
>JAYEIR010000085.1:0-4067 GCA_034660135.1 Thermodesulfobacteriota bacterium
CCATAGACTTAAAGCCTTCAGCCTTTAGCCTATTCACATGAGTAATTACAACCTAAGGAGTGAACTAAGTCAATCAATATCTACTCACGTAGTCATCAGCAATTCTAATTATGGGAATCGATCAAGGCGTAGGTTGGGTTGAGCGAAGCGAAACCCAACAAATTTAGGCCAATTTCTTACATTTAGTTGGGTTTCGTACCTCAACCCAACCTACAAAATCGCATAATTAGTGCCTGAACGAAAACACCGTTCAGGCAGGGTTTTAAGTTTTTGGTTTTGAGTTTTGGGTTAATTCAAACGATTTAAACTGATTGTAAACCGATGAACGATGTTGGGCATTTCAAATTTCGAGATTTTCGTTCAGACACTAATTAGAATTGCTGCGTAGTCATGCAGAAACTTGACTTAAACCTGAACCTGTGCAAATTTAATTAAGGGGTAAGGGCAGATTAATTGTCTCACGCCCCAGTACGATCTTCCGGACCTACCCCAGTACCATCTCCCGGAGCTACGGGGCAGGCGGGGTAAACAAAGACGCCAAGATATGAACAGGCGCAGATTTTCGCAGATTAAAAGATGAATGAGAATAGCGTCAGGATTGACTTTTTGAGATGAATGGTATATATTGATATATATTCATGTCATGAGGAGGGAGTAGGCTATGGAATCAGTAGCAAAAATATTTCAAAACGGTCGATCGCAAGCGGTTAGGTTACCAAAGGCGTTTCGTTTTAAAGGAAATGAAGTGAAAATCAGCAAAAAGGGGGACATGGTAATCCTTGAACCGCTTGGAAGAAGCAGGTGGCCGGAGGTTTTCTGGGATGATTTCCCTGTGGATCCAGATTTCAAAACACCTGAGGCGTTGCCATCAAAAAACTTTAGTCTGGACTAACTGAGGGAGATATGTACCTGCTCGATACAAATATCATCAGTTATTGGATGCGTGGTGATAAAAAAGTAATTGACCGGATTAAAAAACACGCTCCAGCAGATTTATCCCTATCAGCCATTACCCTGGCTGAAATATTGTACGGAATAGAGAAATCCCCGATGAAAAAGAAAGAGAGGCAATTAAAAATAAAAAAGATATCGTCGTTACTGGACCTGTATTCGTTTGATGAGGCAGCGGCCGGGAAATATTCTATCATACGGGCACAACTTGGAAGAAAAGGCATGGTGATCAGTGAAAGAGATACTCAGATCGCATCTATTGCCATGGCAAACAAGCTGACTGTTGTCACTCATAATGTAAAAGAATTTGGCCGAATCGGTAAATTGAAGGTCGAGGATTGGGCAACCGAATGAAAAGCAAGGGGCACAAGGACAAGGGGCAAAGGCACATAGGCACATAGGCACAAAGGGGTAAGGTCAGGAGACAGAGGCAGAGGGGAAAGATACAAAGCGAGGGTAAAGCAAGAACAGATGGATGAGCGAAGAAATTGGGATGATTAGGATGATTGGATGGGTAATGTGTCTATTTATACCCATGTTGAGGAGGCCTGATGGAGATTAATATAATAAGAAAAAGACAATGAATACGTCTACTCATTACATGCTGAAATTGAGCGGAAAGCGGATGAATTAACATTTCATCAAATAGAAAAGACCCTTCTTAAAGGCGAGATCTTGGAGGATTATCCTGATACTGGAAGAGGTGCTTGCAGACTGGGAATTGGCGGTAAATGGTAAAACACCCTTTCCAATTAGGGGGCTTGATCAATGAAAATAGTAGAAGTTCAACCTCAGTCAAATTGTACCTTGAAGATAATTTCTGATGATGGTCGCATTGGCAATTTTGATGTCAGCCCTTATTTGAAATATGAAGCATTTGCTGATTTGAAGAACCAAAATGCCTTTATGCAAGTTTCAAATGGAGGGTATTTTATAGAATGGGAATGTGGTGCTGATTTATCTGCTGATACCATTGAGGCACGATGGAAAATTTTAACACAAGGATAATCTCTCACAGAGGCTCGGAGAACACAGAAAGAGGAAAACAGTGGGGAAGGGACAGAAAATGGATGATTAGATAATTGGATAATTGGATGGAGGACAGAAGTCAGAGATCGGAAAAGGATGAAGACAGAGGGAAAAGAAAGGGGCAGGGAGTAACATCGATATGCCAATTATCAATCTCACACCGGAAACTCATTTATCATCACGCCGCAGGAATATCTTTGCAATCCTCGCAATCATTATCCTTGTCCTGAGCGTCTATTCAAACACCTTTAATGCCTCCTGGCATTTTGATGATGACCAGAATATTCTGGAATTAGGATCCATGCGCCTCAACAAATTATGCTGGCCTGAGATCAAGAAAACTTTTTTTAACGAACAGGGTGCGATATCCAGACCTGTAGTCAGGGTTACTCTTGCCCTCAACTACTATTTTGGTAAAACTAATGTGTTTGGCTACCACTTAGTCAACATATCCATCCATATCGTTGCCTCCATATTCCTGTTCCTCCTTATTTACAATACCCTCAATCTGCCCTTATTAAAGGACAAATATGGGACGGATTCTTATTTTATTGCTTTTCTTGCGACAGTATTCTGGGCGATTAATCCGGTTCAAACTCAGGCTGTTACCTACATTGTCCAGCGAATGGCCAGTATGGCAGGCATGTTTTATATCATGTCCATGTATTTTTATCTGAAAGGAAGGACCTCCCAAAAAGGCCGGCTGAAAGCGGCGCATTTCATCCTGTGTCTTATCTGTGCCCTTTTTGCCTTCGGGTCAAAGGAAAATACTGCTATGCTGCCCTTCAGTATTTTCCTTTTTGACCTGTTGCTTATTCAGGGGATAACAAAAAAAATCATAAGAAAAAATGTATGGGTCTTCCTCGCACTGATTCTTATACCTCTTGCTCTTGCACTTGTCTTAAAAGGCCCTTCGTTTTTTTACCCTCAGAAATTTCTCAGTGGCTATGAACCCAGACCATTTACTTTGGTTCAGCGATTGCTGACCGAACCTCGTATTGTCCTGTTCTATATCTCGCTGCTTCTGTACCCCATGCCGACCCGATTATCAATCTGCCATGATATCGCCATTTCCAAAAACCTGATCGATCCGCCCATGACCATAATTGCGATATCCTTAATTGTTATTGTCCTGTTTGTAACCGTAATTAAATGCAAAAAATGGCCTTTTATCTGCTACTGCATCATGTTCTTTTTTCTGAATCATCTGATAGAGGGGTCTGTTTTCCCGTTGGAACTTATCTTTGAACACCGTAATTACATCCCCGCGATGCTGCTTTTTGTTCCCATCGCCATTTTGTTATCAAGAGGGATCAGACATTTTTCATATAAGAAAACTATGAAGTTAATCATGATCAGTTTCGTGGTCCTTTTATTAATCGGCATTGGGAACAGTACTTTCCTTCGGAACTTCGTATGGAAAACAGAAGGGACATTGTGGGCGGATGCCGTTGAAAAGGCGCCTGAATTGATTCGACCCCACCTGAATTTGGGCAATTTCTATTCATCGGTTAATATGGCTGACAATGCAATCGCTGAATACAAAGCCGCCATATTCAAAACATCATCGGTCAATAAAACAGATAAATATTTAAACTATTATAATATAGGTTTAGAACATCAACACATGGGAAACTATGACAAAGCCCTCAGATACTATAACGTAACAGAAAATAACTATCCATCCCACGCTGATACCCATAATAACAAGGCAATAATTCTGGTGAAACAAGGGCTTTTGAAAGAAGCGGAACACGCTTTCAGGTTAGCAATAAAATATGACGCGAACAGTATCATAGCCCAAAGAAATTTTGCATTACTATTGTTAAAGGATAACCGTATTGACGAAGCTATCGAGCATCTTGAAAGGGCATACATAATAAGCCCTGACGATGCACAAACCCTGGCTGGACTTGGTTATGCTTACAGGCTGACTGGATCTAACGGCAGGGCCTTTTTTCTGTTTGACAAGTCCATTCATTTAAAAAATCATGACCCGAAAGTACGCCTTTACCTCGCAGAAATCTATTATCGATCCGGAAGAGACGCCCAGGCAGAGAAATCTATTCAAGAGTTTGTTGGACATG
>JAYEIR010000086.1:0-11381 GCA_034660135.1 Thermodesulfobacteriota bacterium
GTATGGAATTATATCGGTGACAATAATACCTTCTGGGTATAAGATTTGATGAATGAAATGGTTGGTTTCAGACTCTCACAACATAATTAGACTCGCAACATAATGACCCCAGACCAGACCCCAGACCACGTGAGTGGTATGCGTATGCGAAGGTTAGAAATAAAGTGGATTTTCTGAGAGGTCTAACATCCCTAAGTTGTTGAAATGGCGGAGAGAGAGGGATTCGAACCCTCGATGGAGCTTTAAACCCCATACTCGCTTAGCAGGCGAGCGCCTTCAGCCGACTCGGCCATCTCTCCGTGGGCTTTTGAGACCCTTGAAAAAAGTTCTCTTTTGTTTTATTTCTGATCAAGATTGTCCATACATAAGATCTTCCGCAAGGTCTTTTTGTAATGCCCGGCTTGTGGCGGAGGGAGTAGGATTCGAACCTACGGTACCTCTCGGCACAACGGTTTTCAAGACCGCCGCCTTCAACCACTCGGCCATCCCTCCAGAAGTTATTCTTGTTTATATATAACACTATCCACATAGATAGTCAAAAAATAAAAGGGCATCCCGTCGCGGAAATACGAGATGCCCTCAGCAATTCTGTTGTGGTAGATCAGAATTTTTGAACGTTCTTGGCTACTGGTCCACGGTCGCTCTCTTCCACGTCAAAGCTTACCCTCTCGCCTTCGGCGAGTGTCTTAAATCCGGATGCGTTGATTGATGAGAAGTGGACGAATATGTCACCTCCGGTGTCCTGCTCAATAAAACCAAAACCCTTCTTTTCACTAAACCACTTTACGGTTCCTTCTGCCAACGCAATGACCTCCTTGAAAAAATGTTAAAATAAGGACCCAAGCTTGAGGCTACCACTCTGGCAAAGAAAATAATCTTTCAGAGCAAAGCCAAACCTCAAATTCAGTTAACATATTGGTTTTCCAGAGGTCAAGCGAAAAACGCAAAAAGAATTGCAATCAGGCTTATGTCAATCTTGACTCAGGACCATATTAGGGCTAAGGTTCAAAAACACAAAAACAATCGGTTGTGTATGCTGTGCCTTTGAATTATGGAGACGCCTAACTCACATTATATTGCCCTTGGAAGCAGGCTTGCAGGAATTCCTGAAGTCCTCACTCTTGGGCTAAGACCCAACTTTTTGGATTATACTCAAACTGAAAGGGATCTCATCCTCAGTGCCGGGATTATTCTTTACCCGACACTGAACTATGCCCAGTTTTTCACAACAATGGGCAAAAGCATATTCCCAAGCCTGGAGACTTATCTTTATGCAGACGAAAAGATCAAACAGACCACGCTCTTTTACATGTTAGGCATTCCTCATCCCCGCACCCGGATCTACTATCGACTCCATCAACAGGATATCCTAAAAGAATTTGCCTTTCCATTTATTGGCAAATTACCAAGACGTTCTGCCATGGGACGGGGGGTATTCAAGCTCAATAATGTTCGAGAGCTTGAGGAATATCTCAAGTTAGCCGGTACTGCATACATACAGGAATACCTGCCACATGACCGGGATCTGCGGGTGGTGCTTATCAATTACAAGCCTGTGCTTGCCTACTGGCGTGTGAGGAGGGATGGAGATTTCAGGACCAACCTTTCTCAGGGAGGCACAATAAGTTTTGATGATGTGCCTTTGCATGGAATTAAATTGGCCCGGGACGCGGCCAGGAAATGCAGATTTAATGACGTGGGCATGGATCTTATAAAGTGTCGAGGCAAATGGCATGTGATTGAATCTAACATGAAATACGGGCGCAAGGGATTGAAGATGAAAGGCCTTGATCTAAAGCAAGTCATAAGACAAAAGCTTGTTTCCGGAGAGCTTTTCAGTCAAACATACGCAAGTGACTAAAGTTTAAAGTGCCTAAAATGCCTAAAGTTAGAGGACACTATCCATTTTGGATGCCGATTGAGTTGGCCAAAACAAGCTTATCTTTTTCACAACTGTAACGCCAAAGGCGTACCATAACTTTGGGCACTTTTAACTTTAGGCATTTTAGGCACTTACATTGACCACCAAACAGGGCGGAGCCAATATCTCTGACCACGCCCACAGGACGTGGTTTTCTAAGATAAAATGAAAAGATTTTTTTTCAATCGTCGATTTATTGTCCTCCTGATATGCCTGCCGCTTCTTATCTTTTTCTGTTTGTTTGGATATTTATGGTACAGCGTATCTCGTGACGCAGCAGTCCGAATACAGAGAGGAGCTATTGACGAAATAATTTCCTCGGAAAGCCCTGTCTTCTATGATGACGGGTGCACCACCATTGGTGTATTTTTCGAAAGAACCCACCGTAAGCACATCCCTTACGAGGAAATCCCCAGGATCTTCATAAAGGCCCTGATCGCTGCCGAGGACAGGAACTTCTTCCATCACATTGGTTTTGATCTCAAGGCAATGCTGAGGGCCTTAATGGTGAACATCAAGGCAGGCGAGGTCGTCCAGGGTGGCAGCACGTTGACACAGCAGGCCGCCAAGAACATATTCAGGCGAGAAAGGCGGTCCTACAAGGCCAAGGTCAAGGAATTGATTCAGGCATTTTTGCTTGAAAGAAGATACACAAAGGAAGAGATTATTGAGCTGTACGTGAATCAGTTCTTTGTCACCGGATATGGAAAGGGCCTCAGAATTGCGGCGCAATACTTTTTTGGCAAAGATGCAAAAGACCTGAGCCTGGTGGAGGCGGCCTATATTGCCGGTTCACTCAAGGGACCCAACCGGTACAATCCATTTATCAAAAAGACACAGCCGGCAAAAGAGGATACAAGGCAGTCAGCCAAAGCACGCAAGGATTATGTGCTCGATAGTATGTTCAAGATGCATTTTATTACTGAAGATGAGTACTCGGATGGCCTGAATCAGGAAGTCCCCTTTAAGGAAGGGAAGATCACTTACAGGTTGAATGTGATTCTGGACTACATCCGCGAACAACTCGAATCCGAGTATTTCAAGGGCATACTTGATGAACAGGGACTTGAAAACATTGCAACCTCCGGTATCAGTATCTACACTTCCATTAACAAGGAAATCCAGGAAGCAACCCTGAGGAGCCTCCGGAGGAATTTGTCACTGATTGATATTCAGTTGAATGGTTTCAATGTTGGTCAGGTCCTGGATATGTATGATCGATTACCCGGGCAAGCCCTTAAGGAATCAGGCGGTCTCCCTTTCATGGCGCGAATCACCCATATAGAGACAGATAAACCAAACTGCCATTTGGGCGTTGAATGGGACAATGGCCGTGGAGTCATTGATTATGAAGGAATAGAACCTGTGGGAGAGGCCTGGATAAAGTGGAAGAAGGGGAGACGGGCTGTGTTTGATAAGAAGAGTATCCCTTTGTTTCTAAAAAATTTCCACGTGGGAGATCCTGTCCCGGTCCAGCTTATCCCGACGGTTAAGAAATCATCTGATGACAGAGGAGAGATCAGGCTCAGGCTTTCGAGTATACCGGAGCTGGAAGGTGGGGCGGTTGTACTCCAAAAGGGCATGATAAAGGCTATGGCAGGGGGATTTTTTGACTGTTTTTTCAACCGTGCGGTTGACGCAAAGCGGCAGTTAGGTTCCATCTTTAAACCAATAGTTTACACGGCCGCACTTCAGCTCAAATGGAACGTCCTTGATCCTTTAGAAAACAGGAGAGACATCTTCCGGTTTGAAAAGACCGTTTACTCGCCTCGGCCGGATCACAGACCTGAAAGCGAGAGTGTCTCCATGCTCTGGGCAGGCGCCAAATCCGAGAATCTGGCCACGGTCTGGTTGCTCTATCACCTTACGGATCACCTGAACATGAGCGAATTCCGGCAGATTGCAGAGACAGTCGGGCTCGCAAGAAAAAGACGAGAAACTTATCAGGCCTATAAAGAGCGGATTAGAGATCAATATGGAGTCGTTGTCAACAATGATGCCCTTATGGAAGCTGCATTTGAAGAAGCCAAAAAGCAGATTGAATCCGACATCATCTTTGAGGGTTACGGGGGAATGCTTGGTGCGCTTAATCGCTTGCACTTCAAAACTCTCGACACAAAAAATGTTGATCTTGAGGTGCCTGAAACCCGTCAGTTATTGCGGCAAAGCTTCCAGAGGCTTTCTGCCCTTAATCTCAGGGCAAAGGAACAATTCCAGAGTGTTGTCCGGGTCCTTGAGCAATATGCCCGACATGAAACTCCCGAATTAAGGGAAAGACTCGCTGAGTTGCTTGCCAACTTCTATAGAACATATGAAGAAGGCCGTGGTGAGGAAATTGTTTATGTAGAAGACATTGGAAACCTTGATCCTTCCACCTTTGTTAGTGTCGAGCCGGAGTGGCTCCAGCAGAAATCTTCACTTCCGACCATCGGCGAAGTTAATATTGACGGTTTGATTCCCGCTAAGGTCATAGATATGCTCCAGAAAAACACCCTGGAAATATACGGGGAATTGCTCAGTAATAAACGCTATGATCTGCAAGTGCTTTCCAAGATCAGGGACTTCAGGACCCTTGTCAACCTGTTCTATGTGGTATATCTTTCAAAACAGATGGGAATCTCGACAGGACTGGACCCGGTCCTTTCTTTCCCATTGGGGCCTAATTCGATCAGCATAATGGAAGCAGCCCTGGTCTATCAGACAATCATGACTGGGAGGGTCTATCCACTTTCCAATGAGAACAGGCTGAGGATGGTCCCTGTAATCACCAAGATAACCGATAGGGAGGGAGAGATCATCTATGAGTACGAAGCAAGACCCGAGCAAGTGTTATCTGACAGGGTTTCAGGACTAATCACGCAGATACTGGAAAAGGTGATGGAGACAGGAACCGGGCGTAAGGCAAAGGATTCCGTGCGGATTTTTGATATACCCATTCCCGTTTTCGGAAAGACAGGGACTGCCAACCGGTTTACGAATTCGAGCTTTGTGGGTTTTATCCCCGGCCCTGGTGAAGATGCCGGGCAACTTGATATTCGTGAGGGATATGTCATTGCCGGTTACGTTGGTTATGATGATAACCGGCCCATGAAATCGGAACATATGGCCATTTATGGTGCATCCGGTGCCCTGCCGATCTGGGTTGATACGGCAAATACAATAGTCAACAGTGATGATTATAAAAAGAATTTCCAGATTGCGGATCTTGCATTCGGGCCTATAGTCACTAATTTCCTTGTTGGCACCAAAGATCTCAGGAGAGTCCATGTATCACCCGTGACCGGTCTTATTGAGATATCATCGGGTGAAGGACCGGATTCGTCTCCCTTGCCACAGGTATTTGCCGAAATTGACGATCCGGGCGATACATTGGACCTTAAAAGGCATTTTGAGCCGGTATCAGGAGAAGAAGTTAGATGAAAAAAATAATCATGTGCGCTTTGTTGGTTTTTGTGGCGGCTGCTCTTGGATGTGTGCCGGGGACTCAAAAGCGAGTTGTTGGGCCCGAATCCGATGTCATAAGAGCTCCATTTGTGAAAGAGGACCTGATAGACAAAAAGATACGTTTTCTTGACAGCGTACTCAAGCAAAAAGAAATCACCGACACAGACAGTAAGACAGCTTTAGATCTCCTGGATGCTTACAAGTTAATAAAAAAAGCGTCTTCAGGTGACTGCTCAAGAGAGGAATACGATGGCCTTGTACAAGCCCTTTTCCGGAGTCTCAGTGTCCTTGACGAGAAATATTTTTCTAAACAATATGGCATGGTCCAGGGTTATTCGAAATCTGTCAGCGATTTTGTAAATAAGAGGAATAAGGTCTTGGATGCCTATGTGGCAGGGGATTTCAAGGGCACAATGGACCAGTGCCTGGAACTTAAAACCGTTTTTGGTCCGGATGCCCTTACACCTGAAGTTGCGGTTCTGTTTGCTTTGTCTATGGGCAGAGAGGGGCTCATGAAAGAGGCGATTAATATTGGAGAAGGAATCGTAAACGAGCTTGAGGCTAATCCCGACATCTTTTACCTGAGATCAAATATCTCGGAGTGGTACCTGAAGACAGGGCAACAAAAAAAAGCCATCGCCACTTATGGAAAACTCACTGACACACTTGATGAAAAGCAAGCCATCCTTCAGTCGCTCAGCGAAAAAATCACCGAGACAGACAAGGCACAAAGACTGTCTCGCCACAAGGCCTTGGGCCTTGCAGATGTACCTATGGATGAGTTCTTGAGAAAAGCCGGTGAACTGATTCAAGAAAACCGGTTTGGTGAGGCATGGGACCTTCTGACCCTCAAAAAGAACCAGGTTTCCTCAGGGCCGGAGTTAGAAGAAATCGACCGGGTCATCAGAAAACTCGAACTGGCAGAAGAGGAATATATTGAGCAAAAGATATCCATGATCTCCAGAGAAAGACAAACACTGAAATCGGCACGTAATCTTGTGGAGGAGGAGAGATTTGAGGATGCATTATCGAGCCTGGATTCTATTGGTACACATCAGGAATTCAACCGTGAAATCACGGAGCTGAAGGACCAGGCGATTGAAGGAATTATTAACCGTGAAAGGAACCGCGCTGCAAATATGTTTCTGAAGGCCAAGAAGACGCAGGATCCCGTGAAAAAGGAAAAATACCTTCGCACTTCTTATGACATGCTGAAATCCTTAATCGAGAAATATCCATTATCTCCTTTGAATCAGAAGCTGAAATCACATATCAAAAGAGTCGAAGAAGAACTGAACAGGCTTTAACCTGAACAGGGGTTTTCGTTCAGATAATAGTTACTGAAGATGCAGGGTAATCGATAACGAGAATGCTCATTTTCCTGGAAATATTTTCCAACTTGTTCCTTTTGAGAAAAGATCAATGCGCGATTTTGTCTCTTCATATCCTGAGGCAATAGCCTCTCCGGCGCGATTGAATTCGAGGAATCTGATGTGACCCAGCGGGGGCTGAATCAGGATATCAGGGGGGTCGGTTTTCAATCGTGTGGCGGTAATCTGGGCCTCCATGATATTAATTGAGGATAACAGTACTTCAAAGATATTGGGGATGGGATCTTTGGACATCCAATGTTTCTTGATAGAGAAATCAGAGAAATCGATAGGCTTGAACCTGGCATTCAATGCCCTAAGTATCCTGTTTCCTTTTTCGGAATTCCGGCCGTCTTCTGTCTCCGCAGGACAGGAGACTGAACCTGGAATCGAGGATTTGCCTATCCCTTTTTTGCTGACAATATCGTGGTTGAGGTCTACCGCAATGACAAAATCGGCCCCCATATTCCTCACCACACTTACAGGGACCGGATTAACCAGGCCGCCGTCTAACAGGATCATGTCCTCCTTGCTTATAGGCGTAAATATCCCGGGCACAGATATGCTGGCCCTTACGGCTTCAATAATATCGCCTTCCTTAATGACCACCTCCCTGCCGGTAGCAAGATCAGTGGATACGGCGGCAAAGGGGAGAGGGAGTTCCTCAATCAATTTTGCCCCCACTTGACTGCGGATGAATTCAGCAATTTTGTTGCCGTCAATCATCCCTGATTTGGGAAAAACAACATCAAGGAGATAGACGATCTGCTTCCAGTCAAGCTGGAGCACAACATCTTCCAGGATTGCAATCTTGCCGGAGGCATACGCTGCCCCTACTACCGCGCCTATGCTGGTCCCGGCGATGTAATCGATATGAATGCCTGCTTCTGTAAGCGCTTTTATTGCCCCGATATGGGCCCATCCCTTGGAAGAACCGCTTCCGAGGGCAATCCCTACCTTGCCCTGAGGAATTTTGCCCCTTTTGTGAAAAATACCGGCCAATTACTCAACTCCATCATAAGTCCCAAATTATAATTAATCCACCGGCTCTGCTGGTGAGGATTAAAAAGGAACGCTGGTTCTAAAGTGGTTTTGCAGCAATCTACCATCTTATACGATTTTTATCCACATCAATACCATGTTCCAAAATTACGCAGAGCAATAGCTTGTTATGGTAACTGCTCAGGTGGATAGGCTGTAGGGTGAAGACTGTCAGGGAAAAGCGGGGAACCACTGGATCCCTTGTATAATGTCTTAGCACTTGATAAAGACTGTCATTTACTTTATATCTAAAACCTGCAATTAGCTTTTAGCCGTTAGCTTAAAGACTACAAGCATTTATATGGCTTTACGCTGAATTGAAACTTTCATTTTTTGATGCAACTGTATTGTCTGACAACTGATTGATTTTATGCAGCTAATAGCTAACGGCTAACCGCTAATTGCATTTTTTAGGTTATAAGATAAGTGCAAAAAAATTCTATAGGAGGTCGATAGATGGCTAAGATCCAGAGGGCAATTATCAGTGTGACAGATAAGACAGGGGTTTTGGATTTTGCAAAATCCCTATCCAAATTTGGGGTAGAGATCCTTTCCACGGGAGGGACTGCCGGGGCACTCCGCGAAGGAGGGCTTCCTGTAATGGATATTTCAGAATATACCGGATTCCCCGAAATGATGGACGGCAGGGTCAAGACGCTTCATCCAAAGGTCCATGGAGGACTCCTGGGGCTTCGAGATAACCCGGAACATGTAAGGATGATGGAACAACATGACATCATGCCGATTGACATGGTGGTCGTCAATCTCTACCAGTTCGAGAAGACGGTTGCCAGGCAAGGGGTCACTCTGGATGAGGCCATTGAAAACATCGATATCGGAGGTCCTTCCATGCTCCGGTCGTCTGCCAAAAACTTCCGGCACGTCACTGTCATTGTAGATCCCTCTGACTATATGGCAATCTTAAAAGAGATGGAAGAAACAGGCGGTGAAACCAGGCTGAAGACGCGATTCAGACTGGCCAAAAAGGTGTTTCGTCTGACCCACGAGTATGATGGTGCCATCAGCCGATATCTTGAGAGTGCGGAGATTTAGATAAGGGTAACCTGTGTGTTGGCATTTGTGATGTTACCTTGATGGTCTTGTAATAAGTACAGAAAAGGCCCTTGCTAAGCCATTCGACTTTTTCGGAATTAAAGAAAGTTTGCTATGAACTCCATAAGGAGGGACTAAAATGAAAAAGACTCCTGGTGTGTTTTTCTTTTTGCTTTGCATGCTCTTGTGTGTGCCACTTTTATTGGAGGCCCATGCTTCTGTTGTGCCTCTGAGGTCATCCATTTCAAAGGTCATTGTATATTCCGATAGAGCCGAGGTCATTAGAACCGCTCGCACCGGTATTAGCAAAGGCCGGACCAGCCTTGTATTGACTAACTTGCCTTGCATGCTGATGGATGACTCTGTGCAGGTAAATGTATCAGGAAAGACCAAAATCCTTGATATTGAGATAAAAAGGACCTTTCCCGTAAAGAGCGCTAACGAGAAAATACTCAAATTAGAGACAGAAATCAAGAGGCTCAAGAATCAGGATCAGTCGCTTTTAGATGAGGAAGAGAACCTTCGTTCCCAGCAAGTCTTCCTGGACTCCATCAATGCTGCCACGGCAGGTAAGATCTCCCGGGAATTTTTGGCCAAGATCCCGGATCCCAAGGATATAAAAAGCATAATGTCTTTCGTGTACCAGGAAAAGCAGAACACATGCCAAAAGCTGCGGCAGGCCGGTATCCAGAGACGGGAGATCCAGGACCAAATAAAGGCACTGGAAAAAGAACTGCGCCAAATAAGCAGTATTTGGTGCAAGGAGACAAAGGCTATTACCATTGTCCTGACAGCACAGGAAGACACAAATGTAGAGCTCTTTCTCTACTATCTCATTATGAAGGCCTCCTGGAGGCCACGTTACCAGGCAAGGCTGGTTTCTGCAGGGGGTGAGGTGGCAATGACATATATCGCTGATGTTCGCCAGAAAACAGGCGAAGACTGGGATCAGGTCAGTCTCGTCTTATCCACTGCCACCCCTTCGATAGGTGCAAAGGCGCCGGAGCTAAGGCCCTGGTATCTGAATTTCAGACGTCCGCCGCGGCCCAGTTTGGGGCGAGAAAAAATGGCCTTGATGTCGGCCGATGCAGTTGATGAAGGAGAGGCCCGGATGAGACAGGATGCAGTGCCGGCTCGCATCAAGGTGGGAGAGACCACAGTCAACTTTGAGATAAAGGGGCAGTCCACGATTCCCAGTGACTGGAGCTTTCACAAGACGATTCTGACACAAGAAGTATTTCAGGGGAAAACAAAATACATAGCAGTTCCCAGGCTCAAACCGAGGGCCTTTCTGAGAGCCTCTCTTGAAAACGAGACCGCTTATCCCCTCCTGGCCGGAAGGGTGGACATATTTCATGGGGCCCAGTATGTCGGCCACAGCCGGATCAAGACCATCGCCCCTAAACAGCCTTTTGACCTGGACATGGGGATAGATGAAAATCTGAAAGTGAAAAGGGAATTGGTCAAAAAGAAAGAGGAAGAGGCAGGCATCTTTGAAAAAGAAAGGGAGATCCATTATCTGTTTAAGATTACCCTGGAGAGTTTTAAGACAAAATCCTGCAAGCTTATTGTAATGGATCAGATCCCGGTCTCTCAAAATGATCAGATCAAGGTAATAACCGATGTCCTGGAACCTAAACCTGTAAAGAGATCTGCTGAAGGATTCATTACATGGGAGCTGGAAATGGCGCCCCAAGAGAAAAAGGAAATAAGTCTGGGTTATACTGTCCGGTTTCCAAGGGATAAAAAAATTACCGGCATCGAATAAACTGGCGCCCTTATTTTTTCACTTTGTGTAGGATGGCCTTCTTAGCCCTCCGGACTTCCTCCACAAACCTCTTTACTTTGCTGAAATCCTTGCGGAACCTTACAGGCTTTCCGTGCTTATCTGTTCGGTTAGTCAAAGTGCAACTATCTGCTCCGGCCGGTTGCACCTTTATTATTGCCTCATGGACATTGTCCGGAGAAAGCCCTCCAGCCAGGATCACAGGTATATCACTTTGATGAATCAGTCCTCTAACAATATCCCAGTCTGCTGTCTTGCCGGTAATGCCGATAAAACCCTGGACAGGCTCTTTACCGAGCCAGGTGTCTGTAAGGAAAATGTCGGTTACAGGCTCAATCGCTGCTGCTATCTTGAGGCTGGGAAACCCGGGAGAGGTCCCTTTTCGAGGTACGGGGATGGAACGTATTATCCCGATTTCAGGAAAGTTTTCTTTTAGATCAGACTGGAATCGGATAAAAGCATCCAGGTCTTTTATGAGTCCATTCTGGTCAGTGAGGCTGTCGCAGAAATGTATGTAATGAGGCCTGTAATAATCTAATGCCCGGTAAAGAGAATCGATTTCGCTGAAAAGGGGTATCAGACTATTCTTGGTGCCTGCATCCTGTGATAGACGGATTACCTCTTTCAGGGCAGGTACTCGCCAGTTCTCTTTTGAAAGGAGGACACTTCCTAAGTGATCGACACCTGATTCAATGCATGCCTCCGCCTCATAGGGGGTCTGAATCTCATAGATTTGAACGATCATTGCGGTCCGGTCTTTCTGGTG
>JAYEIR010000086.1:11481-18363 GCA_034660135.1 Thermodesulfobacteriota bacterium
GCCAGTTCTCTTTTGAAAGGAGGACACTTCCTAAGTGATCGACACCTGATTCAATGCATGCCTCCGCCTCATAGGGGGTCTGAATCTCATAGATTTGAACGATCATTGCGGTCCGGTCTTTCTGGTGCTCTCCGACCCCTGATCCCTGACCTCTTGCGGTGGCAGTTGACTTCATCATTCCACTGTTATCTTATCTTCATTTGCTTTGAAAATCTTGATCCCTATACCCTTCACCTTCATGATGTCTTCAGGATTCTTGAACGGGCCGTTGTCTTTTCGGTACTGGATGATCCTCTCTGCATATTTAGGCCCAATTCTGTAAAGTTGTTCGAGTTCTGCCACAGAAGCGGTATTGATATTGACGGATTCTCCTTGCTCAGCCAGTGCGGGTACAACTGACAACACCATGAACATAATAATGAACAGCACATATAGTTTCTTGGGCTTTGTCATTTCGAAACCTCCTCGTGTTATGCAATGGGTTATAAATCAAGGATGTTATCTTATGAAAACGGTCCTTTGAAATCAATGAATATCGAACCAGCTTGTAGTTCAGTTAAAAGTTGAGCTCTTACATAGAGAAAAAGGTTTTGATGTAAGACTAAATGATCGTTAATCTATTGAGAAACATTTTGATAAATTCTGTTGAGCTGTTATAATAATAATTATTTCGGTAGGTTTGTGATCGTGAAACAAGCAGGAGATCGCTTTTGAAAACGGCAGGAAGTATTTTGGTGAGATGGAGTATTATCGTAGTAGTGGGCACAGCCTTGTCCGCCTTTTATGGGTGCTCAGATAAGGGTGAGATAAATGTGGACCAGGGGAACCGGTTAGAGGAAGTCAAGCTCGTGAAGGTCTGCACTGTTAATGCCTCGCCCCCTGAGGGGACTATTGAGTATGTGGGCACTCTGTTGGCCTACCGGAAGGTCAGGATAGCGAGTGAGACAGGCGGAAACATCGAAGCACTCTATTTTGAGAAAGGAGACAAGGTCAGAAAGGGCCAGTTGCTTTGTGAGATCAGCACCAGCAGCATCCTTCTTGAGGTTCAGAAGGCGAGTGCATCATTAGAGGCAGCCAAAAGCAACTTGGAAAAAATTCAAAAGGGTAGCAGGCCTGAAGAAATCCTTATAGCAAAGTCTGCTTTGAGAGAAACAGATGCTATTCTTCTTGAGGCTGAACACAATTTCAAGAGGATAAATGACCTTCATGAATTTCGTTCGGTTTCCGAAAGCGCATATGATTCCGCAAAGAGATCTCTTGAGATGGCTCGTGCAAAAATGGAATCCGCTAAACAACAGCTTAGCCTAACAAGACAGGGACCTCGTGTTGAGGATCGAAAAACAGCCCGTGCCAATATGGAACAGGCAAGGGCGGCCCTGGGCATGGCTGAAGATCATTTGAGAAAGTCAAGGCTGCATGCCCCATGCGATGGTATCATCGCCTTTCGAGACGTGGAGCAAGGGGAGTTCATTCCTCGTGGGACCACCATCACAAAGATAGTTGATTTAAAACGCCTGAAGATACAGGTGTCTTTGAGCGAAAGAGATATTCACATTTTGGAAAAGCACAAACTTTTTGAGTTTACAGTGGATGCGATGCCACAAAAAACCTTTTCCTGCCGGCTTTCTTTCGTCTCACCTGCGGCTGATCCAGCCACACGGTCTTTTCCACTGGAGCTGATGGTTGAGGCCCCGGATCAGGGCATGGCCGACGGCATGACTGTTAGAATCAAATTCCCTGTTGTGGAAAATGAGGGAACCCTCAAAGTCCCTTCGTCCTGGATTTCAGAGGAAAACGGAGAAATCGGTGTGTATGTTTTCAGGGACGGGAAGGCCGTTTTCAAAAAGGTCACTTTAGGAGCCTATTATGATCAGAGGGTGGCCATCCTTTCCGGGCTTGCTGATAAGGATTTGGTTATCACAAATCCTGCAGGAATCAATAGCGGCGACCCTGTCAGGTATTGAGGTTTAGAGTCAATCAATAATGTTTTTGACCAAATTTGCCATATCAAGGCCTATCGTCGTTAGGATGGCCCTTATCCTGATCGTGATTTTTGGCGTCTACTCTTACAATGCCATGCCCAGATTCCTGGATCCGGATCTGACGATCGGAGAAGGAATCATTTTCACGATTTGCCCTGGTTTTTCCCCGGAGGAAATGGAAAAACTGGTGACAAAGAAGATTGAGGATGAACTTGAAGGGATCTCCGAGATCAGGCGATTTGAATCAAACTCCTATGAAAGCGCCTCCAAGATCCATGTCTATTTTAACACTGAGCTCTCAGAATTTGAGATTGACCAGGCCATGCAAGAGGTCAGAAACGCCGTAGATCGGGCTGACGACCTTCCGGAAGAGGCAAAAGTCCCAAGGATTATTGAGATCGACGTTGCTGTCTTCCCTGTCTGTATGGTAGGTCTGGCCGGTGATCTCCCTATGATGCAACTCCAGGAGATCGGAGAAGAAATCTCAGAAATCTTTGAAAATGTTGAAGGTGTCTCAGATGTGGAAATCTTTGGGGAAAGGGAAAATGAGATATGGGTCGAACTGAATCCCCGGCGCATGTCTGCCTATGGCATTTCTATCCCTGAAATTGCCAGTGCAATTGCCGGCCGCTCAAAGAACCTGCCTGGCGGCAGTCTGGAAATGGACGGGATGGAGACTTCCATCCGGATGTTTGGAGAACCACGGACCATTGAAGAATTCGGTAATATTGCAATCAAAAGCGTGAACAACAGTACAGTCTACCTGCGTGATCTTGCCAGGATTACCCCAACGCTCGAGAAACCCGGCACATTGACCTTCATAGACAAGGAAAACGCGCTGGTCCTTGCCGTGAAAAGAAAGAAAAATACGAACATGATCCAGATTGTGGATGATGTGAGGGCGCTCTTGAAAGACATCCCGGCCCAATACCCTGGTCTCAAGACCACCATCTATTTTGATCAATCGAGGGAGATCAAAAAGAGGATCAAAGAACTGCAGACCAACGCACTCTTAGGCATTATTGCTGTTTTTCTCATCTTATGGGTTTCCATGGGTTTGCGAAATGCCGCTTTTGTATCCGTCGGTATCCCGGTTTCCTTTTTGATCACGTTCATCTTCATGAGAATGCTCGGTCTTTCTATTGATGCCTGCTCACTTTTCGCCTTGATTCTTGTGCTTGGCGTAATCGTTGATGATGCCATTGTGGTTATTGAAAATATCTTCCGGTATCTGGAAAAAGGACGGCCCATCATAGAAGCAACGCTTGTGGGGAGCCGGGAGGTTCTGGCACCGGTACTTGCGTCAGTCACGACTACCATGGCAGCCTTTTTCCCTATACTCATTCTGGTCGGCGGGATCATCGGACGGTATCTCGCTATTCTGCCCAAGGTGGTTATTATTGCACTTCTGGCCTCGCTCTTTGAGGTCTTTTTTATGCTTCCGTCTCATGTGGTGGAGCTCACACCAAAAGATGCGGTACGTAAGGTAAAAAAACGCCTTGATATCTTCACCCCTCTCCGGAAGCTTTATTATCCATGTTTAAGGGTCATTCTTCGCCATAGATACGTTTCTGTGATAGTCATTGTCTTGTCAAATGTGCTCGCGTTTGTTCTATATTTTCAAACCGATTTTGTGATGTTTCCAAAGAGTGATGTGTTCCCCAGGTTCAACATTTACTTTGACCTTCCTGTGGGCGCATCACTGGATAGGAGCAGAGAGACACTCATGGCGCTCACTGACCTGGTCAATAAGCGCATCGGGAGTGAACTTGAAGCCCCAATTGCCATCGCAGGAATGAAAGAGGTGAACTATGAGCCGATCCGGGGCATTCATTACGGTATGCTGAATGTCATCTTGAAGACAGGAAAGGAAAGAAAACACAGCGTTGTGGAGCTTATGGAAGGGATCAGGGAAGAGGCCGGGCAGATCCTTGCATCGCACGGTGTTACGTCTTTTGTCCTGGAAAGGATGCTTGAGGGTCCGTCTGTGGGTGTAGACCTTGACTTGAAGATCCAGTCACCGTCCTGGGAGATGTCAGCCCAAATCTCACGGCTCATCCAGCACGAATTGCAGAAGCATAAAGGCATTGTGGATATTCATGACGATTTTGCGAGAGATAAGCATTTTATGGAAATTACTGTGGATGAGGCAAAGGCAAAGCAATTAGGGATAAATCAGGAGCACCTTGTCATGGCCATGCAGTCCGCCTTCCATGGCATGACAGTAGCAACCTATAATCAAGGGAATGAAGAACAGGATATCAAACTGAAGTATCTGCGTGAATACAGAGATGATTTTGATGATCTAATTAATCTTAAGGTGATTGTTCCGGGTCACAGAGAGATCCCCATTAAGGAACTGGCTGAGATACGGCTTGCCCCGGGATTTCATAATATATACCATTACAACGGCAAGAAAACCGTGCGTCTGACCGCTAACATCAAGGATATTCAAGAGGATCAAGAAGGACTGTCAGGTATTTTTTCTCATCTCAGTGGCAAGACAATGACAGCCGTGAAGGCCAACAAGATCGCGCAGGACTATTTTGACAGTATCAAAAATAACTTTCCCGGGGCCCGTCTCATAGCCGGAGGACTCCAGGATGAGACCAACAAATCGCTCATGGGCCTGGGAAAGGCGGGCGCCATGGCGCTTTTCCTCATATTTTTCGTGCTCTGTCTTCAATTCAACTCCTTTACCCAGCCTTTCATTATTATGATTACTATCCCCTTTGTGACCCTGGGCGTCATGGTCGGACTGCTCGTAAGCAACAACCCTTTAACCTTTGTCACCCTGATCGGTCTCTTGACGCTCACAGGGATTGTAGTCAATGATTCCCTTGTGTTGATCGATTTCATAAACCGCTATCGGAAGGAACATCCCAATCAACTCTATCTCGCCATTGTCAGGGGATGCCATGTGCGTATGCGGCCCATTATCCTTACATCCCTGACCACGATATTTGGATTGGCTCCAATGGCCTTTGGCCTGGGGGGCAAGTCCGTTTTCTGGGCACCTTTGGCCACGGCCATCATGTGGGGCCTGGGCTTTTCCACGGTCCTCATTCTTTCGATGGTGCCGGCCTATTATGCCATCCTGGCGGACATCAATTACCTTGTCCGCCACCGGAGACGAAGAAAGGCGGATGTATTGGCAGAGATAGAAGGGGCATTCCAGCATGATGACTTGAAGCCTTTTTTGAAGTGAGCACTCAGGTTTTGTGAAAACCTCTTTCCCATCGGCAATTCTAATTGCTGCTTTCCCTTGGCCATATTCGGGGATATGTAATGCTTATCACAACATTTTATAGACACGGATTATTTGAGATACTGGCAGGTAAGGAACGTGGACGAAACAACTTCCGTAAGTAGGCGCTCGGATTTAGGGTGGATTTGTTCGATCCGAAAGCTCAAAACCACAGTAATAGCAAGACTATTTCGAGGATTTTGAGATTGAGGACCGGACAAAGATGCCCTGAAGCCGGGATGCATAGTTGTGGAAGTTATTTCGTCCACGTTCCTAAGCTATCACACGTTTTCAGAAGGTTCATTTTTGTGCTATAGCCTCAAGTATCTCAACCAATGTCAGACAATGTCAGACCTGAGATGCGGAATGGATATCGTAAGTAACGACTCGGGTCACTTGCCACCGCCTTTTTGGCGGCCAAGTCAACCGCCTGGTTAGGGCAGGGCTTTCCTGAACCGGATAAAGAGAGCAAGTGCATCAACTTATCTCTTTTTCAACCAAGCTGGTGAGACACCCAATGAGTTGTTCTGCCTTTGAGATCTATGGCAGAACCTGCGATTCTTGAAACCTTACGAAATCGATGTAGAAGCAATTATCATTATGGCCTTGGAGGTAGGGGCAACCTTGTTTCCGGTCAATTCCGGAGTTGTTCTGAGAGTGTCTTTTTTGGTATCGAAAGTTTGCCTTGGTTAAGATCAGTTGAAAAATCATGGTGTTTTCTTTATGAACCACATTGGATCGACCCCCAGAAGCAGATTCTGGACGGTTTTCAGCATCGAATCTGGACAGGGTAGGCCACATTCCAAAAGGAAATCACTTGGGTGCCATAAGTTATCCCGTATCAGGTTGATCGAGTTCAAGGCCAAGTATCATGAAATTCAGCATAGTATTCCAGTCCTTAAAACAAATGTACCGGGTCAGGGCACGGATATCATCGAAAAAAGTCTTCCGGGTAGGCAAATTTTCCCGGATCAATTTGTATTTTTTATCCAAAACATCCAGGACTGTATGAAAAAGGAAGGCCAATAGATTGAACGTAAGGGTACACTCAAAAATAAGTTCGCAGAATTGACGCTTAGATTTAGGTCGGATTTGGTTGCTGCGATTGAGGGAAGCCACAGGAATAGTGAACTATTTCGAGAACTTCACGATTGAGCAGCAGCCGAAGACGGCCTAAAGCTAAGATGTAAAAATGTGAAGTTATTTTTGAGTGTGCCCTAAGCAAAAGGGAGGATAGATGCTTTTTCCCATGGCCGAAGTTGTGTTCGAGGTGATATCCTTTTGTTTTCAGCGTATTATTGTTTTCGTTCTCAATTTTCCATCGTGCTTGGCCAGCCTCTACAACCTCCTTTACATTTTCTGGGGTGATGTCGTGATTAGTGGCAAAGGCGTTTTTGTAAATAATTTTGCCATCTTCCAGGGTGGTTACCAATTCACACCAGTTGATGAGCAGAGCGTCTTCACCGTCACGTAAAGGAACTTGATTGACAAACCGATACGTATCCATCTCTTTGCGCTTACCTGTCCAGCGTTTGACAACCAGGGTTTGGATTTCGCCCATAGCATCCAATTCCTTTACCCACTTGTAGAGTATTTTGTGAGAATCAGGTTTGCATACCAACAGGAAATTGAGGCCTTCATTTAATATGCAGA
>JAYEIR010000087.1:0-4053 GCA_034660135.1 Thermodesulfobacteriota bacterium
TTGATGATGTACGACCGGTCAATTGCCCGCGCTTCTTGCTTTGGCCTTCAACCAGGATCTCAAATTCCCTCCCCTCAAGATCTTTATTTCTTTTTAGTGTTATCTTTTTTTGAAGGTCCTGAAGGACTTTCAGTCTCAAGGCCTTTTCAACATCATCCACCTTATGATTCATTTTATAGGCTAATGTACCCCTTCTATCAGAATATTTAAAGGAAAAAAGTGAATCAAATTGAATTCTGTTTATGAGATCGAGCGTCATCTCAAAGTCTTTTGCGGTCTCTCCGGGAAAACCAACCATAACATCACTTGTTACGGCAATATCCGGCCTTATGTTTCTCAGATTTTCAATGAGTCCAATATACCTTTCTCTCGTATACCCCCTCCTCATGCGTTTTAAGACTGAATTTGAACCTGCCTGGAAAGGTAAATGTATATGGGGACAAAGATTGGGCAAATCGCCTCCAAAACATCGAATCAGGTCAGGTGACAGGTCCTTTGGATGGGATGTGGTAAAGCGCAGTCTCAAAAGGCCGTCCAGTGCGCTTAAGTCGCGGAGCAGGCGAGTAAACCCGTAGTTTTCTTTTTCCCACAGGTATGAGTTCACATTCTGTCCCAAAAGCGTGATGTCTTTGATGCCCTCCGCGATCAGATGCCTGGCCTCTGAGAGTATCTCATCAGGGGCACGGGAGATCTCCCTGCCTCGCACAAAGGGAACTATGCAATAACTACAGAAATTGTTGCATCCTTCCATAATTGAGATATGTGCTTTGACCCTTCCCTTGAAGTATCCTTGGCAGTGTTCCGGCCCGGATGGAGGAAGGTCAAGGTTGGTTGCGACGATTCTTTCTCGATTTCGATCGATTCTCTTCAGGATCCCGCAAATCCCGCCAAGCTCCCTTGGACCCATTACGAGATCAACATAAGGGAATCTCCTTATAATATCAGCACCTTGGTCCTGGGCCATGCACCCAATCACCCCGAGTATCAGACCAGGCTTCTTCCTCTTGATAATAGCCATACGGCCGATCTGGCTGAAGGCCTTTTGTTCGGGTTTGGCCCTCACAGTACAGGTATTTATGAGGATTATATCCGCAATATCCGGATCACTGACCGGCGAAAATCCGGAACTGATAAGGGACTGGGCCAACTGGTCGGAGTTATATACATTCATTTGGCAGCCCATGGTTGTTATATAAAAAGTCTTAGACAAGAGCTTGCTCCTCTATGTAAATTCCCTCCTCATTCGCCAGGGAATCCAATAAGTCAAAGATAAGTTCCTCACATCCGGGGGAGATTTGAAGTTCGATAAACGCCTCACGCGGGTCAAGGGTCCTGACCACGGCCATTCCATCGTAAGATTCGATCGTCCACCTGAGATAACTGATGTCCTTGCGATTGACCCGGAAGACTCGTTTATTTGTCTCCATTATTATATGTCGCCCCACCCCACATGAGTTTGGTTCTCAGGATCTTGAAATAGCTGTGATCCGGAGGCCTGAACAGATTAATCTTTTCTTCGGACTTGTGGATAATTATCCTGTCCCCATAAAAAAGGTTAAATCCTAACTGCCCGTCAAATGTCAGCAGAACTTCTTCCTCACTCTCCTTTCCCAGCCTGATCTGAATAACAGCCTCATGGGGAATGATTATGGGACGATTTGTCAAGGTAAACGGACAGATCGGTGTCAAAACAAATGTCTCCATGGTCGGATAGAGTATTGGCCCACCGGCAGAGAGATTATACGCAGTAGAGCCTGTGGGCGTGGCAATAATAAGGCCGTCTGCCCTGAAAGTTGTCAGAAATTCGTCATTAATAGTGACCTCAAGGTCTATAATCCTTGCGAGTGTGCTCTTATTGATAACCACGTCGTTTAAGATCTGGAAACGGCACACCTCTTTTTCTTTTCGATAAACCCTGGTCTCAAGCATAATCCTGCTTTCCAATTCAAGGCGCCCGTCAATCATCATCTCAACCACATCATAAAACCGCTCAAAAGAGACATCTGTAAGAAAACCTAAGCCCCCTAAGTTCACCCCAAGGATCGGAACACCGTATCGTCCAATCCTTCGAGCCGCACCGAGGAGAGTGCCGTCTCCACCGAGGACCACAAGCCAATCCACGGTGTTGGGAATAAGTGAGAACTCCTCGGAACCATGATACTGGGGCTCTGTTGTCTCCATCTCCTCTGAAAAGGCAATGATACCCTTCTCCTTGAACCAGTTCTCGAGCTTCTTGGCCTCTGATCTTGCCACCTCGTGGTCATGCTTGTAAATTATCCCGGCTGATGCGGCAGGCATAAGAAATCCTCCTGATTTTGACCTGATCAGGCCCTATGTTTCGAATAATGGAACAATCTTGAACTTATTTACGTCCACCAGGCCCATGTCAGTCAGCTTTATTTCAGGAATAACAGGAAGCGCAAGAAAAGAAAGTACCATAAAGGGGTCTTCAAGACTACATCCCAGGCTGAGACTCGCCTGCTTGATTTCATACAGCTCTTTGACAAGAGGCTCGAGGGCCTGTGTGCTCATGAGTCCCCCGATCCCGAGAACTGTTTTGGCAAAGATTGTGTTACCCTTTGCAACGACAAGTCCGCCGCCCATTATCTTTAATTCTTCAACAGCCGTTAGTATTTCCTCGTCACTTACACCAACAGCAATAACATTATGTGAATCATGCGCAACTGATGAGGCCATAGCACCTTGTTTGAGGCCAAATCCTCTGACAAGTCCCAGCCCTATGCGACCGCTGGCCTGATGCCTTTCCACTACACAGAGTTTCAGCACGTCTGATTCTATGTCCGCGACTACCGAGCCGTCAGTGGATTTTACGTCTTCATAACATAAGCGGGTGGTAATTTGCCCCGGAACAAGCTCTATTACCCTGGCCTTGCCTCTAAAACGAGGAATGCGAAAGCTGTCAGGGGTCAACGGGGCAATATTCAGGGGCCTGGACTCCATGGCGGGTATCCTGTTCGCTGTAACAGGAAAATCTACAAGTCCACCTTGATCAACTACCACACGGCCATTTTTGTAAACCCCGGCCACTTCAAATCCTGCAAGATCATCCAGGACAACTATGTCGGCACAGTAACCCGGGGCAACAGCCCCCCTGTCCTTTAGACCGAAATACTCTGCAGGGTTCAGCGTGGCCAACCGGACCGCAGTTACCGGGTCCATGCCCAACCGGATCGCTTTCTTGATCATGAAGTTCAAGTGACCTCTTTTTTTGATATCTTCAGCGTGCAGATCATCCGAGACAAAACAGAATCGACGGCTGTTGCCGGTCTTTACCAGGGGGAGCAGCGCTTCGAGATTTTTGGCGGATGTCCCTTCACGAATCATGAGCATCATGCCGCTCTCCACTTTTTCAAGGCCTTCCAATAGATCAGTTGCTTCATGGTCTGAACGAATCCCGGCCGTCAGATAGGCCTGAAGATCATGGCCCGTGAGAAACGGGCCGTGCCCATCTAAGATCTTATCCTTATAAAGTATCAGTTTTTCGAGTACTTCCTTGTCGCCCGCCAGTACTCCAGGGAAATTCATCATTTCCGCAAGCCCCAAAACCCTCGGATCATCCTTCAGCTCTAACAGGTCTGTGGCCTTCAACTCTGCCCCTGAGGTCTCCATGTTGGTTGCCGGAACACATGAGGGGGCCATGAAAAAGAAATCAAAGGGTAATGAACTGCTTTCACGGAGCATAAAACGAACTCCTGCAATGCCCATGACATTAGCGATCTCGTGTGGGTCTGAGATAATGGTCGTGGTGCCATGAACCAGCAATGCCCTGGCAAGCTCAGAGGGAAGCAGCATGCTGCTTTCTATGTGAATATGACCGTCAATAAGTCCGGGCACAACCCATTTACCTTTCAAATCCACTTCTCTTTTTCCATTGTAGCCAAGACCTGTGCCAACCACTATGCCGTCATAGATTGCAACGTCCTTTTCTTGAATCTCTCCTGAAAAAACATTGACCACCCTGCCCTTTTTCAGGACCAGATCAGACGGGAGTTCCCCTCTCGCGGCAAAAATTCTTTTCTTTAACCTGTCTAT
>JAYEIR010000088.1:0-18318 GCA_034660135.1 Thermodesulfobacteriota bacterium
AACTTATAATTCCTGTGACTTGAATCTGGCTTCCACAGCCCTGGCATGGATTGGAAGTCCTTCTGCCTTGGCCAGGGTCACTACGGTGTCCTTCAAATCGTACAGGCCTTTTTTGCTCAGGTACTGAAATGTGGGCTTTTTGATAAAATCATCTACAGACAGCCCGGAGAACATCCGTGCACACTGACCGGTCGGCAGGACGTGGTTGGTTCCTGATGCATAATCGCCAACAGGAACCGGTGCGTAAGGTCCCAGGAAAATGGATCCCGCATGCTTTATTTTATTCAGGGTAATAAATGGGTCCTGGGTCATGACCTGAAGGTGTTCAGCAGCATATTCATTCGTAAAATCAATGGCCTGTTCCATGTCTTTTGCAATCAGGACGTACGAGTGCTTGGTGAGGGCTGATTCAATGATCTCCTTTCTTGAAAGGGAATCATACTCCCTGTTTATGATCTCACAAACCTCTTGAGCAAGTTCTTCCTCGGTCGTTACGAGTACCGCGGCAGAATCAGGATCATGTTCGACCTGAGAAAGAAAATCCAAAGCAATTAACTCGGGATCTCCGGTCTGATCAGCCAGGATAAGTGACTCACTCGGGCCGGCAGGTGAATCAATGTCCACCTGCCCGTATACAAGCATCTTTGCAGCAGTCACGTACTTGTTCCCAGGCCCCACAATCTTGTGAACTCTGGGCATGGTCTCCGTGCCATAGGCCAGGCCTGCTACACCCCAGGGTCCGCCCACCTTGAAGACCCTGTCACAACCTGCAATATCCGCAGCCACAAGCGTATAAGGATTTGCAACCATCCCTTTGCCGGGTGGGGTTACTGCCACTATCTGATCTACGCCTGCAACCTTCGCAGGCAGGACCGTCATTAGAATGGAACTCGGATAAGCCGCTGTTCCCCCCGGTATATAACAACCCACAATGTCCATTGGCCTTGTGATACGGCCGGCCAGGATACCCTCTCTCACCTCTATGGACCACATGCTACGTTCTAACTCTGCTTCGTGGAACTTTATTATGTTCCGGGCTGCTGTTTTTAAGGCATCGACAACCTTGGCGTCCACAAGCTCGTACGCATCCTGGATTTCTTCCCCGGTAACCTCCAGGTCGGACGGAGAAATATTATCCTTGTGCTTTTTGTAATGCTCCAAGGCAACCGCATCGCCTCTCTTTTTGATATCCTCCACCACGTTTCGCATGTCTTCGTAGATGGAGGATATATCCTCCATGGACCTTTCCATGACGCTCTTGAGCTTTTCAGGGCTCAGGTCATCGATTTTTTGCGATCTAATCTCCATATTTGACTCCTTCTTCTTTTTGACTCCGGATTTCTATAGCGCAACGGACTTGACTCTGTTGGCAGTTTTTATTTACTCTATTCTCTTATCCTGATGCAAGCATTAACAACAAACCAGGCCAACAAGAAATGAATAACACAGGTGATATCCACCATGAACTTGATGTCGGCAAATTACGGCAAGTGCTGCCGCAAGGGCCAGGCGTGTATCTTTTTAAAGATGTTTCCGGAACTGTAATCTATGTGGGCAAGGCCAAGAATCTCAGGAAAAGAGTTTTGTCTTATTTCACTGCTCACATTGATATGTCTTACAAAACATCCTTGCTGATGAAAAGGGCCTTTGGCGTAGATTTTCTTGTCACATCTACAGAACAGGAAGCATTCATTCTTGAGAGCAATCTTATCAAGAAATTCATGCCTCGTTATAATATCATTTTACGCGATGATAAACAATATCCCTGCCTTCGGCTAAACATCAGGGAACCATACCCCCGCTTGCGCATTATTAGAAAGATCAAGAAGGACGGTGCCTTGTATTTTGGTCCGTTTTCCTCTACCCATTCTGTTCGAAGCACCCTGAAGCTGATTGATCGTGTGTTCAAGCTCCGGAAGTGCAAGAGCAAGGCCTTGCCAAAACGTTCAAGACCCTGCATCAACTATCAGATGGGTCAATGCCTTGGCCCATGCACCCAAGATATTCCTGGATCGAAATATGGGGAGATTGTCCACCAGGTCAGGCTTTTTCTGGAAGGACGTAATAGCGAGCTGATCGAGCGTTTAAAAAAGGATATGGCGACTGCATCAAGCCAAATGGATTTTGAAAAGGCGGCAGGCCTCAGGGATCAAATACGGGCTATAGAAAAGACAGTAGAGCGGCAGTATGTGGTGTCTCGGCGATTGGAAGATCAGGACGTTATCGGCTTAGCCCAAAAAGACCGATTTTACCGGATAGTTATACTTTTCGTTCGTAAAGGATACCTTATGGGAAGTCGCAATTATTCCTTTAACCAGGAAACCGGTCCAGCCGTAGAAGTTATGGAGGCCTTTTTGAAGCAATACTATTCCAGTACAGCTTTTATTCCCAGGCAAATCCTAATCTCCGAGGCGATTGAAGACCTTGAGGCTATCACAAAATGGCTTTGCGATTTGGCCGGCACAAAGGTTGTGATTCACAGACCCATCAGGGGAGAAAAGTTCCGGAGGGTGATGATGGCCGTGACAAATGCTGAAAACCTGGTTACAGGGTATCTAAAAGATCAGACGCCGGATTTGATGAATACTGTCCGTTCGGTTTTAAGACTCAAAAAGGTCCCGCGTTTTATCGAGGGACTCGACATCTCAAATCTCCAGGGTGTAATGGCGGTGGGGAGCGTTGTTTCCTTTGTTGACGGTAAGCCGCAAACCTCGGGATATCGGAACTACAGGATAAGGGCGGTGGACGGCATTGATGATTATGGCATGATGGAGGAACTGGTGGGAAAACGGTTAGTCAGGGAACCTCTGCCTGACCTTTTCTTGGTGGACGGGGGCAAGGGTCATCTCTCGGCTGTCAAAAAAATAGTGGACCGGCAGTACCGGGTGAGCAGATTGGATAATAACAACGGCACTCGAACGAGTGGTGATCTCCCGGAAGTGGTGTCTATTGCAAAAGCAGATCAAAACCGCAACGAAAAGTGTGATCGGCTTTATATCCCTGGCCGGAAGAACCCTCTACAGCTTACAGCAGATCATCCCGTACTTCTTCTTATGATGCGAATTCGAGACGAGGCCCATCGCCGGGCTATCTCGTACCATCGCTATTTGAGAGGGAAGAATCTGACGGAATCTGGCCTGGATTTTATCCCCGGGATAGGGATCAAGAGGAAACAGCTTTTGCTTAAACATTTTAAAGATATTAGCGCTGTGGCAGAGGCGAGTCCTGAGGCACTCTCAGCAGTACCGGGCATAAGCACCTCTCTGGCCGAAAATATCTTTTTGTTTTTTCGAGTCAATAAGATACAGCCTAAGCCGGCCAAGCCGGAAGAGTTCGAAGTTCAAAGCTGAATGGTTTTACAATAGCCCTTGCAGCCATTTTCAAAGCGCTAAACTGTTACCAGAAATTTGAAAATTCATGGTAACAGCACATCTATCTCCCTTCGCTGATCCATTTCATTAATGCCGGGAGTTCAGAGGCCTTCCATTCGGATGAGAGCCGTAGTTTGATGAAGTTCAAGAAGATGGCGTCAACAGTTGCCACGGCCTGTTCTATCAGAAGTACCTTTTCATAAAAAAATCCTTCCCCTTCAGGATCGTCCTTCTTGTCCTGAACAACTTTGGGCGTTTTGAATGATCGGAAATCCATCCAGGTAGAATCGAGGATAAACGACCACTCGTCATCTCCGATTATGAGCTTGATCAGGGCCTGGGTTATTTTCTTGTTTTCAGTGAGAGCAAATCTGGCCTCTCTCAGTTCTGCATTTTCACCCGAACAGACGATGGTTTCTATGTCTTCCCCATGTTCCGATTGCAGTGTGATTTTCCCGTCGAACCAGACTTCCGCGTTGGTATCTCCCAGGTCAAACTGCCCGTCTATTGTTTCGCTCTTAAACCATAACCATACCAGAAAATCTCTTCCTAAGAACTCAGTTTGCCGAACTCTGTCCAGGACATCCATTATCTATTATCCTCCACAAGACTTGAAGAGCGCAGGCCTTCAATAATATCCAGATCCACGCCTTTTCTTTCCAGGTCCCTGTAAGCAAGGGAGTAAGGGAAAATGCTGGTCAGATGCAGATCAAAGGTCCGAAGGAAAAATTCTGCAAATTCATCACAAATCTGCGTATTTACTGCTCCGAACAAGACAATGCCGGTGTCGGTATTCCAGATCATGTCGTAGGTGTTTGAACGGGGGAGGACTCTTTTCAGGAGCTGAAGATGGACCATTTGTTTGATCTCCTGACGTCGTCCTTTTGGAAGATACTGGAGTTCTTCCTCTTTCTTTATTTCGTTCTCAGCCTCTCTGCAGTATTGAGTCAATACCTTTGAAGGGACCTTTCTAACATCCACTCTCCAGGACATCGCAATATAGGGTTTTTTATAGAATTCCCTTTTCTCAAACTGGTTGTCGATCATGTCCATGATGTTTACCCATCCCGCCGAACGTTCTTCATTTGAAGCCTCATCAAGTTTTCGGAAGGCATGACGGTAAATCCCTTTTTGGAATTCTTCCAAATAATCTGCCGGTGGCGAGTCCTTAACCCAAAATCGAGTAAAGCTCCCGGATCCGTAAATCAGGCCCATTTTTTCTCCACTGATTGGAAATGATGAAATTTTTGGTGGTTGTTACGCATTTTTAGTTTCGTTGTAACAGCTCAATAATTAGCGGCATACGAGACCCTGGTAAACACGACCCACTCGATTCCTTTTTTAAACCGCTAATTATTGAGCTGTTACGTTTCGTTCAGGCTACGGCTTCTATCAGGGAAAAGGTCAGGTGTCAATAGACGAGCTAATCAGCTGGATGACTATCTGAATCACCAGCTTTTCTGAAGAACATTGCAAATATTAGGACCAAAAAGCTTAATCTGCCATTTCCTGATCTCTTTGATGCATTCCATGCCCTCAGGCTCTTGCGGGTTCGCAATGGCAAGGGCTCGTATCTGAGCGTTCGTGCAAACGAGAGACGGATCAATTCCTGTCTTTCCTCCTATTCGTTGACGCCATTCTTTCAATGCCTTTACCCGGGCCGCCTCTTTGGATCTCAACCTCTCTCCGCTCTTATTGGGGTAGACTGGAAGCTCTTCCTCGGGAAGGTCCAATCCCTCTTTGATTTTTTCAATAAGAGACCCGCCCATATGTTCTATCTGTTTGCGGCTCAGACCCATGATTCCGACAAAATCGCTTTGGGACATAGGTCTCATTCGGACAATCTCCATAATTGGTTGGTTCCCCATCACCTTGAAATGAGGACGGTCTTGCCGTCTGGCCACCTGATCCCGAAAGCATAGGATTTTTTCCAGGACCGCAAGACTACGGGGATCAAGCCTGGATGCGCCCTTGAAGCTGAGAAAAAAGGGCCTGATTGCGGACGAGTTTGGACGAACCCTGCTTAGCAGTTCACTCTCCTCATTTACACAGAAGAGCCTCCCATTTTCTATTAACTGCTTCTCGAGAATGCCGGCCAGAGGAAGGAGGTAACAGATGTCCTGAACAGCATATTGGAGCATATCTGCAGGCAGGGGCCTTTGAGACCAGTCCTTTTTCTGATATTTCTTGTTGCTTAAGATACAAAATTTCTCTTTCAGCAGGCTGGCAAGACCGGTTTCCCTGAGTCCGAGAAACTTGGCGGCAATCTGGGTATCAAACAGAGAATGGACCTCGATGCCAAAATCCCTATACAGGGAACGCATGTCATAATCAGCTCCATGAAAGACTTTTCGGATGTGGGCATCGGCAAAAATTGGATCCAGGGGAGAAAAGTCTCCAACGGAGAGTGGGTCGATCACAATATTCAGGGAGTGAGTGGAGATCTGGAGAAGGCAGACCTTTTCCTGATAATGGAACATGGAATCTCCTTCAAGATCCACGCCGATCGCCGGTTCCTTTTGAAGTTCTAAGGCTATCCTCTCTAAATCCGCATTGTTTTCAATCAGGATGTATTCAGTGTGGTTATAATTCGTCATATCTTTCTTCAAAACATCTGTCCTTCGTAACTTATGAATTTTAATCAAAAAGTATAAAAAACGGCCTTGCTTGTCAAGTCTGTTATAGCGCAAAGCAGTAATTTTAACCTTTAGGCCTTGCTGATAGAGGGCAGAAAAGGCATTTGTCGTAATGGAAGGTTCGCCTTTGGGGCTGTACGTAACAGCTCAATAATTAGTGGTTTAAAATAAGGAATCGAGTGGGCTGTGTTTAAAAGAGACCCCTCTGTTAGCATCAGATAGAGGTTAAAATTAGATTGCTGTTTTCCCTTGACTGCTTAATATTCTTTCTTTATATTTATAAATTTTGGTGTTTCATATAGGAAATAGGAAGCCTTCAGTTCCTGGCGATCAACATCATAGACGGTAAGCGGCATAGGCTTAATGAGGTGTCCGCTTGGAACTGATCCCTCAAATTTTTGAGGGTCTATCCACTGTGAATTTAGTTTGGAGGTTATTTATGGGAAAAGTAGGAATTATCGGTGTTGGCCAGAGTGCCTTTGTTCGAGGATATCCAGGCTCGATCAGAGAACTGGCCTTTGAAGGATTTAAGGAGGCGATGAAGGATGCGCAGATAACAACAAAAGACATTGACGCTTCCATTATCTGCTCTTCTCCGGAATACGACAAGCAACGTTCGGCTGCAGGCACGCTCGCTGAGTATTTCGGTCTCATCCCCCAGCCCACATTTTATGTGGAGACTTTGTGTTCGTCAAGCAGCACGGGCCTGAAGCTGGCATACTCACTCGTGAAGTCCGGACTTCATGATGTAGTATTAGTTTCCGGTTTTCAAAAGATGTCCGAGATTAGCTCCGCGGAGTCCCAGGAGAGGATGGGTCGTGGCGCTGATATCCAGTGGGAAAGCCCTTTTGGGACCATGATGCCTGCATATTATGCTATGTATGCCAGGGCACACATGGCCAAATACGGGACTACATCCGAAGATCTTGCCCGCATCAGGGTTAAGGCTGCCACATACGGCCAGATTAATGAAAAGGCCGTGTACCGGAAACCGGTCACCTTTGAGATGTTTTCTGATCCTGAGAACACAATGGCCGCCCCGGTTGCAAGCCCGCTACGGGTTGGAGACTGTTGTGCCAATGCTGACGGGAGTTCTTGTATGATCGTGGCCAATGAGGAAAAGGCAAAGGCCTTCAGCAAGAAACCCATCTGGATCCTCGGCGTTGGTGCTGCTTCAACTGCTGTGAATATGGCCGGCAGGGATCTGTTTACGGGCCTCACCGTGGGCGAGCAGGCCGGACAGGAGGCCTACAAGATGGCCGGTGTCACCCCGAAAGATATCGACGTGGCTGAAGTCCACGATTGCTTTACCATTGCCGAGATGATGGCATATGAGAACCTTGGCTTCGCAAAGCCGGGAGAAGGCAAAGACCTGATCAAGAGCAAAGAGACTTACAAAGAGGGAAGCATCCCGGTCAATGTGGACGGAGGTCTGCTCTCCAAAGGACACCCGATCGGCGCGACAGGTGGATCCCAGGTAAGAACCATTGTTCTCCAGCTCAGAGGTGACGCAGGAGAAATGCAGGTCAAGGATCCGGAAATAGGATTGGTCCATAATATCGGTGGCGTAGGCCTGTACGGTAATGTCACTATTTTTGGGAGGTAAAAAACATGGCTAAGAAAGAGATAGATGATCGATTCAAAAAGTTCGGAACGGTAAGCTTTACCTCCATCTCTAAGGTTAACGATTTTGTCAGCTACCTGGAAAAAGGAAATATCATGGCCACCAAGTGCAAGGACTGTGGCACTATTTTCTTTCCGCCCAGGGCCGACTGCTACAAGTGCCTTGACAGCAACATGGAATGGATTGAGGTTGCCGGGACAGGTAAACTGCTCAGTTACAGCAAGCTGGAATATGGTCCTGTTGGATTTGGAGATGATCTTCCTTACTCCATTGCCCTGTTGGACTTCGGAGACTATAAAGTCTTTGGCAGGCTTTCAGGCGATGTGCCTGAAGAAGACATTAAAATCGGTATGGAGATGACGGTGGTGGTTAACACCTTACCCAATGGAAATTTGAACTACGTCTTTCAAAAGGCGTAATGCGTAATTAAGGTATTTGCCAACCCCCGCCATTATAATATGTCGGGGGTTTTTTATTTTATTATGGGAAGGATTATGACCGTTTTTAACTCTGCACATCCGGGGTGGTTAGAGATCTTCGTGGATGCAGATCCGTTCTGCCACGAGTCTTTATGCGCCTTTTTCTTCGATCTGGGATGCACTGGTATTGTCTCTGAAGGCCATACCCTGAAAACATATTTGCCTTTCCAGGAAAACCTGGAGGAAGTCCGGAACCAGATACAGGTCTTTTTCCATAACCTTGAAGAAATATTTCCTGAAATCCATTCCCCTGAACTGACATTCAACAAAATACAGAACGAGGATTGGGGCCGAAACTGGCGACGATTTTTTCGTCCTGATAGAGTTGCCCCCGGGCTTACGGTCTTTCCATTCTGGGAACCTGTTCCCTCATCCCTGACAGGACACGTAATACTCGTTGACCCGGGCCCTGCCTTTGGAACGGGAAAGCATCCTACTACCCGGATGTGTCTTGAGGCACTTGAGAGAATTGAGCTCCCCGGATCATGGACAATGCTCGATGTGGGCACCGGAACCGGTATCCTTGCCATGTACGGGGTCAAACTCAAAGCCGGCAGAGTCCTTGGAATAGATATAGACGAGGAGGCCCTTCGCTGGGCGAGACGCAACATTGAGCTAAACGGTTTGTCAGGAGCCATTGAGCTTTCCTCTAAGCCCCTTGGCCAGCTCAAGGACTCTTTTTCTGTCCTTGCTGCAAATCTTATCTTAGCCGAAATCCTTAAGCTCCTTCCTGACTTCCCCTGCCTTCTAAATCCAGGCGGATGGCTGATCCTTTCAGGTATCCTGAGAGACCAGGTCAAGGAGGTGAGAGTGGCACTTGATGGATACTCTGTTTACGAACACGAGACGCTCTACCAGGAAGAGTGGGCCTGCATGATTTGCAGGAAAGATGTAAAACAGGTTCATAGGGACAAAGGCACAGAGGCACAGAGAAAAACTTAAAACATAGGTAACGGTTCACAGGTTAAGGGTTCACGGTTACCTTTGGTGAATCCATTATGCCTTGAGGTTGCTATACAAAGCAACGCAATTAAGCAATGAGGTGTAAGGCATTGAGGCGTTTTTTTGTCGAAGAGATACGAGTAAAAGAAGGTCATTGTATAATTACGGACCCTGAGGCAAGGCATATCTCAAAGGTACTCAGGATGGGGCCGGGAGAACGCCTTATTCTCATGGACGGCAAGGGTACACGTTTTCTGGCCCTGATAGAATCTGTGAGTTCCAGAGAAGTGAGTGTTGCGCTTGAAAAACCCCTTCCCATCCCCATTCCATCTCCCGTCAAAATAGTCCTCTGCCAGGCTCTCCTAAAATCCAGGACCATGGATTACGTGATTCAGAAGACATCGGAACTGGGTGTTGATTCTATCATCCCTTTTGCATCCAAACGAACAGTCGTCAGGTTTGAAAAGGAACGGCTTGCCAACAGGATGAGACACTGGCGTGAAATTGCTCAATCCTCAGCAAAACAGTCTGACCGGGACAGGCCGGCGGTAATAGAATCGGTCTTGACCTTCAGCGAATTGATGGCAAAATGGAAAAAAACCGATTCCTTGAAGATAATTCTGTGGGAGGATGAACCATCAAGGGATCTGAAGGCCCAGCTCAGGGCGTCTTTGCCAGCAAAGCAATTTGTGGGCATGGTTGGACCTGAGGGAGGTTTTGGCCGGGAAGAGATCGAGGCCGCAAGGAATGCGGGTTTTATTTCCGTCTCAATGGGAAACAGGGTCTTGAGGGCAGAGACCGCGGCCATGACTCTGGTGGGCATTGTTCAATATGAATGGGGAGATCTGGGTTTGTTATAGATCCCAGGCCTCGATCGTGATAGATCTATCCTGCCTTTCTTTTCAGATGAACCTGAAGTGCCATGATGGCTGCCGGCGTGACACCGGAGATCCTGGAGGCCTGGCCTAATGATATAGGCCTAACCCGGCTCAACTTCTCCCTCACCTCTGTAGTGAACCCGTGAATGGTGTTATAATCCATATCCTCAGGAATCCTGGAATGCTCCATGCGTTTCAGTTTTTCCACCTCCCGCTTTTGGCGATCAATATAACCCTCATACTTAATCCGGGTCTCAACCTCACAAAAGACCTGCTCTTCTGTCTCATGAAGCGCTGGATCAAAGGCATGGAGGTGCTCGAAAAATATCTCGCTCCTTTTCAGGAGCTGCTCCAGGGATGTGGCATTTTTGATAGGCGAAGATCCCAGTTCTTTTAGGTGATCCAAAACCTGGGGCTCCGGACGAAGCCTGAAGTCTCTCAGTCGAACAAGTAATTCTTCCACCTTATCTCTCTTTTTGCAAAACCGCCGGTAGATGTCATCGGAAACCAGACCGAGCCGGTGACCAATTTCCCTGAGCCGGAAGTCGGCATTGTCTTCCCGGAGCAAGAGACGATATTCCGCCCTTGAGGTAAACATCCGGTAGGGCTCTTTGGTCCCTTTTGTAATCAGGTCATCGATCAAGACCCCTGTATAGGCCTGGGATCTTTGCAGGATCAAGGGCTCTTCACCCCGGATCTTGAGGACTGCATTAATGCCGGCCATCAGACCCTGTGCCGCTGCCTCTTCATAGCCGGAGGTCCCGTTTATCTGGCCTGCGTGAAAAAGGCCCTCAACAATTTTTGTTTCCTGTGTTGGTTTCAGTTGCTGGGGGTCAACGTAGTCGTATTCAATGCCATAACCAGGTCTCAGGACCTCGGCCCTTTCCAGGCCCGGCACAGATCTTATCATCTTGATCTGTATATCAATGGGCAGGCTGGTTGCCAGTCCGTTGGGATAAACCTCGACCGTATCCAGGCCCTCAGGCTCAAGAAATATCTGATGTCTCTCTTTTTCAGCAAAGCGAACCACCTTGTCCTCTATTGAAGGACAATATCTTGCGCCCACGCCTTTTATGATCCCGCTGTAAAGCGGTGAGCGGTCCAACCCCTGCATGATAAACTCGTGGGTCTTTTTGTTCGTATAGGTGATGTGACATGGCACCTGGGGCAAGGGGAGGTTTGTGGTGGTAAAGGAAAAGGGCTTTGGTCGTTCATCCCCGTGCTGAACAACAAGACCACTGTAGTCAATAGTTCGACCGTTCAAGCGGGGCGTGGTGCCTGTTTTTAGCCTGCCTATTCTGAAGCCAAATTCCTCCAACTGCTTGGAAACCTTGATAGATGGCGGGTCTCCCATACGGCCGGCATGGAAATGATCAAGACCGATATGGATTAACCCTCTCAGGAAGGTGCCGGTCGTCAAGATGACGGTCCTGGACAGGAATTTTTCATGGATTTCCGTTTCAACGCCATAGATCTTTCCATCTTTGACCAGCAGAGCATCCACCATAGCCTGACGAATATCAAGATTGGGCTGGATTTCCACTACCGACTTCATGCGTTTACGATAGAGATCCATATCATTTTGTGATCTTGATCCCTGGACGGCCAGCCCCTTGCGCGTATTGAGGCGCCTGAACTGGATGCCGGTCTGGTCGGTGTTTTTGGCCATTTCCCCACCGAGGGCGTCGATCTCTTTGACGAGGTGACCTTTTGCAAGCCCGCCAATTGCAGGATTACAGCTCATGACAGCAATGTGATCAAGATTAATGGTGAGAAGCAGGGTCGGATGACCCATTCTTGCTGCTGCAAGGGCCGCCTCACAACCGGCATGGCCGGCACCCACCACGATCACGTCATATTTTTTGTCATATATGGTCATAGATCCTTATTTAGTGTCTGAACCAAAAGGCCGTTCAGACACGATTTTGGATTTTAGATTGCGGATTTTGGATTTTTAAAAGGACGTAATCTACTCAGGTAGATAGGCTAATAACCTGAGTTACGTAATTTATAGTCTGAATTGAAAAAAATCAGGGTTTTCGTTCACACACTAACTATAATTGAGTCTTCCCGTCCGGGCCCCACCGAAATTATTGAAACAGGGACATCAATGACTTCCTCAATCTTTTGGATGTAGGCCCTGGCCTGCAGCGGGAGATCATCAGTGTGCCTTATTGCATGGATATCTCCTTGCCATCCAGGCATCTCTTCGTAGATGGGTGCACACCCGGACAATCTCTTCAGGCTCGCAGGCCTGGAATCAATCCTTTTACCCTCAAATTCATATCCGACACAGATCTTGAGTTTTTCCAACCCGGTGAGGACATCCAGTTTTGTAATCACAATACTGTCAAGCCCGTTCAGTCGTACGGAGTCGCGCACCATTACCAGATCAAGCCAGCCACACCGCCGCGGCCGGCCCGTGGTGGAACCGAATTCTTTTCCTTGTTCCCTGAGGTAGGCACCTGTTTCATCCTCGAGTTCGGTGACAAAGGGGCCGGATCCAACCCTTGTTGTATATGCCTTGACAATGCCAATGATGACATGTAACTGGTCAGGGGCAATGCCTGCCCCGGCGCATACTGCGCCAGCCAGGGGATTGGAAGAGGTGACAAAAGGGTATGTCCCGTGGTCCAGATCCAGATGCGTTGCCTGTGCCCCCTCAAAAAGGATGCTTTTGTTGGCCTTGACCGCCTGATCCAGCTCTAAAGAAACGTCTGTGATAAAAGGCTTGAGCTCTTCCGCCATCTGCAGGTAGCTTCCCAGGATGGGCCCCGCTTCCAAAGGGTCAGCACCGAAGAATTCAGTCAGGTAGAAATTCTTTTCCTTCAGGTTGGACGTAATCTTTTCTTCTAATGTGTCCGGCTCGGTAAGGTCCACGGCCCTTACGCCTGTCCTCGCGGCCTTGTCTTCATAACATGGACCAATTCCTCGCCCGGTCGTGCCGAGCTTATCACTGCCCTTGGCAGCCTCCCTGGCCAGATCAATAGCCTTTTGATAAGGCATGATTAAGTGGGCCTTGTCACTAAGGGACAGCCTGTCAGGATTAACTTCTATGCCTGCCTGTTCAAGTTTTTGGATCTCTTCGAGAAGTATTTCGGGGTCAACCACAACGCCGTTTCCGATGAGACATTTTTTATCTTTATAGAGAATGCCGGATGGAATGAGGTGGAAAATGAATTTTTTGCCTTCGACCACAAGGGTATGCCCGGCATTGTTCCCGCCTTGAAATCTTACGACCATATCGACCCTGGGGGTCAGGAGATCAACAACCTTACCTTTTCCTTCGTCACCCCACTGTGTTCCAACTACAACCATATTGGACATATTTTTCTCCGATGCGTTTTACTTTCCTGTTTGTTTTGCTCGACCTAACGGCTTGCCTGCGCTCAGGCGTGTATCCTCTACTTACTACTTATGTAATCCCAAAGGGTTCTCATGTCAATTTCTTTCAGGTGGAACAGATCCCAATGGTCCACATGGGCAGAGGGCCCTCTGTTAGTAAACGCTAAAGGTTGAAATTAGAATTGCTGCTGATTTTTTAGTGACCTTCATTGACCCCTGTTGTATAAACCCAAAGGAATACCTTACATACTCAGGAGGATAAAATCCTGGTTTCCCACGGCCGGATGAATCTAAAAATTATGCACAACCCACAATCCTGTATAAAAAATGTCTCAGGTGTTATACTTGCCGGTGGCAAAAGTATTCGCTATGGAAAAAATAAGGCCATGGAAAAAATAAACGGCACGCCCCTGATCGAAATAGTGATCAGGGTAATACAACCTCTGTTTGAGGAATTAGTCCTTATCACCAACACCCCTGATGAGTATTCCAGCTTGGGTCTGCCCATGTATGAAGACCTGATTAAGGGGCTGGGCCCTTTAGGTGGAATTCATACGGCATTGACCGCGATTGGTAACGACACAGGCTTTTTTGTCGCTTGTGATATGCCATACCTGAACCGGGAATTAATTCGTTACATGACAGGATTAAGGGATGACTTTGATGTTGTTATTCCTAAGATATCCTGGAAGATAGAACCCCTCCATGCGCTTTACACCAAAGGATGTCTTCCGGCCATAGGGGAGTTGATTGAGTCCCGGACATATAAGATTGCAGAGTTCCTTCCTGAGGTTTCGGTTCGCTATGTTGATGAGGATGAAATTCTGGCATTCGACCCGGAGTCAAGGTGTTTTTTTAATGTGAACATGCCCCAGGAACTGAGGAGGATTATGAACTCATGATAGAATTAATTGTTGCTGTGAGCTTTGCGATTCTTGTATCCGCAGCATGCTCATTATTTGAGGCCGTACTTTATTCAGTGCCCACAACACACATTGAGGGAATGGTGCATGCCGGAAAGCCGGGCGGCAAAATCTTCAAGAATATGCGAGATAATATGGAAGGGCCTGTAGCGGCGATATTGTCCCTGAATACCATAGCCCATACCGTGGGCGCATCTTTCGCCGGGTCTGCCGCAACCGCGGTTTTCGGATATCAGTGGCTTGGATATTTTACTGCTTTTTTTACACTGGCCATCCTGATCTTTTCGGAAATAATTCCCAAGACAGCCGGCCTGGCTTACGGACGGACCCTGGTCCCTCTCGTTGCCTATCCGCTGAAATGGCTTGTCTCGCTTATGACACCGGGCATATGGTTTAGCAGTTTTCTTACATGTTTGATTTCCCGGGATAAGACTGAAGAAATCATAACTTCCGAAGAAATCCGGATCATGTCACATCTAAGTCTCAGGAAAGGCGGCATAAAGCCCTATCAGGATCGGGCAATTGAGAATATTCTGACTTTGCAGAGCAAAACGGTCAAAGACGTGATGACCCCCAGGACTGTAATTTTTTCTCTTAGCGAGCATCTCACGCTGAAACAAGCAACTGAAACAACGACCAAATGGGAGCACAGCAGATTCCCTGTTTATGACCGGGATATTGAGGATGTGGTTGGCATTGTGCTTACAAAGGAGGTCTTTGTCTCACTTGCAGAAGGAAAAGGCGAGACATATCTAACAGAGCTGACAAGGCCGGTTCATTTTGTAGCGGAAACAGCCCGACTTAACACCGTATTGATGGACTTTCTGGAACTAAGGGAGCACCTCTTTGTGGTTATCGACGAATACGGCGGACTTGCAGGCCTGATCTCATTAGAGGACATACTGGAAGAAATTTTAGGGCGGGAAATCGTTGATGAATCAGACGAAGTAATTGATAAAAGAGAACTTGCAAGACAGGGTCGAAACAAGCTTGTGAGCAAAATTCACAACCCCTAATCCGGATAAACCGGAAAAGTACCTAAAGTTTAAAGTGCCTAAAATGCCTAAAGTTATGGTAACTACGAGTGCATATATCGTTTGAAGTGTCAGATGAGGGGAATCCCGCATTACGCGGGACTGAAATCAAACAACCTGAAAAAGTTGAATGACCATTTATTCTTGGGAAACCCTTTCTACTACTGGCTTTCCAGACATCATCAACAATTTCTTGTGCTTTTTGCATAAGATTTAATTGGTAACTGTCTAACCCGGATAAACCGGAATCGAAATTGCGCAACGTCTAAGCTTGAAACCGAGATCTTGCAAGTGTGGTCTCAAAAAATGCTTGACAGGATGTTTTTTCTGACTATAATTAGATATATAAAACATAGTTAGCGTTTATCAATGGATTTTAGATGCCGAAAATGACAGCCACAGATACACTACATAAACCTCTGACTCCTGCCATGGAAGACTACCTCGAGGCTATTTTTAATCTGGCCAAGGAAAAAAGGGTCGTCCGGGTCAAGAATATCGCTGGGAGGCTCGGGGTCAAGATGCCTACGGTTACCAATATGCTTAAAACCCTCAGCAAGAAGGGGTTAATAGAATACGAAAAGTATGAATATCTGGAACTAACGAATAGGGGCTCAGCCATTGGGCGTGAAATAGACCGGAGACACAATATTCTGGACAATTTTTTGACTGATATACTCAAAATCAATGCAAAGACAGCTAATGAGGAAGCCTGCAGAATGGAACATGGCATCAGCCATGCGACAATGCACAGGTTAATAGAATTTATGGAATTTCTTCAATCCTCTTCCAGGGACGAACCGATCTGCCTTCAAGATTTCGATAGATACCTGCAGAACAATCAGAATAGGGATAAATATTTTGACCGGATGAAAGAACTCCCCGATGCATCAATAGACAGGAAAGAGAGCATGCAACAACAGGAGAAAAAAAGCGATGACCCTCAGCAGGACTGATCAGGGAAAGGAAGTAACCCTTAAATATATAAGCGGTGGAAGAGGAGTAAGGTCAAAACTTTACAGCATGGGTCTTACCCCTGGCGTGACCCTCACGGTTCTGAATCAAGGAGGTGCAGGGCCTGTCATGATTAGCCTGAGGGATTCGAGGCTCGCAATCGGTAGAGGCATGGCCGAAAAGATCTTCGTGGAATAATAGACCGCAGATATTATGCATGCTGATTTATCATTGACACTCAATCATATTTTTTTCTATTATACCATCGGGGAATAAGTTTATTGTCATTATCTCCGTGGTGAGGCCCTTGGAATAGTCAGGGCAACAGGAAGTGATAAGCAACGCTTTTCAACGAAGAATCTTTTTTGACACATTCCCCGCCATGTTGACGACATAACCTTTTTCCTTTCTCATTGATATGCCCTTGGCCTCCTCAAAAAGTCCCAAGCATATGTTGTTTCTAAATGATCTGAATTCCGATTTCCAAAGATCTCTGATGTTTTTTGGGAAGGCCTCGAGAGGATCAAACAAGAAAACACGAAATAACCATAGTTCGGGTGAACAATGAAACATAGATTCTTCTGGATGGTTTGTCTCTTTTTTCTCCTTTTTCCTGCCACTGGTTTTGCCTCAGGGGTTTCGGAGTCTTTTGAAAAAACAACCATACTGTTCTTAGTCATTTTGACGCTCGCAAAGTGGTCAGGTTTTGTGTTTGAAAAGCTGGGCCTGCCCGAATTAGTCGGAGAGTTGGCCGCAGGTGTTTTACTCGGCAACAAGGGACTTATCGGAATTGATTTCAACCTGACCCACACCCTGCTGACAAGTAATTTCATGCAGTATGCGGCAGAACTGGGGCTCATCATTCTGCTCTTTGAAGCAGGACTTGAGTCCAACGTGAGAGACCTCTTGACTGTGGGGCCCAATGCTCTTTTTGTGGCTATAGTCGGAGTTGTTTTACCTGTATTTCTGGGTGTCGTAGTTTCAAATGCTCTTGGCATAACTTCAGGAATAGGTTCCTGGTTTATCGGGGCCACACTTGCCGCCACGTCCGTGGGAATCACGGCAAAGATCCTGGGTGAAACAGGTGTGATCAAGACACCATCCTCTCAGGTCATATTAGGCGCAGCCGTCATTGATGATATCCTTGGGCTGATTCTCCTGGCTGTGCTGGCCGGTATAGTCACCACGGGATCACTATCTGTCGGCAACATCTCATGGATCTTCCTCAAGGCCTCTATGTTTTTTGCCGGGAGTTTTCTTATAGGACAAGCCCTTATGCCTCGTCTTGTCCGATTAACTACTTTGAACCCCCATTCGAGCTTCTGGGTCGGCTTTGGAATGATTGTGGCGTTATCCTTTTCACAGATTGCCCTTTGGGCAGGTCTTGCTCCGATTATCGGGGCATTTACCGCAGGGCTCCTGTTGGATGATGTCGATTTTGTGATAGGCAGCAAATTTCAAAAGCATACTCTTGAAGAACTGTTAACACCATTATCAGACATCTTGCTCCCCATCTTTTTTGTTGCCATCGGCTCACAGGTTCAATTGGATGCCATGGCTAACTTCAATATTATAATCATTGTACTCGTTCTCGTAGTGGTTGGCATTATTGGAAAAGGTGCTGCAGGATTTGTAGTTCGTGGAAAGCTTTTTGATCGCTTTGGCATTGGAATGGCCATGGTTCCAAGGGGTGAGGTCGGATTGATCTTTGCCTCCTATGCCTTACATCATGAAGTCGTCACCCCTGCCATGTACTCGGCTCTCGTCATCGTAGTATTACTGACCACCGTACTGGGGCCGATTCTCCTCAAACCAAGGCTGAGATTTTTCTAAAAGAAAAAAGCGGATTGAGGAGGCCATGGCCTATGACCTCTTCACGCCTGATGTCGGAGAACTGGCATTTCTTGCGGACGAGGCAGCCCCCCACCCCTTTTATGCCAGTGGATTTATTCTCCATCAAGAAAAACGTATCCCGGATTTGATCAAGCGTGCATACATGAAGTGGACCAAGCCAAGTGGTTGATGATACAGAAATAATCCGAATAATTAGGGGGTGTTTTAACCCTTAGAACCCCTATTTTGAGGCCGGAATTGGCCTTCTAACTTACTTTCCTCACCCTTTTTTGCTCCCC
>JAYEIR010000089.1:0-4005 GCA_034660135.1 Thermodesulfobacteriota bacterium
AGCGATTGTGCCGAGATAGCTCAGTCGGTAGAGCAGGGGACTGAAAATCCCCGTGTCCGCAGTTCAATTCTGCGTCTCGGCACCAGAAAAATTCAAGGACTTACGGCATATCGCTGCAAGTCCTTTTTTTGAGAAAGCCGATTTGGCACACTCCTGGTACACCTTTATTTTTTTAATGCCACTGTGGGGACAAAAAAAACCGCCCGGGGCGGTTGGTAGGGGATAGGATTGTGAGGGATTATTTAAGATAAGAGACATTTCCCTTGACTTCCACTTTATTTTCAGTATGATTCCTTACAGTTAACCTCTGAACCTAACAACCTGAACAGTAACCATCCATCATAATTTACAACCTCTGAACTCTGAACCCTTGAACCCCTCATCCAGAGGTCCCCATGGCGCAACACATTAAACTCTGCCTATCCATCTCCTGACAGGAGCTATTTTTCCTGTTGGGAGCGAAAACCTTCATTACAACACAACTCCATAGATTTTAAATCGTAAAAACCCTGTAAAAGGGATCTTTTGAAAAGGCATTACAAATTAAGTAGGTCTGGCCTCTGTCATTGAGGAATCAGGAATCTTGAGGCTGGAAATCAAGCGGGAATTTGGGTACAGCTGCCCTAACCAAAGATTCGTCGTAGATCTTTTTAATTTGTGATGGAATTTCCAGCATAGCAGTTTATCCGGTTTTATGGATATTATTTCTTTTTTCATGTTATCCAGTTAGAAAACCGGCAAATATTCAACCATTTTTTGTAAAGGTAAAAATATTGATAGGGGCTTATCCGTAACTGTATACTAACTTGTTAGGTGACTTATTATAAAAGAAAAAGATTTTGTGGAAATAGAGAGTGCTGGATTTGAGTTGGGATTCTATGCTGGGCTGTTTGGTACAGATCGTTATGACGGAAAAGCGGTTAAAAAGGCAAAACGGAAGTTATTGCGTTTACAAAAGCGATACCTAACCAGTGAATACAGCGGACAAGAAACGCCAAATCCGATGCCAGTAAAATATAAAACAGCGAACTTGCCAAAGTGGAAACCAAAAATATTTTAGCCGCTGATTAAGGTGTTCAGCAATATGGCTTATATCAAAAAGAAGGCAGTATACTCATGACTAAAAACAATAATGATCATGATAATGACATTATTGTGCATATTGAAATGCCAAAAAAGTGGGTTCTATAGAAAAATGATTCGTTTGACTAATGTAGTGAAAACTTTTGATGCTGGTAGCACCTTTGCGGTGGATAATGTTTCTTTGGAGGTCAGACAGGGAGAAACAATGGTGCTTCTCGGCACTTCAGGGTGCGGTAAAACAACGACTTTGAAGATGATCAATCGCCTTATTCCAATGACAAGCGGTACCATTGAAGTGGGGAGGCGCAATGTGATAGAGCAGCGTCCCGAAGAGCTTCGTCGGTCAATCGGGTATGTATTTCAGGGGATTGGGCTTTTCCCTCATATGACAATAGACGAGAATGTTTCCATTGTTCTGAGGCTTTTAGGATACTCTTTGACTGATAGGGAAAAGCGTGCCAGGGAGGTGCTTGAACTTGTTTCCCTTGATCCCGCACTCTTTTCTGATAAGTATCCGGAAGAGTTGTCAGGCGGTCAGCAGCAGAGAGTCGGCGTTGCCAGAGCCTTGGCTGCAGAACCGGAATATCTCCTCATGGATGAGCCCTTCGGCGCTTTGGATGCTTTGACCCGAGATGCCTTGCAGCAGCAGTTTCTGAAACTTAAAAAAAAATTCAGAAAGACCATCATTTTTATCACCCATGATATTATTGAGGCTCTGATCCTTGCTGACCGGATTGCTGTTATGCATGAAGGGCGTATTGAACAGATAGGGACAAAGAACGAAATTTTGCAAAAACCCGCAACCGGATTTGTCAGGAATCTCTTTGCAAAACCTGCGGAGCAGTTGAAAGATTTCTGGCCTGATTTGAAAAAATAACGGTAACGGAGATAAAGATGATTGCTTTTGTAATTCAAAGGGGACCGGAATTGTTGATCAAGTTCAGGGAGCATCTCCTGCTTACCGGAATCTCTACCTCTTTTGCAATAGTTGCTGGCGTCCCGCTCGGGATACTTATAGCGCGTCACAAAATTGCCAGGGGGAGCGTGCTTGGTGTTGCCGGTATTGTCCAGACAATTCCCAGCCTTGCTATGCTGGCATTTCTGCTTCCTTTGCTGGGTATCGGCATTAAACCTGCAATCGTTGCTCTGACTCTCTATGCACTCTTGCCGATTATAAGGAATACGTACACCGGATTAACGAATATTTCCGGAGAAATAATTGAGGCTGCAACCGGCTTGGGGTTTACAAAAAAGCAGCAACTGTGGCTTGTTGAACTTCCTCTTGCCCTGCCTATTATTTTTGCAGGAATTCGGACAGCCGCGGTTATCGTGGTGGGGATTGCCACTCTCTCATCATTTATTGGTGCGGGAGGTCTGGGAGACTTTATCAATCGAGGGCTTGCCATGAATAATACGAACCTCATCCTTCTTGGTGCGGGTGCGGCAGCCGTGCTGGCTCTGACGATTGACTTTTTTCTTGGAAGAGTGGAAAGCCTTATATGGAAACGAAAATAAAACCTGACATGAGGTGGTGATCAAAAGGATTTTAAGGAAATACATTATGCGAAACTTAAAGTGCCATACGCCCCTCATCGGAATGCTGATCCTGTCATTTTTTTCCCTTTTTTTTCTTAGCTGTACAAAGGATACAGACCGCTCGACGATACGAATCGGCTCAAAAAACTTTAGTGAACAGTTCATTCTCGCTGAAATAATGGCACAGCTCATTGAAAGTCGGACCACGCTCAAGGTGGAACGAATCTTCAATCTCGGCGGCACAATGATCTGTCATAATGCCCTGATGAATGGAGAGATTGATTTGTATCCCGAATATACCGGTACGGGATTGACAGCTATTTTACAGCAGGATGTTATTGTCGATCCTGATGAAGCCTATAAAATAGTGAGCCGTAAATATCGTGATGCGTATCAATTGAAGTGGCTCCAACCCTTTGGGTTCAACAACACCTATGCCTTGACCGTTCGCGGGAGCGATGCCCGTAAAAAAGGCTGGACTGCGATAAGTGATCTTGTTTCTGCCGGGTCAGAGCTTAAAGCCGGTTTTACTGCGGAATTCATAGAAAGATCTGATGGCTATCCCGGATTGAAAAAGAAATATGATCTCTCGTTTCAATCGGTAAAGGACATGGATCCCGGATTGATGTACAGGGCGATTGCGGAAAAGGAGGTTGATGTTATCAGTGCCTTTGCAACTGACGGCAGGATAAGAGCCTATGATCTATTTCCACTGGAAGATGACAGCCTTTTTTCTCCACCCTACTATGCAGCACCAGTTGTTCGTCTTGATATAATAAAAAAATATCCGGACGTGGAAAAAGTACTGCTCCAGATTGCCGGCATAATTGATAACAGCACCATGCAGCAACTTAATTATGCAGTTGATGAAAAAAAACAATCCCCTGAGGAAGTAGCAAGAAAGTACCTCCGGGAAACAGGTCTGATTTCAGGAAAGTAGCCTCCCGACAGCAGTGTGAACAGAGTTGGCGTTGCGCATTATGAAAGGCGTTTAAAAACCGAAGGGGCGAAGGGTAGGATGGGGGACCACGCTAACTATTTAGAATGTTAAATAATTCACCTAATTTCAGTGTTAAAAATGGGGCAATATCGAGCTTTTCGGGGTCAAAAGTGGCAATATAGGAATCGATAGTGGATTTAGCCGAACCATTGCATCCTCGTGTCCAGCTAAATCCAAATCGTTGGGATTCCCGCTAAGTGGGATGAAATTCGATGATGTTACCCAGTGGGTGATCGCATATGGCAAGTAGGTCATATACCCCTTTGCAGGGCTTGCCCTGGCACTGGGGAGAATGGTGCTAACGTCATACAACTCTTTGCAGAGCTTGCTCTGGCACTGAGAAAGAAATATTGGGGGTCAAACCTTGATAGTCTGGGGTCATTATG
>JAYEIR010000090.1:0-3998 GCA_034660135.1 Thermodesulfobacteriota bacterium
GGATGGGTGCAGATGTTAGGAGGAATAGGAAACATCTGGTCCTTTTGCGAGTTAAAACCAAACTAACAATATAGACAAAAGGGAGGTGTCAGGCCGTGAAGGCCTGACACTAATGAGCATTTTTGCTATGGAACTTAGAAGATACATCCTGCGTAGGCTGGCCCAGATCATTGTTATCTTTTTTATCATCCTTACAATCCTGTTTTTACTTTTTCGTCTTGCCCCCGGGGATCCTGTCTCGAGAATGATCGATCCCAATATGACCCCGGAGGATGCAGAGCTGCTCATCGAGCAGTTAGGTCTTAATGAGCCACTCTGGAAACAGTATCTCATATATCTCAAGAATTTTTTCACCGGTCACTTTGGGTATTCTTTTCACTACGGGGAGCCGGTAGTCAAAATAATATGGGATCGGCTGCCAAACACGATCTTACTGTTTACCACCTCTATTATCATGTCAGCCTTTGTGGGGCTGTTCCTCGGTAAAATTGCATCATGGCACAAAGGGAAAAAAATCGACACCTGGATGACCATCGGGGCCTTAGTAACCCACACCCTCTTCCTGCCGTGGCTTGCATTGATTATGATCTGGGTGTTTGCATACAAGCTTGGCTGGTTTCCAATAAATGGTATGCTTTCGGTAGAAGTATGGCTTGACCCTGAAGCAGGTTTTATACGGAAAGCAGCCGATGTGATGTATCATATGGTCTTGCCACTGGCCACCCTGTTTCTTATCCATTTTGGCTCCTACCTGCTTCTCATGAGGAGCAGTATGCTTGAAACACTTAAAGAGGATTACATCCTTACCGCAAGGGCAAAGGGCCTTGCAGAGAAAGTAATCCGGGATCATCATGCGGCTCCCAATGCCGCCCTGCCGGTCGTCACAAGCATAGGCCTCAGTCTGGCTTTTTCCATCAATGGCGGCGCCCTTACTGAAACAGTTTTTACGTGGCCGGGCATAGGCAGGGAATTGGTTTTTTCTGTCAGTCATAGTGACTACCCCCTGTCATTGGCCTGCTTTTTGCTTATTGCTATTGTTGTCCTTATTTCGAATTTAATAGTGGATGTGCTTTATGCATACCTTGATCCAAGGATCAGATACTAAAACGTGAGGCCTGATGACAGTTGAAAAGATGAACTCCGATTTGACACTTGCAGAGAGGTTCCCGACCATAGGCCCTTTCCTGGAAGGATGGTCCATATTCAGGGAAAACATATTGGGCAAGATAGGCCTTACCCTGCTGATCATTTTTGCTTTGATGGCCATTTTCAGCTTCATCCCTCCCTTGATAAATCCCATGTACAATCCAATGACAGGAGTTGACCCGGAAATCACCTGTTCTGTGGGACCGAGCATGAGGCACTGGTTAGGCACGGATTTCATGGGCCGCGATATCCTGAGTCAACTCCTTGCAGGTGCCAGGGTAGCCTTTATGGTGGGCGTTTCAGCGGCCTTTATGAGCATTTTCCTCGGGACTGCAATAGGCATGACTGCCGGGTACATGGGAAAAGTGATGGATACGTTGCTTATGCGTTTGGCAGATATAATCATGGTCATGCCTACGCTCCTTGTTGTGCTGATGCTGTCCTCACTCTTTGGGCAGCTCAACATATGGACCATAGTCGTGATTATTGCCCTGTTTCGCTGGCCCGGGGTATCCAGGGTAATCAGGGCCCAGACCCTTTCCCTGAAAGAGCGGCCTTTTATCGAGGCTGCCAAGGTTACGGGGGCTTCCCACTTGAAGATCATATTCAGGCATATTATGCCGAATGTATTGCCTCTGTCATTCTTGTTCATGACTTTTCGAGTGACTTCGGCAATCATCACCGAAGCCGCCCTGGCCTTCCTGGGTTTCGGAGATCCCGGCACGGTAAGCTGGGGAATGATGCTCCAGTGGGTCTGGAAGACGGGACATATGTTTAAGGCCCTATACTGGCTTCTCCCGCCCGGTATCTGTATCTCACTGATAACGCTTTCCTTTTATATGTTAGGCCGGGCAATGGATGAAGTGCTCGACCCAAGATTGAGAAAGGAGGAGGACGTCTGATAAAATGGCCCTTTTGGAGGTCGAAAATCTGAGCGTAGGTTATAACACCAGGAACGGCTATCTTAAGGCCGTGGAAAGGGTCTCTTTTGATTTAGAAGAGGGGAAGTCCCTGGGCTTTGTTGGTGAATCAGGCTGTGGAAAAACCACTATAGGGGCAGCCCTGATGGGCTTGCTGCCGCCAAATGGTTCAGTCAGAGAGGGCCGTATCATATTCGAGGGCACAAACCTGATAGAGATCCCGGAAGGGGAGATGAGGAAGATCAGGTGGGGAAAGATCGCCATGATTTTTCAGGCTGCAATGAATGCCTTAAATCCTGTCCACCGTGTTGATAACCAGATAGCCGAGGCAATCCTGACTCATCACCCTGAACTTGGAAAGGAAGAGGCCTTAAGGCAGGTCAAAGGCCTTTTTCAGACTGTGGGCATTCCGGAAATGAGAATGAGAGATTACCCGCACCAATACAGCGGGGGGATGAAACAACGTGCGATTATCGCCATGGCATTAGCATGTCGTCCGAAGTTGATCATCGCGGATGAACCGACCACTGCCTTGGATGTCATTGTCCAGGATCAAATTTTGGATGAGACAAAGATCTTGCAGAAGGAGTTCAATGTCAGCATGCTTTTTATTTCTCATGATATCTCCATTGTGGCGGATGTGTGCAGCCATATCGCTGTCATGTATGCAGGGCAAATAGTTGAATATGGGCACAGGGAAGCAGTATTCAATTCCCCTGCACATCCATATACAAAAGCACTCATATCGTCTTACCCTACCCTGACAGGCAAAAAGAGCCACTTGATTCCCATCCCTGGTGAAACTCCAAATCTGATCCATCCACCTCCTGGATGTCGTTTTTGTGAAAGGTGTACCGAGGCAGGTTCATCCTGTAAAGCAGAACCCCCCTTGTTGGTGGAAATAGACCCGGGGCACAAGGCACTTTGTCATTCCTGCGGGTAAATGATTCGTGAATCCCGGGCCCTGAATTTGAGGCAACCATGAAAATAGCGGAAAAACCGATCCTTGAAATCCAAAACATTACCAAGACATACAGGACAAAGCCGTCTATTTTAAGGAGTTCACGGGAACATGTCGTTGCCCTGAACAACATATCTCTACATATTTTCAGGGGCGAGATATTTGGGCTGGTCGGGGAAAGCGGAAGCGGCAAAACAACTGTAGGGCGTCTGATTGTAAGGCTGGAGGAAGCTGATGAAGGAAAAATAGACCTTGACGGTGTTGCGGTTACCGGCTTGAAAAGAAAGATATTGAAGGATTTTCGTCGTAGAGTCCAGATGATCTTTCAGGATCCTTACCAGTCTCTTAATCCACAGATCTCTGTCTTTCGTGCTATTGCAGAGCCATTGAAGATCCATAAAATGGGCAATTCACAAGATATACAGGACATGGTCCGGGAGGCACTTAAATCAGTCGGCCTCTCGCCACCCGACCAGTTCATGCACCGTTATCCTCACCGGCTAAGCGGCGGACAGAGACAGAGAGTAGCCATCGCCAGGGCCATGGTTCTCAATCCCACATTTATCGTTGCTGATGAGCCGACATCCATGCTTGATGCGTCAATTTCAGCTCAGATTTTTAACATCTTATTGGGACTTCGGGACCACCTCAATGTAACCCAATTGTTCATAACTCACAGCCTGGCTGCTGCGAGATACCTCTGTGACCGCATTGCTGTAATATACAGGGGTAACCTGATGGAGATAGGACCGTCAGATGACGTTATCGGAAAGCCAAAACACCCTTATACCCAGGCCCTGATCGACGCCCTGCCCAAGTTCAGGCATATCGGGGATGCCAAACGCTATGGAACCCTTCTAACACCTGAAAGAGAGGCTCAGGAAAACATAGGCTGCCCTTTTTATCCTAATTGCAGGGTTGCGCATCGGATAAGGTGCAGCCAGGCTGCCCCTCCATTAGAGGAGATTGGT
>JAYEIR010000091.1:0-18143 GCA_034660135.1 Thermodesulfobacteriota bacterium
GGTTGTAACTTTTGGTTCCGAAAACGCCAGATATCCCGGGACAATTGCATTAACCAGTGGGACTATTATCAGGGGGCCCCACCAGTGAGGCTTACCCCTCGCTTCGGCAATTGCCATAAAAACAATTATGGCAACGAATATGTTGACAAAGGGAATAAGGAACAAAAACATCCACCATCCCGGTTTGTCACCGATCTTACAAAACAGATAGACATTTAGTATTGGAATCCATCCCATCCATCCATTTCTAGTCCCGGTTTTTTTAGCTAAAACTTGAAGACAGATGGCGAGATAGATGAAAATTGCCACTTGGCCTGGCCATCACAAAAAAGATCATAAAAAGACATGGCGGAAGCATTGAAGCAGTCAATTCATCGGAGGGATTGAAGATCCGGATACGCCTTCCCATGGACCCTCCGGAAAGAGACATTTGAAAGCAAGCCTGTTTATTGTGAATGGGGGCGTTGGTGCAGAAAGTGCTCAGATGGCCTTTTAGATATTCGATATCCATCAAACGCAATGATTAAGGTTCAAGGTGCTCAAAAGCATGGTTTTTTTTGAGAAGTGGGAAGAGGATGGGGAGAGAGCGAGATTAAACAAAAAAAGGTTATGGATGATAATCCATAACCCGATTGATTTTACTGGTAGGCCTGGAGGGATTCGAACCCACGACCAATTGATTAAGAGTCAACTGCTCTGCCAGCTGAGCTACAGGCCTACTTGTTCTATTTGGCGCGCCCGGCAGGACTCGAACCTGCGACCTACGGGTTCGAAGCCCGGCGCTCTATCCAACTGAGCTACGGGCGCCATAGATAAAGAAATTTTTTAACAATAATGTTCCTTTTTGTCAATAGAATTTTCGTTACAGTCATCAGAAAAGGCCTCATTCACAATGCGCTTATACAAAAGCACGGACTCTGTCAAGACCGCATTAAGCTCAAAATTGCGATTTCCGCCAAAAATCTCTTGACATGTATGAAAAAATCTCTTAAAAGATTATGTTTTAATATTTTCAGATCAGATCTCGTTAAGTGGTTACTATCTTCTGAATTCATAGCGATTGACCAAAGACTGTACACTCGATATGGTTGAAGGTCTAATCGAGATAGAGACTGGATTATTTTTCAAATCAACGACTCAACCATTCAGCTATTTGACGATCTCTGCGGATAGGATATCTTTTATGAAAACATTTGTTGCCAAGGAACACGAAGTCATCAAAAAGTGGTATCTCGTGGATGCCAAAGACAAAGTCCTGGGAAGGTTAGCTACCCGGGTTGCGATGTGTCTAAGGGGCAAGAACAAACCAATCTTCACTCCCCACGCAGACACAGGGGATTTTGTCGTCATTATCAACGCTGAAAAGATAGCGCTCACAGGCAAAAAGTGGGATAATAAAATTTATTATCGGCACAGTGGCTATGTTGGCGGCCTCAAAGAAATTTCCGCAAAAAAGTTACTTGAAAAGAAGCCAAACGACATTCTGCGTTTTGCCGTCAGGGGTATGCTTCCCAAGAACAGCCTGGGCAGGCGCCAGCTAAAGAAATTGAAGATATATTCCGGCCCGGACCATCCACATCAGGCTCAACAATTAGAAAAACTGGAGATATAAATGGAAGAGGGACAGTTCTACGCCACTGGGAAAAGAAAAACATCTGTAGCCCGAGTATGGATGAGACAGGGTAGTGGCGAAATAGTAATCAATAAAAAACCGTTTGAGCAATATTTGGTCCGTGAATCGGACAGGATGCTCGCAGTTGAACCACTTAAGGTTACTGATTTGCGTGATAAGTTCGACATATATATCAATGCCAAGGGTGGTGGTATTTCCGGACAGGCAGGGGCTATCAGGCACGGAATAAGTCGTGCACTCCTCACTATAGATGCAACATTGCGAGATACCCTCAAGAAAGCAGGATTCCTGACCAGAGATTCAAGGATGAAGGAACGAAAAAAGTACGGCCAGCCTGGTGCTCGGGCACACTTTCAATATTCGAAACGTTAGATATTTCTCAGGCATATTCATTGTCAAATTGAGGGGAGTTCCGGTGGAACTCCCTTTTTTTATTTTATCTCAGAAAACCACGTACTGTGGGCGTGGATTCTCTACTCCTTGGATTCGGATGAGCGATCATTCTTTTGAGGGCTCGAATGTATGAACGCAACATTAAACTGGTCCTTGCATATGATGGAGGACACTATCATGGGTGGCAGAGGCAGAGGAATGAACCGACTATCCAGGGTGTCATCGAAGAAAAGATCCAAGTGATGGTGGGAGAATCTGTCAAGCTAATCGCCTCCGGCCGAACAGACGCCGGGGTCCATGCACTAAATCAGGTCTGCAATTTTATAACACGGTCAAACATTGACCCCAAAGCCATCAGAAAAGGGCTCAACTCCCTTCTCCCCCATGACATTTTTGTGAAAGACGCTGAATACGTGCCGCTTGAATTTCATGCAAGATACAGTGCCAAGAGCAAGATTTATGATTACAGGATACTGAACCGGGAATACCCCGATATCTTCCTCCGTAACTATGTCTGGCATATCCGACACCCGTTGGATACAAAAGAAATTAAAAGATGTCTGCCTCTGCTTTTGGGTACACACGATTTTTCCTCTTTCAGGTCTTCAGGGAGCGGAAACATAGATCCCGTCAGATCAATTACAAGGGCTGAGATCCATGGACCCGAACATAGCCGGCTTTATTATATTGTCGAGGCAAACGGCTTTTTGAGGCATATGGTACGAAATATGGTGGGTACGCTCGTAGAGGTGGGTCTGGGCAAAATTAATGCCAAAGATTTTGGCGAGATCCTTGAATCAAAAGACCGCCGGTCAGCCGGCATTAAGGCCCCGCCGCAGGGACTGTTTCTTGTGAATGTCAGATATTGATTTTTTAGACAAAACGTAATAGCTCAATAATTATCGGCATAAGAGACAGGCACCTCAATCCCATACCCCGGGAATATTAGCGCCGCAATCAGGACATTGATTTTTCTTGATCTTGTTCTGTATGACAGAAAAACCAAATCGGTCAATCAGGAGTTTACCACAGTTGTGGCAGAAGGTCTTCTCTCCGTCATCTCCTGGAATATTGCCGCTGTAAACATATTTCAACCCAGCTTCATATCCAATATCCCTGGCCCGCCGAATGCTTTCAGGCGGTGTTGGGTGGATGTTGGTAAGGCGGTAAGTCGGATAGAAACGGCTGATGTGCCATGGGATATCTCGATCAAGGTCTGAAAGAAACCGCGTAAGATCTCTCAACTCCTGCGGTGAGTCATTGAGTCCTGGAATCAAAAGAGTTGTCACCTCAAGCCACACTCCTGTCTCTTTCATGATCTCCAGCGTCTTCAGAACCGGTGCGAGTTTCGCACCGCACTGCTCTTTGTAGAACCTGTCATTGAATGCCTTAAGGTCCACGTTTGCTGCATGAAGGTCAGGGGAAATCTCTTTCAGACATTGCCCAGTCATATATCCGTTTGACACAAAAACATTTTTCAAGCCCTTGGAAGCTGCAAGGCGCGCTGTATCGAGGGCAAGCTCAAAATAGATGGTTGGCTCGGTATAAGTATAAGCGATGGTAACAGAATTGGTGTCCAAGGCCTTATCAACGATCTGATCCGGGGACATATCTTCACCCATGATCCGGTTATCAAACGGCATCTGCGAAATATCGGCATTCTGGCAGAAAAGACATCTAAAGTTACAACCCACCGTGGCTATGGAATAAGAGCGACTGCCCGGCAAAAAATGGAACAAGGGCTTTTTTTCGATGGGATCGGGATGGGTTGCAATAACTTTCCCATATACCAGGCTTATAAGTGTGCCCGAATGATTTTCCCGTACACCGCAGATCCCTTTTTCCCCATCCTTAATTATACATTTATGGTTGCACAAAAAACAGCGGACGTTTTCATTCTTCAGTTTTTCATACAGGTAGGCCTCTTTCATCTTTATCTACCCTCTTGCTGCAGTTCAAATCCTCGATAGTCTTAGCCCCGACCAGAGATTGGCCTGCATTCTTGAGCCTGATTTTTAAAGGAAGATTGTCTGTCTTGATATGATAAGCCATCTCGGCTGAAAACCCCAGAAAATATGCAAAAGGGGAATGTCCAAAAAGGGAATGCTTCCGGTTCAAAAATTGCTTTATAAAAGTGAAAGGAGTTTTCTCTTCATCATATATGGAACGTATTCTAATAGAGCCCCATGAAATTGGCACCTGCCCGTAGGCCATCTCTAAGAGAGATCTCATTTGCCAGAGGTTAAACAACCTGGCATGACCAAAAAGGGGATCCCCAAGACAGCCCTGAGCCCTTTTTAACAACCCATTCCAGGAAAAGCTGTTCAGAACTCCAATGAACACCTTTTTATTAGCTACCCTCCCCGCTTCCCTTAAAGCTGCAAGAGGGTTATCCAGAAATTCCAAAGTATTGATAAAGACAGCGAGATCAAATTCATTATCATCGTAAGGAAGGTCTTCTGCCACCCCCATTTTAAGAGAGCAGCCATGTCCAAGTCGCTCCCTGGCTCTGTCAATCATGTAAGGTGAGGCGTCAACACCACTTACATCCATTCCCATTTTGCTTAACATAAGGAGATGGTTCCCTGTTCCACAGCCGATATCCAGCACCCTCTCCTCCGGTCTTGGATTCAGCACAGCAACAATGAGTTGTTCTATGGAACCGGCTATGGCTTTGCCCTGGGTTGAATGGTACCAGGAGTCATAAAATTCTGCGATATTTTTATCGAAAATGAGTCCCATTGTCTGCTGGTGACCTTATATTACATTGTCAGAAATTTGGAAACTCAACGGTAATAGTTTAACTATTTTGGCTTTCCCTTTACATAAAAGAACACTATCCCTATTTGGATGCCGATTGAGTTGGCCGAAACAAGCTCTATTCAGGAGGCACAAGGGGGCAGAGGCACAAAGAAAAAGCGAAACCACAGTAATCTTATTCCTGGTCATTGCAATAGGTTCACGACAGGAATTGCAGACCCGGTAAGATGATGCGCAATCAGAAGATGGCCTTTTTACGAAGCCGTCAAAGGTCAGAGGACACCATACAAACCAGACACACCAAACAGGCTCTTAAACTTTGTGCCTTTGTGCCTCTGCCCCTTTGAACCTGAGTAGGTACCTTATCTTTTTTCAAAACTGTAACGCCAAAGGCGTACCATAATTTTAGGCATTTCCAATTTTAGGCACTTCTCTCGACCACCTCACTATTGATGACGCCCAGGTCAGCCCAGCCCCAAAGGTGACCAGCAGCAGGTAGTCACCTTTTTTCAGGAGTCCTTTGCGGTTGGCTTCATCAAGCGCGATTGGTATGGTTGCCGAAGATGTGTTGCCGTATTTGTCGATATTGGTGTAGGCTCTCTCCGTAGGGATATGAAGGCTCTTTGCCAGGCCGTGAATTATTCGTATGTTGGCCTGATGGGGGATTATGAGTGCTATATCCTTGCTCGAGATGGAATTATGTTGCATTGCTTCCTTTGCGATCGAGGACAGGCATCTGATTGCCTTTTTGAAAACACGGTTACCTTCCATCTTGAGGTGGTAGGGCTTTTGGTCCATGTCTTTGAGCAGTTCGGGTATATACGAATTTCCTTCCGAAGCATATAAGAGGTCCCACAGATCCCCATCCGATCTCAGGTGAGTCGACATGATCCCATCATGTTCAGTAGTGGAACTGACCACTACCGCACCGGCGCCGTCAGCGAGCAACACACACGTCCCTCTATCCTGCCAGTTTACAATGGAGGACAATCGTTCCACTCCAATGACAAGAGCATTTTTGCACATGCCCGATCGGATTGCATTGTTTACCATTGACAGTGAATACACGAACCCTGAACATCCCGCAGATATATCAAAGGCCGCAGCATTTTTTGCGTTCAACTCCTTTTGGACCATGCATCCGGTCGAAGGAAAGAGTCTGTCCGATGTGACCGTGCCAACCACGATCATGTCTAAACTCTCAGGAGAGATCCCTGCCATTGCCAGGGCCTTTAAGGATGCCTGAATGGCAAGATACGTAGTGGTTTCTCCCTCTTCTTTTGAGCAAATTCTACGTTCTCTTATTCCGGTGCGTTGCGTTATCCACTCATCACTCGTATTAACTATGCTTTCGAGGTCTTTATTGGAAAGGATTCTTTTTGGCATTGATGAGCCTGTCCCAATAATATGTCCCCTGGGAATTAGTGTTTTCATATTTGACCCAGTTTATGGATAAGAATCAAAAATCTTATCCCTGATTTTTCTCCTTTCAATTACGTTCGCCCGGATTTGACATGCGCGCTACGTTACTTTGTCCACTATATCAGCCCCTGTGGATATGCCGGCCCCTTTCCTGAAATCCTCGATTTTGTTCAAAGACCTTTCAAGTTGTTGAGTAACTGCTCAGGTTATTAGGCTGAAGAATTTGGCACACAAAGGATTACCCTGTCTTTCATGCTCTTGTCAAGAACAGATCTGTTCTGTTCGTGAATAGTTGCTTTGTTGCTTTGTGCCATTGGAAGAAATCCTGCCTCCTGCTCACCTCATCTCCCTCGGCTGTCCTGTACACGACATGACATTGCTCCAGAACCTTCCGTCAGGGTCGATCTGCTTGCGCTTGGACACGGCAAGCGCAATAGGAACGTGTGTGACTTCCCCTTTCCAGTTGCCCACCACCACATTTGTCCGGCCGGCCATGCCCGCATGCACGGCATTATGACCCAAAAGCAGGCAAAAGGCCGAATCACGAGGGTTTGCAGGCATGCTTCTGATCGTATAGCTTGGATCGATATATTTCAGAGACACTTTGATTCCGGCTTCCTTAAAATAATTCTTGACCTTGTCTCTCAGCAAGATGCCGATGTCTTCAAATCGGACGTTACCCGATGCATCCCGTTCTCCTGTCTCCGCCATAAGATCCTGTCCTGCTCCTTCTCCCACAACAATTACCGCGTGACCTCTCTTATCCAGCCGTTTCTTTAAATCCTCGAGCAAGGCCTTGAGGGTAAATCTTACTTCCGGCACAAGGCAAAAGTTGACGTCATTGTTGGCGAGGGCAGCGTATGCAGCGATGAACCCGGATTCGCGCCCCATCAGCTTCACAAGACCGATTCCGTTCCTTGCCCCGGTCGCTTCTGTGTGAGCGGAATAGACGGCCGTCCTCGACTCGGAAACTGCCGTCTCAAATCCAAAGGATTCATTCACGCCGGAGATGTCGTTGTCTATGGTCTTGGGAATGCCTATTACCCCGATCTTCAGCCCCCGTCGTCCGATCTCCTCCGCAATCGCCCGGGCACCTCGAAGTGTGCCATCTCCACCGATGGTGAAAAGGATACCAACATTCATTTGCTCCAGGGTGTCAACCATCTCAGAGACTTCTTGAGGTCCCCGTGACGAGCCCAGGATGGTACCTCCCTTTTTGTGGATATCCGCGACGACATCCGGGTTCAGTTCTAAGGGGGCGTGTCCATACCGGCAGGAAAGCCCCTCATAACCATAGCGGAAGCCAAAAACAGTCATTACTCCGTAGTGATAGAAAAGGCCCATCACAATCGCGCGAATCACATCGTTCAGACCCGGGCATAGACCTCCACATGTTACAATGCCGCATTTGAGCTTTGACGGGTCGAAATATATCTTCTCCCTTGGCCCGGCCATCTCGAAGTATGGTGGTTTTTTGCCCTGGTCCAAAAATATCTCGATCTCATTCAGGTTGGAGTGATATAGCACATGTTCTTCATCGCTTACAAACCGTGCGCCGGACATGGGTGATGGGATACAGCACTCTCCCAACTTCGAAACTATAAGATCCAAGTCAAATACTTCCATTTTGTCTCCAGAAACTTCTTTTGATCAAAATTGATGACATTCAAAACCTGATGAATTCAACTTTTTACGAATTTATCATACTTGGAGCCACATCAAAATAGCAAGAAAGTTTGACACGCTCTACTCAAGTAGATAGGCTGAAGACCTTAGGGAAAAACACAGACAGGCCTGAACCTGTGAACACTTACACGCAGATCAATGACTCACCCCGAATTATTGAGATGTTACAGCAGAAGCAACGTTTTGAGGCTAACAGAGGAAGACCTATGTGTCGTTATGTAAAGCTGGCAGTAACATGCATCCTTATCATTGTCTCTATTGTGATTCTCCGCCGCGACCACTGTCAGGCGGCCATTGCCAAGGTCAATATTATCCAGCCTCAGGAACAGTACCTTGCGGGAAGCACCTGCCCTGTTCTTTTCCGCATCACTATCTCCAATCCCTGGTATATCCATGGTGCAAAAAAGACATCAGGCAGCATTATCCCCACGGTGCTTTCTTTTTCTGAGTCTCCCGGCGTCAAATTAGATGATATCCGGTTCCCCTCTCCTGAGAAAAAGAAGTTTGCATATACAAAGGAAGATGTTGAGGTCTATTCAGGAGAAATTGTTGTGCGGGCCAGATTGAAAATCGCCAAAAATACGCCTGCCGGCAAGAATCTTATTAAAGGCAATCTCTCTTATCAGGCCTGTTCCTCCCTGGTCTGTATGCCGCCCGAACAAGTGCCGATCCAATTTTCTTTATTAATATCCCCACAAGCAGGACAAGAGGATCTTCCTGACCATGAGGTCTTGAGTTCAAAGGGAATTGATCCGAATCTCCAGAGGGAGGCCTCCGGCCCAAAATCAGGGGCAGGTTTTCTATTGACCCTGATAGGGATCTTTCTTGGCGGCATGGCCCTCAATCTGACACCATGCATCTATCCTCTTATCCCGGTCACTGTCTCATATTTTGGGGGGAAGAGTAAAGACTTAAGGGGAAAGATCCTTATTCACAGCTTGCTTTATATTGCCGGTCTTTCATTTACCAATTCTCTATTGGGCGTAACTGTCAGCTTGTCAGGCGGCATGTTGGGCTCAGCGTTACAGAGCCCGATCGTTCTCATTGTTATTGCGGGAATCCTGGTTACCCTGGGATCGAGCTTTTTCGGTCTTTGGGAATTAAGGATTCCTCTCGGCCTGACAAGACTGGCATCAAAGAACTTTGGCGGATATTTCGGTACCTTCTTCATGGGGCTCACACTCGGTATTGTTGCCGCACCCTGCCTGGGGCCTTTTATATTAGGCCTGCTCACCTATGTCGGGCAAATGGGAGATCCTTTTCTGGGATTCCTCTATTTCTTTGTCTTGAGTATCGGCCTGGGGCTTCCACTTGCAATGCTGGCGATTTTCTCAGGGGCCCTGAGGAAACTGCCGCTTTCAGGAGAATGGATGATATGGATCAGGAAGGTCTTTGGATGGGCCCTCATAGGAATGGCTGCTTATCTGTTGCTGCCCCTCATATCAGGGTCGTTGTGCAAATCAATACTTGTTTCGTCCGTGCTGATAGCTGCTGCCCTGCACCTCGGGTGGCTTGAAAAGAGCATAGGACATTCTGTTGCTTTCAGATATATCAAAAAGGGATTAAGCGTGATTCTGATTGGTGTTGCATTCAGTCTCTTTTTTACAGGATTGGAAACAAAGGAAGGGATTCAATGGATTCCCTATGATCAGGACCTGATGATCAAGGCTGCGGGAGAGCACAGGCCGGTGATGCTGGATTTCTATGCGGACTGGTGTTCTCCGTGCCGGGCCATGGAAAAAAACGTCCTGAGTGATCCTGAGATAATACTCCTGAGCCACAAGTTTGTTGCGCTCAGGGTCGATCTGACAAAACGCCATCCACATCAGGAAGCGCTTCAGAAACGTTTTCAAATCAGGGGGGTCCCCACCATTATCTTTTTGAACAGCAAGGGAGTTGAAGAACGAGCATTAAGGATCGAGTCTTTAGTCAGCCGGTCTGAAGTCGTAGACAAAATGAAGAAAGCTGCCGGCGCTCAAGTTTCTGATCCTAATTCACAGGCTCGCCGGGCACACCCTTGACGATTTTAGCCTTTTGCCCCCGTTCCCTGATCTTCTGGAGAACCACGTAGAGAACCGGAACCAGCACCAGACTCAGGAATGTGGAGGCGAGCATGCCGCCAAATACGGCGGTACCCAAAGAGTGTCGGCTGGCTGCGCCGGCCCCTTGGGCCACCACCATGGGCACCACCCCGAGAATAAAAGCAAAGGCGGTCATCAGGATGGGACGCAACCGTTCCCGTGACGCGTGAACGGCCGCTTCTACAATAGACATGCCCTGTCCCCTCAGCTCACGGGCAAATTCCACAATCAAAATGGCATTCTTGCTGGCCAGGCCAATGAGCATCACCAACCCGATCTGGCAGTAGACATCGTTGTCGATGCCACGGAAGTGCTGGGCCAGAAGCGCTCCGAGAATAGCCAGAGGAACCGCCAACATGACCATAAGGGGCATGATCCAGCTTTCGTACTGGGCCGCGAGAAACAGAAACACGAAGGCCAGGGCCAGGGAAAAAATATAGGGGGCCATGCCGCCGGCCTCGATTTCCTGATAGGCTGTGCCGGTCCACTCGTATCCATATTCGTTGGACAGCTCCTTGGCGGACATGGCTTCCATGGCCGCAATGGCCTGGCCCGTACTGTAGCCGGGGGCATTGCCGCCGTAAATGGAAACCGTGCGAAAGAGGTTGTAATGCTTGATGCTTTGCACTCCCCGGATCTGTTTGATCTTGACCAGGGCGCTCAGGGGTACCATGCTGCCGTCTTCAGCCCGCACGTAAAGTTTTGCGATGTCTTCCCGTTTGGCCCGGTAGTTGTCCTCGGCCTGCATAAAAACCCGGTAAACACGTCCGAATTTATTGAAGTCATTGACGTACATGGATCCCAGAAAAGTCTGGAGAGTAGTGAAAATGTCGGAGATGGAAACCTGAAGGCTCTTGGCCTTGGTGCGGTCTAATTCCACGTAGAACTGCGGATAGTTGACCTCAAAAGTAGTGTTTAGAGGGGTAAGTGCCGGCTGTTCGCGACCGGCGGCCATGAGCCTTTCCGCCGTGGCACGCAGTTCTACCAAACTTCCGCCCGTAAGGTCCTGGAGTTCATACTCAAACCCGCCGGTAGTACTGAGTCCCTGGATAGGGGGTGGGGGAAAGGGCATGACGACCGCCTCGTTGATTATTACCTGGGTCTGGGCCATAAAAGCGCCCATGATGCCGTCAAGACTTAGCTCGGGGGTTTTTCTTTTGTCCCATGGATCGAGCATCACAAAAGCGGCCGCCGATGATGGGTCCATGGCCGAGTTGAGCAGATTATAGCCGCCGATCATGACAACGTTATCGATGCCAGGTGTTTTTTCAAGGATGTTTTCCACCTTGCTGCACACCTTGCCGGTTCGTTCAAGGGATGTCCCTTCGGGAGCTTGAATCATGACCATGAAATAGCCCTGATCTTCAGCGGGCACGAATCCGGTGGGTACAATTTTAAACATGGTGTAAGTGGCAAATATGAGTCCAGCAAAGATCAGCAGCACCAGCACCCAGGCCTTGATGAGCCATCTGACCCCTTTCAGGTAATGGCTCCGGGACCATTCAAAGGCCTGATTGAACTTTCGAAAAAACCAGGCCTGCTTTTTAGGAGTGGGTCGAAGCAGGGCCGCACACAGGGCCGGGCTGAGGGTCAGGGCGTTAATGGCGGAGATGCACACGGAAAAAGCGATGGTGAGGGCGAACTGGCGATAGAGTTGCCCGGTAATGCCGGGCATGAAGGCTACGGGGACAAACACGGCCATCAGCACCAGCGTTGTGGCGATGATGGGGCCGACAACTTCGCGCATGGCCTCCTTGGTGGCCTCCTTGGGCTCCATCCCCTTTTCATCGATACAACGGGAGGCGTTTTCCACCACTATAATGGCGTCGTCCACCACAATGCCGATGGCCAGCACCAGCCCGAACAGGGTCAGAGTGTTGATGGAAAACCCGAATGCCTTGAGTACCACAAAGGTCCCCACAAGGGACACTGGAATGGCAATGGCGGGAATCATGGTGGCCCGCCAGTTCTGGAGGAAGACATAGACCACCATAAATACCAGCAGCATGGCTATCAGAAGCGTCTTGAGGACTTCCTTGATGGATTCCTTGACAAAGAGCGTGGTGTCGTAACTGACCGCGTAATCGAGGCCTTTCGGGAATCGTTTTTTAAGCCGTTCCATGTTGGCGTGAACTTCTTTGGCCACTTGCAGGGCATTGGCGCCCGGTAGTTGAAAGACGCCTATAAGAGCGGCTTTGCCGCCGTTTAAGTGCCCAAACCAGCCGTAGTTTTCCGCCCCGAGTTCCACGCGTCCCACATCTTTGACCCGTACCACGGAACCGTCCGGCCGGGTTCGAATGATGATATCCTCAAACTGCTCGGGCGAGGACAATCGGCCCAGGGTGTTGATGGAACAGGTAAATGTCTGACCGGGGGGGCTGGGCGTGTCGCCAATCTTGCCGGCGGCTACCTGGACATTCTGCTCCTGGACGGCGGCGATGACATCCATGGCGGTCATCTCCATGCTGGTCAGTTTGTCTGGGTTGAGCCACAGGCGCATGGCGTATTTTTTTTCGCCAAAGATCTGGACATCCCCCACGCCGGGAAGCCGTTTCAGAATATCCACAATGTTGATGGAGGCGTAGTTGCTGAGAAACAGGTCGTCGAAGGTGTTGTCCGGCGAATAAAGGGAAATGATTAGCACAAAATCGGGAGATCGTTTCTGGGTGGTGATACCGAATTTGCGAACATCATCGGGCACTTGCGGCTGGGCCATGGCAACTCTGTTCTGGACGTCCACGGCGGCGATGTCAAGATCATAGCCCACGTCGAATGTAACAGTGATATTGCTGGTGCCGTCGTTGGAACTGATGGAAGACATGTAGGTCATACCTTCCACGCCATTGATCTGTTCCTCAATGGGGGTAGTGACGGTTTTTTCCACCACTTCCGCGTTGGCGCCCGTGTAAGTGGCCTTGACCTGGACCGTCGGCGGCGTGATTTCCGGAAACTGGGCAATGGGGAGCAGGATAATGCAAACAGCGCCCGCCAAAGAGATGACAATAGATATGACACCTGCAAAAATGGGCCGGTCAATGAAAAAATCGACAAACATATGGATTAACCGTTAAAGGGTTTGAAGGTTCAGAGGTTCAGGGTCGTTGACCGTTTTCAATTACTGGCGGCAGAATCATTCGGTTTTGCGGAATCGCCTTTACCGTTGTTCTGCTGTTTTTCCTGAGATTCGGCGCTTTCGCCATCTTTCCCGGGTTTTCCAGGTGAAGCTTCCTTAGGTCGAACCACCATGCCGGGCCTGACCATCTGAAGCCCTTCGGTAATGACGCAATCACCGGCTTTCAGCCCTTTCCAGATGATTTTCTGGTGTTTGTACAGAAATCCGACCTTGACCGGCCTCTTTTCCACTTTGTTGTCTTTTCCCACCACATAAACATACATGCCGGTCTGATCCTCGGCAATGGCTTTTTCGGAAATCAGAGGAGTGTCCGGCACATTACACAAAAAGAGACTGGCCTGAACATAAGTACCCGGCAAAAGCGTTTTTTCGGGATTGGGGATTACGGCGCGCATATTGATGGTGTTGGCCTTGGGATCAGCCATGTTGTCGATAAAATCCACTTTTCCCGGGTAGGCGTGGGTACTGCCGTTGGACAGGATGATGTCCACGGGGATCTCTTTTTTCTGTCGGTGCTTCAGGATCAGACGTATGTCCTTTTCACTGGGGCTAAAATATCCATACATGGGATCCAGTTGCACAATGGTGGCCAGCTTGGTATCCTGCCCGCTGGCGCCCACCAGATTGCCGACGTTTACAAGGGTTCGTCCGATACGGCCGTTGAGCGGAGAATACATGGTGCAATAGCTCAAATTGAGTCGGTCCTGCTTGATCCTGGCCCGATCGGCCTTCGCTGCCGCAGCCGCTTCCTTGGCCTTGGTGCGGTACTCATCAAAGCGTTCACGGGTTACAAAATCCTGTTCGGCAAGAGGTCCATACCGTTTCACCTGTTCTAACGCAAAGGCCAGGGTGGCCTCATCTTTGGCTAACTGAGCCATGCTTCTTTCAAGCTCTGCCTGATAGGGCTCACGTTCAATAACAAACACCAGATCGCCTTTCTTGACGTCGCCTCCCTCTTTAAACCTGCGCTGAACGAGAAAACCCTCTACCCTCGCACGGATGTCCACCGTCTTGACGGCCTCAGTCGTGGCCACGTAATTGATATGCACGGGAACTGTCTTCAAAACTACCTTTGCCACGGTAACCGTTGGGGGCTCCGGCTTGGGAGCGGCCTTCTCTTTCTTCTTGCAGCCCCCCAACATGATCATCATCAAACCAGACATGAGTACCAGCACTATGATGCATCTTGAAAACCGGTTTTGTCTATTACTTACCATGCAGCGAGTCCTCCCATTTCCCGGTTGAGCCGGGATGTTCATCAACGGTTGCAGCCGGGCGCTTCTCACATAAATACGCCACTAAAATGGAGTCCGCGGACAAGAATGCAACCGAACCCGTGAACGGTTACAAAAGATTTTTACAACAGAACACCAGAAAGATCAACAGAAAGATACCGTGCACAGGCATAAGCTCGTCGAATGTAAGGCATTTCCGTTCAACAAGAAACATTCATATTTTTCTTGCAACGCCAGCCCTCTGAGTTTATAGGATATATACTTCGACGTAACTGGTTATCAGGTTATCAGCCTTCAGCCTATCCACCTGATCAGTTACACTTCAACTCGTTTACAGAACCTGGGATTTTCCAGTGCACATTCCAATTCTACGGATTTTAGAAAAATGTCAGACAAGACAAGACCAATCATTGAGACAATAAATCCACACCTGCTGGATGTCGTAAAGACGAATACTGACTACGTCATCTATTATTCCGGCAGCCCACTGACAACCCCTTTAAACGAAAATGTTGCACACCCGAATCCCCGGTTACTTGAACATATCCTCAGAGACCTTTCTCTTGCGCGCAGGATGGATCCTTGTACCATAAATTCCTACACACTGTTCGCCACGCAAAAGGATTTTCTCGAAAAAGGAACGGATGAATTTCTGTCCTCTTTTGATGAAATCTTGAAAGCAGACCAAATCATTCAAAGAAAACTGAATTCCGAAAAAAATGACCATCAGGATCATGTTGATAATCTTGTTGATTTTCTCGATAAATATGACCAGACTCTTACGTTCATGTTCGGTGGAATTTCAGGCATCCTGAGAAGTATCAGCCGGTTTTTGACAGAACACACAGAAGGATCCTCCAACCTAATTTTAAACTCATTTGAGGACTACTTAAGCCTTTTCAAAAGGATATACACAAACCTTCCCTCAGAACGAAAAGCTGCTATTATTGTGTTATGCAAGATTCACCTCGCTGGGATATTGTTGCCTCTTCTCCTGGTCTTTCGGAGAATCACACCTTCAGAATACGCAAACACCTTATTCAGTGTTCATCTGCCTTGCCTGGGTCAAACCGATAGTGCGAAGGTTCTCTGTGAAACAATTATCCCGGGCATCAAGAGCAAAGCCACTCTACCTGACTGGGATAAGCCGGAACAGAGCTTTGCAAAGATTCGTGAACATGCATCTCTTGTGCTTGAATATCTGTCATATTACGACACACCGACGCAAGAAACATTGGGGATCGTGGAATTGATTAATATGGGTGAGAGCTTCAATCTTGAATTCAAATCAACGCTGCGCTGGAATATCAAAGCCAACCGAAAAGACCGCTTCATAGAACATGCAAGTCTTAAGACGATTGCAGGTTTTCTAAATTCCGGCGGCGGGACGTTATTAATCGGCGTACGAGATGATGGGACAATAGAGGGGATTGAGACAGATAATTTAAAAAATAGAGACGAGTTTTCTCTCCATTTTTGGAAACTCATTAAAGCATCCCTCGGACAGGATATCTCAAACTTCATACGCACGTCATTTACCGAGCACAATGGCAGGACCATCTTTGCAGTGCAATGCTCCAGGAGCCCGAGGCCTGTGTTTATGCACCAGAAGAACTTTGACGAGGAGTTTTATATTCGCCTGGGTCCCAGCAGTGCAAAACTCGGCATTCAGGAGACACTGAGATACATCAAGCATCGTTTTGCCTCTTTCTCCGATCCCTGAAAATGAAATAGAGATTGCGCCCGTAAATGAACAGACCGGCTCCCTGGCCCACAATGAATACCGGGTCCCTGCGATGGATTGCGTAGGCCAGAAGAGTAGCACCGCCCGCGAGGCTGAAATACCAGAATGCAATCGGTATGACACTTTTTTTCATACGCTCGCTTTGCAGCCACTGGATAATGAAACGCATGGAAAACATGCCCTGACCAAAAAAACCCACTATCAACCAGACATTAATATTAGTCATTTCTTTGCATTCCTTTCTTCGTAAACTGTGAACCTCTGAACCCGTGAACGGTCACCTTTCTTTTTCAATGATCGGGAGTTTGGCTCGACGTTGCAGCCACATTACTCCAAGCATATCTGTGATCCCCACCCACAAGCGATTATGCAGACCGTACTTTGATTTCCCGTGCTTCCGCTGCCGGTGGTTCACCTCCAATGATACCACCCTGCCGCCGCTACGGAGGACCAGCGCTGGAAGAAACCTGTGCATGTGATCAAAATATGGCAATTTGAGAAAGGTCTCGCGGCTGAACATCTTAATCCCGCTGCCCGTATCCGGAGTATCGTCCTTGAGAAGCCGGGAACGAACTGCATTAGCGATTTTCGAGCACATACGCTTGAACCAGGTATCCTTTCGTTTTCGCCGGAGGCCGACCACTAACAGGCTGCCCTCTCTTCCACTATTTTGCCTGAGGCATTCCCACAGCCCGGGAATGTCTGCCGGATCATTCTGCCCGTCACCGTCGAGAGTGGCAATCAAAGGCGCCCTGGCCGCCCTGACGCCGGTCATAATAGCCGTGCTCTGTCCGCAGGTGACCCTGTGCCGGATAACGCGCAGTAACGGACAATTAGAAGCAACCTCTTTTAAACGCTCCGGCGTTTCATCATTACTGCCGTCATCAACATAGATAATCTCGTAATGCAAAAACCCGTCAAGGGAAGCCTGTATCTCCGCCATTAGGGACGCGATATTTTCTGCCTCATTGAACACCGGCACAACTACGGAGAGATCAAAGACCCCGGACCCTCCGCCGGACACAGGCTTGCGATCACCGGCAGACTCAAGGGCTGCATGGTTGCGGGTTGTGGGTTCTGTCTCCATTTCTTCCGACTCAGTTCCTTTTTGAGACTCTTTCAGTCAACATGTAAATCAGGCCAGCGCCTGAAATAACAGTATAAAACGGGTCAACAAGATAGTCCCAGAGATTATGTGACTCTAATAACTGCAGTTCATAGCATAAAACGCAGGCTATGAGTACCACAGCGAAACGGTCTTTCATGAACAACAGCAGAAATGTAATAATCATAACCACCACAAAGAGCCAGGAGAAGCCCCACCCCAACTCATAAGGGTCGAATCTTCCAAGGCCCAGCGCCATCGGATATAGCACCAGACCGGCTGTCATACCGAATATCCAGCAGCATAGGAGACCTGTCTTATCAAGCAATCCGGTACCTGTAGCCTTTCCCCACACTGTACTGAGCAATACGGCGGTCAGCGGGATGCTGAAGTTGGCGTTTATGCTGATCAACCAGCGACCCAGAGGAAGCCCCCCCACAGGAATCAACACAATAAGAGCTGAAATAATACCAATGATCAGCGTCTGGCCCCGAATAGACATCTTATTGCCAAACACGCGGCCTGCACCTGACTGGATAGAGACCATCACAAGAAGAAACGGGAATAAAAAGGAGAAGGCAAATGTCATGAGTTTGCGGCCTTTTTCATCTCAGCATCGATCCACGCCTCATTAAACGCCACATGCTTGATGCGCTTCCTACACCAGGTATAGACGAGGTGAATTCTTCCTCCCCGGTCATGTATCATGTAAGGGTATGAAAACTCCTCTGCCCCCGTGTTTTCGATTACTGCAATACGCATGAAGTGCCGGCCGGCATCTTTGGATACGGCAAGACTCAGGTTCTCACGATTAGAATTACTATCATTGAATGCCAGTAGAATGCGTCCTCCGGAAAGCAATATTGCGTTCAGACCGGAATCAGGGTTCGGCAGTTCAAGATCCTGCGGTTCAGACCAGGTTATCCCGGCATCGCTGGAAACCGCCATGCC
>JAYEIR010000092.1:0-3986 GCA_034660135.1 Thermodesulfobacteriota bacterium
GAAACCGTGCTTGCAACCGGCGGGAATTATCTGCACCGCAGGATCGCGGATGTAACCACGACCCATCTCGAATTCCCGTCAGGGATCAGGGCCCATATATTTGTATCCTGGCTCCATCCCTTTAAGGAGCAAAAGCTGGTGGTGGTCGGTGATCGCAAGATGGCGGTTTTTGACGACACCGGGCCCTGGAATGAAAAGCTTCTATTGTACGCACACCGGATCAGGTGGGAGAATAATATCCCGGTCCCGGACAAGGCTGAACCCGAATATTGTGACATACCGGAGGCCGAGCCCCTGAGGATGGAATGCGAACACTTTCTGGAGTGTGTGGAAAATGGAAACAGGCCCCGGACCGATGGCAATGAGGGGTTAAGAGTGCTTAAGGTCCTTAACGCCTCCCAGCAGTCACTGAATGAAGGCACGGCCAGGAATCTGAGGGATGAGCCGCAAGATAGAGGGCTTGAAGATCATGGTCTGCCCATGCAGCATCCTGGTGTTTTTATACATGAAAGCGCTGTGATTGATGAGGATGTGCTAATCGGAGGGGGCACCAAGATCTGGCATTTCTGCCACATTATCAATGGAAGCAAGATAGGTCAAAACTGCAATATCGGTCAAAACGTGATGGTCGGCCCGGACGTAACCATAGGGAACAAGGTCAAGATTCAGAACAATGTTTCGGTCTATGCTGGGGTTTCTCTCGAGGATGGTGTGTTTTGCGGGCCTTCCATGGTGTTTACTAATGTCTATAATCCAAGGAGCTATATCTCGAGAAAAGATGAGATCATGGACACCCTTGTAAAGGAAGGGGCCACCCTGGGCGCAAACTGCACAATCGTGTGCGGGCTGACCATAGGGAGGTTCGCCCTTGTGGGGGCCGGCGCGGTGGTTCGCGAAGAAGTGCCTGACTTTGCGCTCGTGGCGGGAAATCCTGCGGAGATAAAGGGCTGGATGTGCAAGTGCGGTATAAGACTCGATTTTGACGGAGACGATGCCGTGTGCGGTGCATGCGGGCTAAAGTACCGGAAAAAGGGAACGAGCGTTTATGAGATCAGAGATCGTTAAGTGGTTGAGTAGTTGAGTTGGAAAAACGTAATGACTCAGGAGGCACAAAGAAAAAACAAAAACACACAGGAATCTATTCCTACGCATTGCAACAGGTTCACTATATGAATTACAGACCTGGATGGCGATTTTTGTAAAACCTGTTTAGTTTCCGCTTGTCCGGGTTAGAGATTAACGAGTTTGGTTTCGTAGATTGTTTTCAATTTTTTTATTCCGCAATCCGCAATCCAAAATCCAAAATTCCGGCTTGTCCGGGATAGGAGGTGCATTTGGATATCAGGGGCAAGAGAATACTGGTCATAGGGGGAGCGGGGCTTATCGGCTCCCATGTAGTGGAAGAATTGCTTAAGGAAGATGTAAAAGAGGTCATTATTTATGACAATTTTTGCAGGGGGACCATGGACAACCTAAAAGAGGCCCTGAAAGATCCGAGATGCCGGGTCTTTGAAATCGGAGGGGACATATTGCAGACAGACATCCTGGATGCGGCAATGAAGGGTGTGGACGGGGTCATCCACCTCGCGGCCCTGTGGCTCCTGCAATGTCATGAATTTCCCAGGGCGGCATTTGACGTGAATATCCATGGGGCGTTCAATGTGTTAGAGGCCTGTGTGGCCAATAATATCGGCCGGCTGGTCTATTCTTCTTCAGCATCCGTTTACGGAGACGCGGTCCTGGAACCAATGACCGAAGACCATCCTTATAACAACTGGACGTTTTACGGGGCATCCAAGATAGCCGGCGAGCATATGTTAAAGGCCTATCACAAGCGATACGGACTAATGGGCGTCGGCCTGAGATATATGAATGTATATGGCCCCCGCCAGGATTACAGAGGCACCTATATTGCGGTCATGATGAAGATCCTGGACAATATTGATAAGGGCATATCCCCTGTTGTCTTTGGTGACGGCAGCCAGGCCTATGACTTCGTCTACGTTGGTGATGTGGCCCGTGCAAATGTGTGTGCCCTGAAAAGCGAAGTGCCTTTCGGGTTTTACAACGTGGGCCGGGGCATAAAGACCTCGATCAAAGAGCTGACGGAATTGATGCTGAGGATTATCGGTTCAGATCTACCGATCCGATACGAGCCGGCAGGACAGACCTTTGTAACTAATCGCGTGGGGGATCCTGTTGCTGCTGAACGTGATCTTGGTTTTACCTGGACAGTGGACCTCGAAGATGGCCTGGAAAGACTCGTGAAATGGCGGAGATCACACATTGAGCAGGTGGAAAAGAGCAGAAGAAAGGCAGCCGAACCCAAAGGTGATTAGTGTTATCAGTTATTGGTTATCAGTTATCAGTTATCGGTTAATGGTTATCAGTTAGTTGGGGGAAAACAGTAAGCTGGTAACCGATAGAGTGATCAGCAAAGATGTCTGTGACCAAAAACAAGATAAGAACCTTTGAAGATCTTGAATGCTGGAAGGCCTGCAGGGAATTGCGCCTTTTCGTCTTAAAAGAAGTTGTGCCGATGTTACCAAAAGACGAAAAATGGAGGCTTTCTGATCAAATAGTACGGGCTGTGAGATCATCAACGGCCAATATTGCAGAAGGATATGGCCGTTTTCATTATCTTGACAATGCAAAATTCTGCAGTAATTCACGCGGTTCGTGTTGGGAGGTTTTGGATCATCTGATAACAGCTAAGGATGAGGGACTTGTATCAAGAAAAATCCTGGATGATGGGAGAAGATTAGTGGACAATGCTGTAAAATTGCTTAATGGCTATATGAATTACCTCAAACGAGCAAGCCGTGAATAACTTTTGAAAGAACAATCTTCTTATATGTTAACCGCTACCCGATAACTGATAACTGATAACCAATAACCAATAACTTAAATCCCATGAAAAAAATTCCACTCATAAAACCCTACATTACCCAAGAGGTAAAAGACAAGGTCTGCGAGGTCCTTGATAGCGGGTACCTGACAGAAGGCCCTGTTACCGGTGAATTTGAAGAGAAATTCAGGGATTATATCGGATGCAGGCATGCACTGGCAGTGACCTCCTGTACTGCAGGTCTCGAGATGGCACTGCGGGTCCTAAGGGTGGGTCCTGGAGACGAGGTGATTATCCCTGACTATACATATCCTGCCACTGCGGACGTCATTGCCATTGTTGGGGCCGAAATCGTAATTGTGGATGTGTCTAAGGATACCATGCTTATTGATTACGATGAAATAGAACAGGCAATAACCAGCCGTACCAGGGCGATCATACCTGTTTCCGGTTTTGGGAATCCGCTTGATTACGACCGGCTTGCCCGGATCAAAAAGAAATATGGCGTGTATATTGTTGAAGATGCGGCATGTTCCATTGGTGCGGAATACAAGGGCGTCAAGGTGGGTAACCAGGCGGATATATCTGTTTTCAGCATGCATCCCCGCAAGTTTATTACCACCGGAGAAGGCGGTATGATTACTACTGCTAATCCTGAATGGGCTGACCGGATGATCTCTTACAAGCATTTTGGCGTGGGAGTGCAGGAATCCCGGCTGACCGCAAGCTTTGACCGCATCGGTTCAAACTACAAGATGAGCAATATCCTTGCAGCAGTAGGCCTGGTTCAAATGCAACACATTGAAGAACTCCTGGACCGCCGGTTGAAACTATCTCAGGACTATATTGAGCTTCTGAAAGATCATGAAGAGGTCGTCATCCCTGAAACTACAGTGCATGGAAAGCACTCTCGCCAGTCCTTCTGTATCTATGTAAGGAACCGGGATGAGGTGATGCGGAAAATGCGTGATATGGGTGTCGAGGTCCAGATAGGCACCTATGCCCTGCACATGCATCCGGCCTTTGCACCGAGTTCATACTGCAAAATAACAGGTGAATTGCCCGGAAGCACTTATGCCTTTGAACACTGCCTGACCCTGCCGCTGTATCATGAGTTGACGCTTGAGGATCAGGAGTA
>JAYEIR010000093.1:0-49428 GCA_034660135.1 Thermodesulfobacteriota bacterium
TTGGTGGCCGGAACAACAATTTTTGCTGAAAAAGGTTACGCAAGTACCACGGTAAGGGAAATAGTTGCCCGGGCAGGTGTAAGCAAGCCGGTCCTTTATTACTACTTTAAGAACAAAGAGGGGATATTTCTGGCCATCATGGACTGGGCTGCTGAACAGCAGGAGGCGGTGCTGGCTGAGGTTTTTGAGACTTCCGGTACCACGCTGGACCGGTTAACTGATCTTTTTCAGCGTGTCTACCAGGGTGTGATGGAGAACCAGGACCTTTTTAAGATAATCCACAACCTGATTTTTGGACCGCCCCAGGGCGCTCCGAAGAGTGACCTTGAGCAATATCACCGTCGCATGATCAAGGTTCTGAAGGCAATCTATATAGAAGGGCTTGCCTCTGATGAGGTTAGCAATATAGATGCCGATGAGGCAGCAATTCTTGTCCTGAGCATACTCGACTTCTGCCTGCATATGGATTACCTCCGTCCGGCATCACGGGATCCGAAGAGGCCGGAGCGTTTATTGCGCCTCGCTTTTAAGGGTCTTGCCGTAACAGATCAATAATTAGCGGCATACGAGACAGGTGCTGGGATCTCTTTTTTTGCTTTGAGCTTTCAGCTTTGAACTTTGAGCTCTTCCGGCTTGTCCGGGTTATGCCAATGGAACAGAAAAATGAAATATCATCTGAAAAGTTTGTGTATTGTTTCAGCCTCCTTTCTCATCCTGCTCTTTGTGGCCGGATGCGATAGTCCGGAGGGCATGGCCCAGCCTGAGAACGGCCGGAGCCAGACCAGGGCGGTTAAAGTCTCTGTAATCGAGATTGAGCCGGTTTCTATTCGCGATATTCTTGTCCTTCCTGGCGAGACTGAGGCCTGGCATGACATTCTTGTCCCCGCAGATACCAGCGGTCGCGTGGAGTGGATCGGACCCCGCGAAGGCGACATGGTTAAAAAAGGCAAGCTTTTGGCCAGAATTGATGTGTCATCTCTCGAGGCCGCCCTTAACCGGGCAGAGGCTGCCTTCAAACTGGCTGACGATCTGTACCAGCGCCGGCATAAGCTTTTTAAGCGCAAGATTATCAACCAGGAAGAACTTGACCGGAGCCTCACCGAACGAACCCTGACCGACGCCAACCTGCGGCAAGCCCGCTCTGAGTACGGGCGCGGTTTTATACGTGCGCCTGTCAGCGGTATGATCAATCAACTCTTTGTTGACGAAGGCGAGTTTATTGAAAGAGGGAAACCCCTGGTCGATCTGGTCAACGTGGATAAGATCAAGATCAATGTCAACGTGCCCGAGCTGGACGTGCGATATCTCAGGCCCAGGCAAAAAACCACGGTCACAATCGATGCCTTCCCGGACCGCAGACTCTCCGGAATCGTGGACTTTGTTGCATATAAGGCTGATCCGGCCACCAAGACATTCCTGGTCAGGGTCCTGATCAATAACCCTGACCACGACATAAGGCCGGGGATGATTGCACGTGTAGTCTTTCTGCGCAGGGTTATTCCTGACGCCCTGGTTGCACCGCTCTTCGCCATAGTGGACAAAGGCGGTGAGCGTATCCTTTTCGTGGAAAAGGACGGGGTAGCCCAGGCCCGCACTGTTTCTATCGGCCTTATTGAAGGTGACCGGGTCCGGATCACAAGCGGGCTCAATGCAGGAGACCATTTGATCGTCACGGGCCAAACCGAAGTGGAAGAAGGCATGAAGGTCCAGGTCCGATGATCATCAACCATCTCGCTCTCAAACGCCAGGTTACGGTCTTAGCACTTCTCGTCGTTATTCTCATTGCCGGGGTGTACTGCTATGTCACCCTGCCGCGTGAGTCTTTTCCGGACATCACAATTCCCTATGTTTTTGTGACCACCACCTACGAGGGGGTCACTCCCCAGGACATGGAGGAGCTGATCACCATCCCCATCGAGCGCAAGCTCAAGGGCCTCTCTGATGTGGAAGAGCTCCGTTCAACATCGGCCGAGGGCATTTCTACAGTGGCCGTCAAGTTTCTGCCCACCGTGGATATAGACGATGCGGTCCAGAAGGTGAGAGACAAGGTGGATCAGGCCAAAGGCGACCTGCCCGCGGATGTTCCCGAGGACCCAGTCATCCAGGAGGTCAACTTCTCGGATCTACCCGTGATCCGCGTGGTCCTGTCCGGGCCGTTCAGCCTGCGTCGACTCCAGCAATTTGCCGAGGATCTGGAAGACCGTATCGAGTCCATCCAGGGGGTCTTAGATGCCCGCCTGTCCGGCGGTCTGGAACGGGAGATCCACGTGGAGTTTGACCTGGACCGGGTGGGGTCCTACAACGTCCCTTTTTCAAGCTTGATAAATGCGGTCGCCAAGAGCAACGTAAATATGCCGGGCGGAAGCATGGATATCGGAGATGCCAAGTATCTCGTAAGGGTGCCGGAGGATTTCAAACACCCGTCCGAGATCTTTTCCATTGTGGCCTTTGTTAAGGACGGAAAGCCGGTATATCTGCGGGATGTGGCATTTATCAGGGACAGCTACAAGGATCCACTGACCCGCAGCCGGATCAACGGACGGAAGAGTGTCACTCTTGCTGTTCAGAAACGAAGCGGCGAGAATATTGTTCGCGTAACCGATGAAGTGAAGCGTGTGGTGGAGGAAATGAAACCCCTCCTGCCCGCGTCCCTTGAAATTGACCTGACCTCTGATATGTCCAATGACGTCAGGCTCATGATATCTGATCTGGAAAATAATATCCTTTCCGGTCTGATCTTAGTGCTGGCGGTAATCCTTGTCTTTATCGGTGGACGTTCGGCCATTTTTGTGGCCCTTGCCGTACCTTATTCCATGTTCATCACCTTCAGCCTGCTGACAGGTTTTGATGTGACCATGAACATGGTTGTGCTCTTTTCCCTTATCCTGGCCCTGGGCATGTTGGTGGATAACGGTATCGTCATTGTGGAAAATATCTACAGGCACATGCAGCAGGGCATACCACGTCAGGAGGCGGCTCGCATCGGCACAGACCAGGTAGCCTGGCCGGTCATCACCTCGACCCTCACTACCTTGGGCGCCTTTTTCCCGATGCTGTTCTGGCCGGGAATAATGGGAGAGTTCATGAAATTTCTTCCCATGACTTTGATTATGGCCCTTACTGCGTCTTTGTTTGTTGCCCTTGTCATCAATCCGGTCCTGTCTGCCCGGTACCAGACGGTTAAGCCCCGTGTTCGCGAAGATAAGATCCAGTCAAAAAAACCACTTATCAAGAGGCTTTACCTTTACCTGTTATTGTGGTCCTTGAACCACCGCCTTATTATTGTCCTGTCAGCCTTTGCTCTCCTTATTGGCTCCATCACTGCATTCGTGCTTTTTGGCAAGGGAACCGAGTTCTTTCCAGACACTGAGCCGAGACGTGCCTATGTCCATATCAAGGCCCCTGAGGGCACTAATTTAGACGCGTCTGACAGACTGGTTAGCCAGGTAGAAAAGATCGTATCAGAGTATGAAGACATCCGTTACGTAATTGCCGATGTAGGCTCTGTTGGTGGAGACCCCTTTTCCCAGGGTGGCACCGGGACCCATATCAACCGTGTGGCCCTGGATTTTAAGGATTTCCACGACCGGTCCCGGCCCTCTTCCGGCATCGTACGGGAGGTGCGGCACAGGATTCTAAATACCATCATGGGTGCGGATATCCAGGTGGAAAAAGAAGAGGAAGGCCCGCCCACCGGCCCCCCGGTTAATATTGAAATCTCTGGTGAGGATATCCTGATTTTGGGCGACTTGGCGGCCCGCGTACGAAAAAAGATTGACGACATCCCAGGCCTTGTGGATCTAAAGGATAACTTCGTGAAAGGGAAACCCGAGATCCGGGTCAGGGTGGACAAAGAAAAGGCGGCCCTTATGGGCTTAGACACATATACAATTGCCTACACGATAAAGGCAGCCATAAATGGCGTCAAAGTTGGAGTCTTTCGCGATGGCAAAGATGAGTATGACATTATTGCCCGGCTTCCTGACCGCGAGCGCCACTCCGTGGAAGGTCTCAAGCGCATTACTGTATCCGGCCCGCACGGAGAGCCGATTCCCTTGACAAGCCTTGCCAGGGTATCATTGCAAAGCGGGCTTGGGGCCATCATGCGATTGGATCAGAAGAGGGTGGTTACTGTCTCTGGTGATGTGTCCGGTCGCCTGGCGAATGATGTCATAAGGGATATTGACATGCGCTTAACGAATGATTTTGACTGGCCAAGAGGTTACACTTACCGGTTCACCGGGGAGCAGCAGGAGCAGGAAAAATCCCAGGCATTCCTGAGTAAGGCCTTTATTGCAACCCTTTTTATTATATTCATCATCCTTATAACCCAGTTCAACTCTTTTCTGACGCCACTTATTGTTCTCACCTCGGTACTGCTCTCCCTGATTGGTGTCTTTTTTGGCCTGCTTGTCACAGGCACTGCCTTTGGGGTCATCATGACCGGTATCGGCGTCATCAGTCTTGCCGGGGTTGTGGTCAACAACGCCATTGTACTGATATCCTATTATAACCAGCTCATGGAAAAGGGCCTTTCTTCGCGGGCGGCATTGGAACAGGCAGGTCTGGTAAGGTTCCGGCCGGTCATGCTCACGGCCATTACCACCGTCTTAGGGCTCCTTCCCATGGCAACGGGTATCAGCTTTGACTTTCGCAAGCTGGCCTGGGACATAGGCGGCGAGTCATCCCAGTGGTGGGGACCCATGGCCGTGGCCGTAATTTTCGGTCTCCTTGTGGCCACCCTGCTCACATTAGTTGTAGTACCGGTCCTCTGCTCTCTTGCCAACAGCCTGGAAAACCGAATAAAAAGGTAAGTGTTCGGGATCAAAGGTTCAGAGTTCAGCGCCTCCTCTGGCCGCCAAAGCTGCCAGTTTGATCACAAAAGTGGCTCTATCTTGTGGAGTCACATACGAGGTTTTGTTAGTAATAGCTCAATAATTAGCGGCATACGAGAGAGATCAAAGGCCTTTTATCATAGAGGGGAACTTGCCATATTAAAGCAAGCATGCTAATCCATTAAATCATGACAAAATCTGATACTGCACAAAAAGAGGTAAGGCTGGCCTCCACGGTAATTCTGGCGCGCCAGGACAAGGAAGAGCTTCAGATCTATCTTCTCAAACGGAGCCGCCGGAGCGGATTTATGCCCTCCTACTACGTTTTTCCAGGGGGCACGATCGACCTGGAAGACCATGACCCGGCATTGTGTAATGAGCACACTGAAAATGATCCGAATGCCGTGTCCGGACTGGTTGACGAAGACTTCCCCAGGCAGGATGCCATCGCCTACTGCGTTGCAGCCGTGCGCGAGACATTTGAGGAGGCAGGGGTATTTTTGCACGACTCGGGCGAGCGGGACCATGGTGGCCTTCAGAGAATGCGTGAGCGACGTGTGATCGGTTCTCTTCCTAAGGGATGGTTGCGAGACTTGGTCCTGTCCGAGGGTTGGGTCTTGAACTTCTCCAGGCTCAAGCGGTGGTCCCATTGGGTTACACCGGAACTCATGCCGAAACGGTTTGACACAAGATTCTTCCTGTCGCTTATGCCGTTGGGACAGAAATGCGTCCCGGACAACAGGGAAACAACTCACGGGATATGGATCAACCCTGAAAAGGCGCTGGCAGCCAACCTGAAAGGTGAGACCCCCTTGAGTCCTCCGACCCTCGTTACACTCCACGAGCTTCTGCCATACTCAAACATGGATGATCTGCAAAAAGAACTCAAAGTGCGCCCATGGGGCGAAACCCTGTTCCCCCGCTTGATCCCTTTGTCCGAAGGGGGGCTCATCCTGGAACCCTGGGATCCTATGCGCAACCAGGAAATCAAAATCGACGGAAAAGCACTGGAGAACCTGATCCTGCCCGTAGGTAAGCCTTTTTCCAGGATCTGGAACCACAAGGGGACATGGAAAGCTGTTGGAATCTAACCCAAAAGGAATAAGATTCGCCCCAGAGGAATAAGCTTCGCCCCAGAGGAATAAGCTACGCATTTTACGGGATAAACATTTCTCGGGAGGCAATTTCAAAACGCCCCCTTTTGCTATCCGAGGCATAGTCTCGCATCTACGAGCCGGACTGTTTGAAATGAATTATCTGCACAAACGAATCTGCTTTTAGGCTTGCTCCTCCCACAAGGGCACCATCTATGTCTGGTTCCGACATGAGATCCGCAATATTTTCCGGTTTCACACTTCCGCCATACAAGATCCTGACCTGATTCTCTGTTTCAGCACCAAAATTTTTTCTGATCCACTCTCTGATAAAACGGTGCATCTCCTGTGCCTCTTCTTGAGTGGCGGTCTGGCCGGTACCGATAGCCCATACGGGCTCATAAGCCAGGATAACAGAAGATGGCATATTCTGGTCTGCCCTGAAATTCTGCAGGGAAACATCTAACTGATCTTCAATTATCTCAAAGGCCTGCCCATTTTTTCTTTGTTCAAGAGTCTCGCCAACACACAAGATAGGAACCAGGCCCATATTGACGGCCGCTTTGACCTTGAGATTAATTATTTCACTGGTTTCATTAAAAAGGATTCTTCTTTCAGAATGACCGAGGATAACATGGGTACATCCTGCTTTCTGAAGCATCTCCCCGGATATCTCTCCTGTATAAGCGCCCTTCTGTTCCCAGTGCATATTTTGCGCGGCGAGAAGTATGCCGGAATTACCAATGGCCTGCTTGACCGCGCGTAGGCTTGTAAAGGGAGGGGCCACAAGCACATCCACAGTCTCGAATGCTATGATGCTGCGTGACATGGCCCTTACAAGCCTGACGGATTCGTCAATATCCAAATTCATTTTCCAGTTGCCTGCGATCAGAGGCTTTCTTTGGAACATCTATAGACTCCTTAAAATACTCTAACGGCTTGCCATGTACACAGCCAAATCAATCAAGCGGCTGGCGTAACCGAATTCGTTGTCATACCAGGACAAAACCTTTACCATATCCCCGATGACCATTGTGGAAAGGCCATCCACGGTTGAAGAAACAGTTGTACCATTGAAGTCTATGGAGACAAGGGGTTTCTCTGAAAAGGCCAGGATCCCTTCGAGATATGTTTCAGCCGCTTCTTTCATGGCATTGTTGACTTCATCCTCCGTAGCCGGTTTGCTGAGCTGGGCAACGAGATCTACCACTGAGACATTAGGCGTAGGAACACGAATAGCCATACCACTCAGCTTGCCCTCAAGTTCAGGTAGGACCAGAGAAACAGCCTTGGCAGCTCCTGTTGTTGTGGGAATCATGGAAAGAGCAGCCGCCCTGGCTCTCCTTAGATCCTTGTGAGGGAAGTCCAGCAGCCGCTGATCACCGGTATATGCGTGAGTTGTGGTCATAAGGCCCTTTTCAATCCCAAAGTGATCCAGAAGGACCTTGCAAACCGGTGCAAGGCAGTTGGTTGTGCATGAGGCATTTGAAACAATATGGTGCCTTTGCGGGTCATATTCATGATGATTCACTCCCATAACCACAGTCAGATCAGGGCCCTTTGCCGGTGCAGAGATAATGACCTTCTTGGCCCCTGCATTTAGATGCTCGGCGGCTTTTTCCCTTTGGGTAAATAGACCTGTGCACTCAAAGACCGTATTAACATCAAGTTTACTCCATGGCAGCCTGGCAGGTTCTTTTTCAGAAAAGATTTCTATCTCTTTCCCATCCACTATTATGGAATGATCAGTGCTCGAGATTTCTGCCTGAAGGGCACCATGGACAGAGTCATACTTCAACAGATATGCCAGAGTTGCTGGATCTGTCAGATCATTTATCCCTACAAAATCAATATTATCATTGCCTAACCCTGCTCTAAAAACCATTCTACCAATTCGTCCAAAACCATTAATTCCAACTTTTAACAACATCTTCCACCTCCTGATTTGATTTTATCTTAGAAAAGCACGTCCTGTGGGTGTGGTCAGAGACATTGGCTCTGCCCTATTTGGTAGTCAATAGAAGTGCCTAAAGTGCCTAAAATTAAAAGTGCCTAAAACTCCGCCCTGGTGTGACTCGTTCGTATATATTAATATAGCCTATGCATCATTCCAGACCTGACTTTTTGAGCATAGACTTTTGGTGATCGGTCTGGGCCAGGGTTGTGGTACGCCTTTGGCGTTGCAGTTTTGAAAAAAGACAAGCTTGTTTTGGCCAACTCAATAGGCATCCAAAAGGGCTAACGTCCTTTAACTTTAGGCACTTGTGAATGCACGCATGAGTAAGTCCCCTTCCAGGGAACAAATCAAGGCCACGTCCTCTGGGCTTGGATTCTTTACTCTTGCTTTTACATTCAGACTTCAGTTTCTTGTCCTGTTCGAACGCGATTCCGTAGTGAAAGACGCATGACTACAGCATCTTCCTTCGTGTCCCTGTAATACTTGGAACGACGCCCAATTTTCTCGAAACCGATCTTTTCATACAGCATTATTGCCATGGGATTTGATGGCCTGACCTCTAACCAAACTGTCTCAATCCCCATTGACGCCCCTGTTTCAATCATCCTTGTCAAAAGGTAATGCCCATACCCTTTTCCACGCCTTTCAGGATGAACCGCAATATTCATCAGATGGATATCATCGGCAAACATCCAGAAGCATATATATCCAGACAGCTTTTCGTCTATCGTCAAGGCCCACAAATGGGAAACAGGCCTGTTTATTTCTTCTATGAAGGAACTCAAACTCCACGGTGACGAAAACGAAGACCTTTCAATTTTCAAAATATCGCTTTGAAACGCCTCCAAATTGTCTAAAGTGATATCTAAAAGGCGAATCATTCCTATTTCAGCATTTTTCCAGCAAGAGCGATGCTCCTTTTGCCCGCCTCCTGCGCCTTTTCGCCCAGCTCACCGAGTGATAGACGATCTCGATCCTGGGCCACGGCAATCAGCATAGGAAGATTCACGCCGGTTAAGACCTCGACCATTTCTTCTTTCAAGAAGGAAAGGCTCAGATTGGAAGGGGTGCCACCGAGCATATCGGTGAGGACAATAACTCCTTGACCGCGATCAAGGTGTTTTATCTTCTCAGAGATCGTCATCAGTATCTCTTCACTCTCGGTTAGTTGTGTAATGGAGACATGATCAACAGCCTCCAGCCGACCCAGGATAAGTTCTGCCGCGTTCAAGAATTCCTTTCCGAGGTCACAGTGAGAAATAATCAGCACTCCAATCATATCATCCTCTACGTTCCTTTGATAAATTAAGACGCCTCATCACCCTGGATAATCACTTGATAAAGCTCTTTCCTTGTGTCGGCCCCCATTAATTTTTTCCGAAGCGCACTACTTTTAAGTACTTTTGCAATTCTTGCCAGTACCTGCAAGTGGACCCCGGAAGAATTCTCAGGGGCTATAAGCAGACAAAAGAGATGTGCAGGCTCTCCGTCAATAGAATCGAAGTCAAGCCCGTTCTTGCTCCTCCCAAAGGAAATAATCGGCCGCCTGATGCCGCTTAGCTTTCCATGTGGTATGGCCACACCATCACCAATGCCTGTAGTTCCAAGGCGTTCCCTTTCAAGCAGGACACTGACAAGGGCCCCTTGGTCTATGGAAGGCTCATGATTGGATATCACTCCTGCCAGCTCTTCCAAAACGCCTCTTTTGTCAACGCTTTTGAGCTCAGGCAAGACATTATCTTCTGCTATAATTTCAGAAAGTTTCATCTAAATGTTCCAAAAACTAAATGCTGGGTTCAATGAGCGCGAGATTGCCGCCAACCTTCTTGTAAATCACGTTGATTTCTCTGGACTTGGCATTTCTAAAAACCAGAAAATCCTGTCTTGAGAGATTCAGCTGCATGGCAGCCTCTTCTGTGTCCATGGGTTTGGCGATCATTTTTTCAACCTCTATCACGGGTTCGTCTTGATCAAGTGCAATAGCCTCGTCAGCCTCTTCACTCATTGAAGAATTTTCAGTTTTAAGACTTTCAGACCGATAGCTTCTTGTCTTAGATAAATGCCTTTTGACTTGCTTTTCAATCTTATCCGTAACTTCATCAATTGCCGAATACATATCACCTGTTTCTTCGACCCCTTTTATCAGGGTCCCATTTACATAAAGGGTGACATCTGCGAGGTGTCTGAATTTTTCAACACTCAATACGACGTGTGCTTCGGCAGGAGAATCTAAATATTTCTTTATCTTAGATAGTTTTTCTTCTGCATAGGACTTCAAACTCTCCATGGGTTCTGTATGTCGGAACGTGACGGTAATATCCATAAAATATCCTCCAAAAAATACATTTCAAAAATTAGCATTGCCAAAAGGCGAAAGTTAGTAAGGATTTTCCCTCTTTCTGGAAGATAATATCCCCATCGACTCTCGATATTTGGCAACAGTTCGGCGTGCAATGTTTATGTTCTGTTCTCTCATGATTTCCCTGATCTCCTTATCGCTGTATGGCTTGGCCTTATCTTCTCCCCTGATGATAGTGCCTATCTCTTGTCTCACTCTTTCAGAGGCAACGGCTTCTCCGTGAACACTGGAAATCGAGCTATTGAAAAAGAACTTTAACTCAAAAAGCCCCTGTGGTGTATGGACATATTTGTTCGTTGTTATCCTGCTGACGGTAGATTCATGCATGCCGATATCTTCCGCCACATCACGAAGGACAAGGGGTTTTAGATGGACAATTCCCTTATCAAGGAAGTCTTTCTGGAACCTGACTATGCTTTCTGTTACCCGCCATATGGTCCTCTGCCGCTGGTGAATGCTCTTTATCAGCCAGGCTGCTGATTTCAGTTTCTCCTGGATATATGCCCTGGCGTTCTCAGATACGGAATTCTTATTGTGCAGGATTTCTTTATAGTAGGGGCTGACATGCAATTTTGGCAGTCCATCGTCATTTTGGAAGACCTTATACTCATCACCCAGATTAACAATATAGATATCCGGGGTTATGTAGAAAGTTTCATTATCCGAATAGCTACTTCCCGGCCTTGGGTCAAACCCCTGAATAATGGATATGGCTGAAAGGATAACCTGCAGCGGCACAGAAAGCTTTTGGGAAATCTTGTCGTACTTCCTGACCTCGAGGTCGCCGAGATGATCAATGATGATCTTCTCAACAATTGTGCCTCCAAGATTCTGGAATCTGGCCTGGATAAGCAAGGACTCCTGCAAGTCTCGGGCAGCTACGCCGACCGGATCAAAATTCTGAATGACCTTGAGCGTTTCAAGCATTTCTTCAAGCGGACATTCGGTGACCTGACATATGTCTTCCAAGGAGATATCCAGGTAGCCATCTTCATCCAGGTTCCCGATAATGTGAGCGCCAACCTGCTTTTGTTCATCATCAAGATTGCTAAGGTTCATCTGCCACATAAGGTGGTCATGAAGGTTGGTCTTTTGGGATATGGTATTTTCAAAGGAAGGAAAGTCTTTTTCTTCGAAAGGCAATTCAGCCCGCCCGGTATTATATTCGGAGAGGTAGTTATCCCAATCCACGTCGTCCCTTGCCTGCTCCTCGACAGTCACCTCAGGGAGATCAGGTATCTCCTGCTCGGATTCGCTTCCCTCATCCTCAATTCCAGTATCCTCCGCCTCCTCCTCTGCCATCTGCTCTTCCAATACAGGATTATTTTCGATTTCCTGGTGGATGGTATCCAGAAGCTCAAGCCTGGAGAGTTGCAGGAGTTTGATGGCCTGCTGCATCTGGGGAGTCATAAGAAGCTGCTGGGCCAGCACCACTGATTGTCTTAGTTCCAGAGTCATAATAAAAAAGTAGTATAACAAGTTCCAACCCGTCCGGAATGACGGGTTGTTTCTAAGATTTCAAGCAGCATACTGTTTTCCGGCAATCCTAATTTTTTTCCGGCAATGCTAATTTTGACTTCTATCCCGTGTTAACAGAGACCCCTCTGCCCGCTACGTGAAAGTCAAAATTAGCATTGCTACTGTTTTGCGTATTATGTCAGGTGTTGGATTCTCAGTTACATATTGAAATCATGTCCGAGATAGACGGTTCGAGCTATTTCGCTCTGAACAATCTTTTCAGGCGTACCGTGTTCGATGATTTTTCCTTCTCCAACGATGTAAGCAGTGTCACAGACACTCAACGTCTCCCGAACGTTATGATCAGATATAATAACTCCCAGCCCCCGATTTTTCAATTGTCTAATGATATGTTGAATATCGTTTATGGCAAGAGGATCAATCCCTGCGAACGGTTCATCCAATAGTATAAACCTGGGCTCTGTCACCAATGCCCGGGTTATTTCCAACCTTCGACGCTCGCCGCCGGAAAGCGACGATGCCTTTTGTCTCGCCAGATGAGTAATGTTAAGTTCATTCAAGAGCTGTTCAAGCCGGAGTTTTCTCTCGTGGGCCGTGATATCAAGAGTTTCCAGGATGGCTAATAGATTTTCCTCCACCGTCAGCTTTCGAAATACCGAGGCCTCCTGGGCCAAATAATTGATTCCTTTCCGGGCCCTCATGTACATAGGGGCCGCAGTGATATCCTGACCATCCAACAGTACCTTTCCTTGATCGGGTCGAGTGAGGCCAACTACCATGTAAAACGTAGTGGTCTTGCCGGCACCGTTCGGGCCTAACAGACCAATAATCTTCTGCCTTCTCACCTCTATACTAATATCATCTACAACCCTTTTACCATTGTAGATCTTGATCAGCCCCTCTGTTTGGAGCATTTCATTCGTCCAGGTTACAACATCACCGACCGCTTCTTTTGGCTGAGAAGAAGTGTAACCCAAACTAAGCTGCTCCATCTAATGCTACCTCTCTTTTTGTTTGGGGAAGATCATGGCCTTCACTCTTTTTTCTCCGGAGCTTTCAACAACGACTCGATCCTCTTTCAAAAAGGTGGTGATTTTATTCCCTTCCACAAAATCATTCCCCTGCTTCACAAGAGGCCGACCCGTAAGGACCATCTTTTCATCTTGCTGATAGTATACGGCTTTGTCTGCAGTAGCCACCCCTCCCTGAGCACGTTTGATTATTACGTGCCCAATGGCGACGATCTTCTTAATTGAGGTCCCGAGGTCCCCGGTCTTTTTTTCTGCGGGCGAATTTTCATAATACACAAGCATTTTTTCACAGGTTATTAGAAAATCATCTTTCTCGGCGTTTACATTTCCTTTGAACACAACTACTTTCTGCTTATTATCCATTTCCAGGGTATTGGACCTTATAACTATGGCCTTTGGCCCGGCTTTCTCAATTTCATTTTTCATGGACTCAGATCCGACAGGGACGGGTAAGACAAGTCCGATAAACACAAGAACAATTAAAGATGACAGCAGATTTCTCATCAGATCAAAGAATTTTCCTTAACTATCGTGATTACATCTGAAAGTATCTTAAATCTTTCTTTTTCCAAATCTACAAAAAGGCCCTGACCTTCTATCGAAAAAAAAGGACCAAATATTCTGACCGGCTCATCTGTCTTCACATGCCCTCTCTTTTCGTTGATAATGATATGTTCCGTGAAAAGCCGGTATCCGTTTCCAGAAGATCCTTCCAAATCTCCCCAGAGATTAATCGTTCCGGACTTTCTGGAATAATCCCCCTTTTTCCCTTTTAGTTTAAACCATGGCCTGTTTTCCGGTTCCAGCTTCAGCCGAAACTCACGAAACAAGATAAAACTCTTATCTTCGGAAAAGCTCACTTCCTGGGCATCTAAGGACCACCTCATCGCTTTATCGGGGTCATTATGCGTATAATGAATATCCTTGAGCTTGAGCCCTTCTCCCGCAACGATTGCATCCAGGATAGGCCCTTCAATCATCTGCTTGCCTGATCTTATCAGGTAAAAGCTGACCAGGACAAGCAGTCCCCCCAATGCTATCAAAGGCCACTGTTTTTTGAGAAAAACCCTCATTTGTCAAATTGAGTGCAACCGTTCACAGGTTCATAGTTGCTTTTCTTTTGTTTACCTTCACTAACCCGAAACCTTGAACCTCTCGTATGAACCATTACTTTTTACTATATCAAGGTCCGCTGAATTCTGCAAAGCTTATTCTCCGGTGAAGCCCGCTAACATATCGTCCCACTTTTCTTGGCATCTCAAAATCAATTCACATACCTCCCTGACCGCCCCGTCCCCTCCCTTGCTTTTCGTAATGAAGTCAGCAGCGTCTCGAACTTCTTCAGCGGCATCTCCCACAGCTACACGCAGGCCTGACTCCATAAACATGGCAAGATCAGGGAGATCGTCCCCCATGCAGCATACTTCCTGCTTCTTGAACCCATTATCTCTGATCACTTGACTGCATATCGCCCTCTTATCAGCAACACCTTGATATACATGTTTGATACCGAGATCCTCAGCACGATGCAAAACAACCTGCGATCTTCGACCCGTAACAAGCGCAACCTCAACTCCTGCAAACATCAGCATCTTCAAGCCCAGTCCATCTTTGACACAAAAGCTTTTTGTCTCTTCTCCCCGATCATTCATTATGACCCGTCCGTCCGTCATAACGCCATCCACATCGAGAATAAGCAAATTTATCTTGGCAGCCTTGTCTTCCACCATGTGTTATTGCCTATAAGGGCTAAGTTGTTTTGAAAGATGAACATCGAACATCGAACGTCCAACGTTGAACATCGAATGTTGAATGCTCGATACTAATTGGTTGTCAGTTATCGGTTATTGGTAAACGGACAACTAATAACTGATAACAGATAACAGATAACTGAATTGGGTGTTTATTTTTTTCAGTAAACCTTCCACAGTCCATCCGGCGAAAAATAACTTAGCGCTTATGACCTTTGACCCCCAACACCTGATTCAGCTTCTAACCAGGCTATAGATATTCTTGAGCATGGTCAGCAGGGCCTTGACCTCATCTATGGGTAATGCGTTGGGCCCATCGCAGAGCGCGGAATCCGGATCAGGATGAACTTCCAAAAACAATCCATCAGCGCCCGCAGCAATGGCAGCCTTAGACAGGTGGCTGACAAATTCCCTCTGGCCTCCCGAGCAGGTACCATCACCTCCCGGAAGCTGCACACTATGGGTAGCATCAAATACCACAGGGAACCCTAAATCCTTCATGATGGCTATGGATCTGATATCAACCACCAGATTATTATAACCAAAAAAAGTCCCCCTTTCTGTAATAAGAACCCCATGGTTGCCTGTAGAAGTCACCTTCTCCACAACCGGCCCCATTTCCCAGGGCGAAAGGAACTGGCCTTTTTTGATATTGATCGGAAGCCCGGTCCGGGCCGCGGCCAGGAGAAGATCGGTCTGCCGGCACAAAAAGGCTGGGATTTGAATAATATCAAGGACATCCGCCGCTTTTTCTATTTCTTCGACACTGTGGACATCGGACAGCACGGGTAATCCGGTTATCTCTTTCACTTTCCGGATAATCTCAAGCCCTTTATCTATGCCCGGCCCCCTGAATGAATTCAAAGACGTCCGGTTGGCCTTGTCATAGGAGGTCTTAAAAATAACAGGAATATCAAGTTCCTTCCCTGTTTCACTCAAGAAGCGGGCAACCTCTAAAGTCAAGACCTCATCTTCAATCACACAAGGGCCCGCGATCAGAAAAAAAGGGCCGTTTTTGTCGATGGTCAAATCACCGATTTGGATAAGAGGACTCATGTTTTCTCCCATTCCCCGAACGGGACAATAAAAATACCCTGAGATTCATTGGCTATTGTTATCGGAATGCAGGCCGAAAGTCAAGAACAGCAAAGATCATCCACATATGGCAGGCGGGGGACGTCAAAAATACAAACGGGCTTTTTCCCAAGGCCGTTTGTAAAATGCCCAGGAAAAAAGCCCGTTATTATCAGGTTAACAGTTAATCAGATTAGAGCCTTTGCTCCACGAGATGATCCACGACACTCGGATCAGCCAATGTGGATGTGTCGCCAATCTGATCTATCTCGTCTGCGGCGATCTTCTTCAGGATCCTTCTCATGATCTTACCGCTTCTTGTCTTGGGAAGGCCGTCTGCCCACTGGATTTTCTCAGGAGTAGCAATCGGGCCGATCTCCTTCCTTACATGGGCGACTAAGGTCTTCTTCAAATCATCAGATGCCTCAACACCGGTGTTGAGAGTCACAAAGGCATAAATGGACTGGCCCTTGATGTCGTGGGGGTAACCGACAACCGCGGCCTCCGCCACTGTGTCATGTGCGACCAGGGCGCTTTCCACCTCTGCGGTTCCCATCCTGTGACCGGATACATTGATAACATCATCGATACGCCCGGTTATTTGGTAATAACTGTCTTTATCTCTGCGAGCGCCGTCACCAACCGTATAGTTACCGGGGAATTGCTCAAAATAGGTCTCCTGGAATCTCTTGGGATCGCCGTAAACGCCCCGCATAATTCCGGGCCAGGGTTTCTTGATGACAAGGGCGCCGCTCGCGACGGTCTCTTCAAGCTCTTTGCCTTCATCATCCACCAGGGCAGGCAATACACCCATAAAGGGGACGGTTGCCATACCGGGCTTGATGTCAATGGCGCCGGGAAGCGGGGTAATCAGGATTCCGCCCGTCTCGGTCTGCCACCAGGTATCAACAATCGGGCAGTTTCCTTTTCCGATTACATTGTAATACCAGTTCCAGGCCTCGGGATTGATGGGCTCGCCCACTGTTCCGAGTATTCTCAAGCTGGAGATATCAGCCTTCTTGGTCCACTCATCACCCTCTTTGGCAACTGCCCGGATAGCAGTGGGAGCGGTATAGAAGATATTGACCTTATATTTTTCCACTGTCTGCCAGAAGCGGCTTACATCGGGGTAGGTGGGCACGCCTTCAAACATGACCGAGGTAGCGCCGTTGCATAGGGGGCCATAGACAATATAGCTGTGTCCTGTGACCCAGCCGATATCAGCGGTGCACCAGAATATGTCATCTTCTTTGTAATCGAAGACCATCTTATGGGTATAGGCGGTGAAGACAAGGTACCCGCCGGTAGTATGCATAACGCCTTTGGGTTTCCCTGTGGAACCTGAAGTGTAGAGGATGAACAGAGGATCTTCCGCATCCATCCACTCAGGCTCGCAATCCGCATTCACCTTGGCCATTTCATCATTCCACCAGAGGTCCCTTCCTTCGGTCCAATCGACCTTGATTTTGTCGCCGACCCTGTTTACGATAATGCTCTTTTCTATGGATGGGCATTGCGTGAGTGCGTTATCGGCATTGGCCTTCTGCGGCACGGCCTTGGCCCCGCGGAAGGTGCCGTCACATGTGACAAGAATCCTGCACTCGCTGTCCTGAATTCGATCTTTCAGGGCGTCTGCGCTGAACCCGCCGAAAACGATACTGTGGATCGCGCCGATCCTGGTACATGCCAGCATGGAAATTGCCAGCTCTGGGATCATGGGCAGATAGAGGCATACCCTGTCGCCCTTTTTGATGCCGTGTGCCTTCAGGACATTGGCAAACTTACATACCTCTTCGTGCAGCATCCTGTACGTTATCGCCTTGTCCTCACCCGGCTCATTGCCTTCCCACTGGATGGCTACCTTGTCGCCCCTGGTCGCCAGGTGCTTGTCAAGGCAATTGTAAGAGACATTAAGCTTGCCGCCGTCAAAGTATTTGACATAGATTTCACCCTTTCTCATGTCAAAGTTATAGTCTTCAACCGTGTCCCATTTCTTGAACCATTCCACATACTCAGAAGCAACCCCGGACCAGAAACCATCGGGATCCTCGATAGACTGTTTCCACAACTTTTCATACGCATCCTTGCCCTGTATGTAAGCCTTTGCCTTAACTGCTTCCGGTACCGGATAAACATCCTGCAATACAACTTTTTCTTCTGCCATTCTTTACTTACCTCCAATTATTATTTTATACTTTCCCCAATACCCCTTAACTTTAAACTCAGAGATATAAATCAGTACATAGCTGTTGTCAAGAAAAACTTACAAGCGCCTTATTTCCGGTTGACAGTATCACCTTTTGGGCTATGATAGCTGCAAAGCAACTCAGGTTATTAGCCTATCCACCTCAGTTACGCAGCAAACAAAATAAATAGTCTCTGAACGAAAACCTCAAAATGAAAACGAATACAACATCAATCATGAGGTTTTACTGAGTTGGGATTGATTCCATTAATCTAAAATCCAAAATCTAAAATCCAAATTAAGTTATCGCTTTACACATCAGCAAATTCCTTTGGCAAGAGCAACCGTGGCGAAAAGGGAAAACGGGAGGGGACCATGACGGGCAAAGGCAAATTGACAGCGGATGACGGCAAATACCTCCTGGGTGTGGCTCGCAAGACCATCCAGCAGGCGCTTTTTGACCAGAAAGAGGACAAACAGACGGAAGAGGTTTTGAACCCTGTTTTTACTGAGCCAAGGGGTACCTTTGCAACACTGACAATAAATGGAAACCTGAGAGGATGCATAGGGCATATAATCCCGCAAGAATCACTGATTGAAGGCATCAAGATCAATGCAATTAATGCCTCATTCAGAGATCCGCGGTTTGCCCCCCTGACCAGGGAAGAGTGGGAAAACGTTAAAATTGAGATCAGTATCCTGACCTATCCAAAGCCCCTTTCTTATTCTGATGCTGATGGCCTTTTAGAAAAACTGCGGCCCGGCACAGATGGTGTTATCATTAAAAAAGGTATTTGCGAAGCCACTTTCCTCCCCCAGGTCTGGGAACAATTGCCGGAAAAAGAACATTTCTTGACCCACCTATGTCTTAAGGCAGGCCTCAAGAGTGATGAATGGAGGAAAGGAGATCTGGAGGTCTCCACCTATCAAGTCCAGGCATTTGAGGAATAGTCATGGGAATTTTTTCCTGTATTTATAGGATGTCAATTATAATCCTCAAGCCGATATGTTCAAGGAAATCGAATCTTGACGGCCAAGCTGAAGGGAGGTGTTGCAACATGGATCACCAAACGTATTACAGAGGGATAGCCTTCTTTCTTGTTATTTCAATGTGTTTCATGATGGGTTGTTACGGGCTTCACAGCTATGGACAAGTGAAAATGCCATCAGGCTTAAGAGGAAAGATAAGCATAGGAGACCTGGTGGAGAATTGGCAGGACTACGACGTTTACTATGCCGGTTTATCTGTTGAAAATCCATCAGCCATCATGTTTGATCCAGTGAGGGACGACCTCAGGCTTGTAAATGATAAATGGATCGTAGTAAGAAATAAGGCGGGACTGGTCAGCCTTGTCAGACGGCTTAATGCCGATATCAACTTCCCTCCGGATCTAATGAGCATCTTGGGTCCAGATAACAAATTTTACGGTTATATCTACTCGGCATGGTCTCATGTGTTGATTATAGTAATTGACAAGAAGACCCTGTGGGTAGGTGATCTGCCGCTTCCTCCCATAGATTATTCCGCAGGTGGAGGATTCGGGGGCGGACTATGAAAAAAGAATTAGAAATTTTGTATTGTGATTTTTCTTGCAAAAGCAAAAACAACATGTTATTTCAATTTTACCGGAGACAAGGCAGGCCCGATTATGAAAAAAATAAAGGACGAGATCAAGGGTTTCTTAGGGGCTGACACTGAATTTGAGGGGAAGCTTTCGTTTACGGGTACAGTCCGTATAGACGGACGTTTCAAGGGTGATATCCTTGCTGAAGGCTCATTGATTGTTGGTGAGACATCTATAGTTGAAGCCGATATCCGCGTCTTGCAAATTATTATCAACGGAGAAGTCCGAGGCGACATTGTGGCGGAAAGTGTGATTGAAATACGCGCACCTGCCAAAGTTATCGGCAATATAAATGCCCCGAGCATCATTATTCAGCAGGGGGCCGTTTTTGAGGGAAACTGCATCATGCAGAAAAAATGTGAAGGTGCTAATAACAATGTGGTCGCTCTTCCTAAAAACTCATGATTGATGTTGTGTTCGTTTTCATTTCGAGGTTTTTGTTCAGACACAAATTTAGTTGAAAGAGGGTCTATCTTTTAATGTTAGAGATAAATTACACTGTAATAATTCAGATAGCAAATTTCCTTTTGCTCCTTTTTTTCATGAATATCATTCTTTACAAACCAATCAGGGGAATCATTACCCATAGAAATGATAAAGCAAATTCCCTCCAACAAATGATTCAGGATTTTGGAAATAGGTCTGCCCAAAGCGAAAGAGACATTGAAGAAAGTATAGTTCAAGCTCGAAAAGAAGGCTATGGGGAAAAAGAGGGCTGCAAAGTTGAGGGCGTGGAAAAAGAAAATGCGATATTGCAAGATGCCAGTTCTTCAGTAGAAGAGAAAATCAAGTTTGCCAGAAAAGATCTGGAAATCAAAATGGCGGAGATAAGGAAAGAGTTGCACGGTGAGGTTGCTGGTTTTTCCAGGCAATTGGCCGAAAAAATATTAGGGCGGAGTGTTCAATGATTGGATTAATGGGCACTAAAAGAAAAATTGCCTTGCTACATGGTTGTTGTGCTTTAATTGGCCTGGTTTTCCTCTGGGGTGTAGGGCTTGCCTATGGAGGCGGAGACAATGCAGTAGCCCATGAAAGCGGAACAGTGTTGATTGCCCGCCTTATCAATTTTGCCCTTCTCTTTATTATCCTTTTTGTGGTCATAAAAAAGACCGACATCAAGGGTTTTTTCTCAGCTCGTAGAGAAGGAATCAGGCAAAAGCTTGACAGCCTGACAAGACAGAAAAATGAGACCGAAATACGCTGTCAAGAGCTTGAACAGAAACTGAAAGAATTTGAGCAGAAGAAAAAAGAAATTATAGAGCAGTTCAAGGCGGATGGGGAAGAGGAAAAGAAAAGGATTATTTCAAGGGCCCATGAAAGGGCCAGGCAGATCCTGGAACATGCAGATTTGACAATCAAAGAGGAGATCCAGGAAGCAAGGGACAATCTCAGTCAGGAACTTGTGGAAATTGCAACGCAAAAGGCCCAGGCAATTATTGCAAGGGATATAACGGATAGTGACCAGGATCACTTGGTTAATGAATTTATTGACAGGGTGGAGAAGTTACATTGATTGATTCAAAGATCTCGAGGAGATATGCTAAAGCCTTGCTCAGCTTAGGGCAGGAAGACGGGCATTATAAAGACTACGGGCAGAATCTCCAGGAATTCAGCAGTTTCTGTGCTGACAACAATGAGTTTTTTCAGGTCGTTTCAAACCAGATCTTTTCTTTAGAGGACAGGAAAAAGATTCTTGAGGCTGTCTTGCAAAAAAGCCTGTTTTCCGATATAACAAAAAATTTTTTAAGTCTTCTTCTTGATAAGAACAGGATTGAAGTTGTACAAGAAATTACCGATTATTATATTGAACTCACCGATGAGATTTCAAATATTACCCGCGCAGTTATCGTTACAGCTAAACCGGTGAAAAAAGAGGCACTGGACAATCTCACAAATGCCTTGAAGCAACTCACATCAAAGGAGGTCAAGACAGAGGTGGACCAAGATGAATCTTTGATTGGAGGGGTTGTCGTCAGATTGGGGGATTTGGTATTGGACGGGAGTATCAAGTCGCAACTTGAACGACTAAAAGAATCATTAAAAAGGGGTGTATATAACTAATGGAGATCAGAGCAGAAGAAATAAGTCAGGTAATCCGTGCCCAGATCAAGGATTACGAAAAAAAGGTAGAGGTGAGTGAGACCGGAACCGTACTGTCTGTTGGTGATGGTATTGCTCGTGTCTATGGGATTGAGAAGGCAATGGCCATGGAGATGGTTGAATTTCCAGGTCAGATCTACGGCCTGTGTCTTAATCTGGAGGAAGATAATGTGGGTATCGCCGTTATGGGAGATGATTCCAAAATCAAGGAGGGCGATACTGTTAAGAGAACAGGCAGGATAGCAGAGATCCCTGTTGGTGATGCGGTACTCGGAAGGGTTATCGACGCTGTTGGAGAGCCTTTGGATGGAAAGGGTTCTATTGATACTACCGAGTCTCGACGCGTTGAAGTGGTGGCGCCTGGCGTTATTGCACGTCAACCTGTTCATGAGCCTATGTATACTGGAATCAAGGCCATTGATTCAATGACCCCGATTGGACGAGGACAACGAGAATTGATTATTGGCGACAGGCAGATTGGCAAGACCGCTATTTGTGTCGACGCCATTATCAACCAAAAGGATACGGATATATATTGTGTCTATGTGGCAATCGGTCAGAAGAAATCCACCGTGGCGCAGGTCTATGACGTTCTTGAACGCCATGGTGCCATGGAATATACCACCATTGTTGCGGCATGTGCAAGTGACCCTGCCACCCAGCAGTTCATTTCACCCTATTCCGGTTGTGCTATTGGTGAATACTATCGTGACACGGGACGCCATGCGCTGATAATTTATGATGATCTGTCAAAGCAGGCTACAGCTTACAGACAGGTCTCACTTTTGCTTAGACGGCCGCCGGGTCGGGAGGCCTTTCCTGGTGACATCTTTTACAATCATTCCCGCTTGTTAGAAAGGGCAGCCAAGCTAAACGATGAGTCGGGTGCAGGGACACTCACGGCCTTGCCTATTATAGAGACACAGGCAGGCGATGTCTCTGCCTATATCCCCACGAACGTGATTTCTATTACTGACGGTCAGGTTTACCTTGAACCATCCCTTTTCTTTTCAGGCATTCGGCCGTCAATTAACGTCGGACTATCGGTCTCTCGCGTGGGTGGTGCCGCCCAAACAAATGCCATGAAAAAAGTCGCCGGTACCCTTCGCCTTGACATGGCCCAATTCAGGGAATTGGAGGCCTTTGCTCAATTTGGAAGCGACCTGGATAAGGCCACCCAGAATCAGCTTACACGGGGCCAGAGGCTGGTTGAAGTGTTGAAGCAGCATCAGTACGAACCAATGTCGGCTGAGAAGCAGGTGGCCATCCTGTTTGCAGCAGCAAACGGTTATCTCGATGAATGCCCTTTGGAGGCCGTTAGTGACTATGAAAAACAGATGTTGGAATTCCTGGAAAACAGATATCCTGACTTGTTGAAAGACATTAAGGAAACAAATGATATAAGTAGTGAAACGGAACGTATGACCACAAAGGCCCTTGACGAATTTGGCGGGGTTTTTCAGCCGGCGTCGGATTGATGCCCTGCTGAAGGCTGGCAGGTTGAACTTGAAAAGAGAGAAAGAGAATAATAAATGGCAACCTTGAGAGATGTCCTACAAAAAATTGAGGCAGTAAAAAAGACAGGACAAATTACAAAGGCCATGTACATGGTGGCAACGGCCAAGCTGCGGGGTGCCCAGGGCAGGATGGAGAGCTTTGAGCCATATGCATCTAAATTTGCCGAAGTCCTGGGTCATCTGGAAAGCCGAATACAGCCGGATTTTCACCCGTTGCTTCAAAAGAAAGCGCAAGTGTCTAAAGTTGAACTGCTCCATCTATCCGCCGATAGAGGGCTTTGTGGGAGTTTTAATACTAATTCCATCAGCATGGCCGAAAAGTGGATCAGAGACAAGCAGTCGCGAGGCATAGAGTACAGTCTGACAACTGTGGGCAAAAGGGGAAAGGACTATTTCGGTAAGAGAGATTATAATATCACTGAGAGCTATACCGATGTTTACGGTAATATTAATTTTTCGTTTGCAAATACGATGACGAGTAATTTTATTGACCGGTATATCCAAGATGAGATTGATGAAGTTTATATGATGTATACTCATTTTGTTACTGTGGCTCATCAGCAAACCACATTAGTAAGGCTTATTCCGATTGCACCCCCAAAGAAGGACGAGCAGGATGAGTTGGATGCCGCAGCATATCTCTATGAACCTTCTGCTCAGGGTCTTTTGATCGAGTTGCTGCCCAAGCACATCAGCGTACAAATTCTTAATGCTTTTTTCCAAAACGAGACAAGCGAACATGCTGCCCGTATGGCTTCAATGGACAATGCTTCCAGAAACTGTAATGATATGATAGAGAATCTTACATTGGCTTACAATAAAGCTCGACAGGCGGCCATTACCGCAGAACTGATGGATATCGTCGGCGGCGCTGAGGCCCTGAAAGGGGCATAATGGTTCAAGAAAAGGAGGTTTTAATTTAACCATGAATGACGGTAAACTTATTCAAGTCATAGGTCCGGTGATCGATGTGGAATTTGCAGAAGGAGAACTTCCCGAGATTTTTACGGCACTGTTCATTACCAACCCTGGCATTGACGATACCGAGGACAACCTTGTTGTGGAGGTGGCAATGCATTTGGGCGACAACGTTGTTCGGTGTATTGCCATGGATGTCACCGATGGTCTTGTTCGTGGTATGAAGGTCAAAAATACGGGGAAACAGATTCAGATGCCGGTGGGAGATCCTGTCTTGGGTCGAGTCCTCAATGTTGTAGGGAAGCCCGTGGATGGACTGGGCCCTATCAATTCAAATGAATTTTACCCTATTCACAGGCATGCTCCCTCTTTTGAGGAACAGGATACCACGGTGAATGTCCTCGAGACCGGTGTTAAGGTTATCGACCTCCTGGTGCCATTTCCCAGGGGAGGAAAAATGGGAATGTTCGGCGGAGCCGGTGTTGGAAAGACGGTTGTAATGATGGAAATGATCAACAATATCGCTTTGCAACATGGTGGAATCAGCGTATTCGCAGGCGTCGGTGAAAGGACCAGGGAAGGGAATGATCTTTATTTGGAGATGAAGGAATCAGGTGTTATCGAGAAGGCTGCTCTAATATACGGACAGATGACCGAACCACCGGGAGCCAGGGCAAGGGTGTCTTTATCAGCCCTTACTGCGGCAGAATATTTTAGGGATGAGAAAGGCCAGGATGTGCTTCTCTTTATCGATAATATATTCAGATTCACCCAGGCAGGTTCAGAGATTTCCGCACTTCTCGGCCGTATTCCCTCTGCTGTTGGTTACCAGCCCACGCTGGGGACCGACCTGGGCGAGCTTCAGGAAAGAATTACTTCAACAACCAAGGGTTCCATCACGTCTGTACAGTGTGTGTACGTGCCTGCAGACGACCTTACTGACCCGGCTCCGGCTACCACTTTTGCCCATCTCGACGGTACGGTGGTTCTTGCAAGATCCATTGCTGAGCTTGGGATTTATCCTGCCGTTGATCCTCTGGATTCCACATCTCGTATCCTTGATCCCAATGTTGTAGGAGAAGAGCATTATAATGTTGCGAGACAGGTCCAGCAGATTCTTCAGAAATACAAGAATCTTCAGGATATTATAGCAATCCTTGGAATGGATGAACTCTCAGATGAGGACAAACTGACGGTTGCGAGAGCCCGCAGAATACAGCGTTTTCTGTCTCAGCCCTTCCATGTGGCTGAAACCTTTACAGGCGCGCCAGGCAAATATGTAGCTGTGAAAGAAACCGTAAGGGGCTTTAAAGAAATTATCGAGGGAAAACACGATGACCTGCCGGAGGCAGCCTTTTACATGGTGGGGGGCGTTGAAGAGGCTCAGGAAAAGGCAGGAAAATTGAGTGGCACCAAGAAATAGAGGTGATTGACTGATGAGGAGCCTGTATTTGGAAGTTGTTACCCCTGAAAAGGTAATTGTAAGCAAGGAAGTGGACAGCGTTGTCGCTCCCGGCTCTTTGGGAGAATTTGGCATCCTGGATGGCCACATGCCCTTTCTCTCGGGAATTGAGCCTGGGGAACTTCGCTACACTTCATACGATGAAGCAGAACATATTTTTGTCAGTACCGGTTTTGCAGAGGTTGCTGAAAACAAAGTCTCGATTCTGGTGGATGCAGCCGAAGAGTTGCAAGACATCGATGTGAAACGTGCGCAACAGGCCCTGGAAAGAGCCAGTAAAAGGATCGAAGAGAATCGGGGCACTGAAGCTTTTGATCTGTCAAGGGCTGAGGCAGCCCTAAAAAGGGCCAATGCCCGTATTGCGGCTGCTGGAAAGGCAAAATAGGCATAACCATTAGAGTGCTATAAAAGAGGCAAGTGCCATGCGGGCTTGCCTTTATTATTGAACGCCAAACCATAAGATGTGAATTCTATTTATAAATCGTGAGGCGAGTTGTATGAACTTAGTTGAGGACACAGATCAGTTCCAGTTGCTTGAGGAAAAGATAGATGGTCTTATAGAAACGGTTAGGGCATTAAGAAGAGACAAGGAATCCTTTGCTCAAAGGTTCCAGATTCAAGAAAAAAAACTCTCCGAGCTAACTGAAGAACTGGAAGCCCTGAAGACAATCAGGGATAAGGCCAGACAGAAGGTTGTTTCCCTGTTGGAAAAGATAGAAAAACTTGACATTTGAGTTTTTGGGGAAGGCGTTTGGGAAAGCCAGTCAGAGTCAAAATCTTTGACCACGAATATCTTATTAGGAGCGATGAAGATGAAGAGCAGGTCCAAATCATCGCCCAATTTGTTAACGACAAGTTTGGGGAGATTAAGGAGAACACAAAGGGACTTTCTGAACTAAAGATAGCCATATTGGTAAGTTTTCACATTGCTGCTGAATATTTTCAGACACTGAAAGAACAAGAGGCTCTTACAATTGATATTCAGAGCCGGGCACGGACACTGAATTACCAAATTGATTCCATTTTGACTTAAAGATTTTGAAAACATCCCCTGTAATTGAACTGGTTGCAATGAGGGGAGATTATATAAAGTTAGGATTAAGGATTACAAGGGCGAATTAGACACTGAATAGTGATTATATAAAGATAGACTATCTCGGTCAGTTTAGATGACAGGCTATGCGTGGGTAATGAGATTTTCAAGATATTCAGCTAAGGTATAGCCCCCTTTCAATGGCCACGGTCAATTCCATTCGGCTTCTCTTTAAGTAAGGATTCGCCCTCCACTTTAATCTTTTCTTATTGCTTTGTTAATCCAATAATATCAAGATGTTGGTATTGCCTTTCAGCTCTTGACCTTCATCCTGATCTAATAGACACAGGAGCGTTAATTTATTATGACCGCAACTTATATGATTGGGGCCCTTATATTAGGCCTGATTGCAGGTGTCTGTGCCGGTTTTTTTGCACGCAAGAAAATTGTGGAGAGCAGGGTTGATGCCATAGAGAAATACACCAAGAAGTTGCTTTCAGAAGCCCAGAAAGAGGCAAAGACAATCAGGAAAGAGGCAGGTCTTCAGGCTAAGGACACCCTTTATCAAATGCAGATTAAGTTTGAGAAGGAGACAAAAGAAAAAAGTGAACAGTTAGCGAGCCGGGAAAGGCGTTTTATTCACAAAGAGGAAAATCTTGACAGGAAAATTGAGCAGCTTGAAAAAAGAGAGGGGAGAATTGCTGAGAAAGAAAAAGCCGCTGATCAGCTTGAGAGTCAGTTAAAGAAAAAGGAAAGCGAATATGAGCGCATGATCGCAGACCAGATTAAGCAGCTCGAAAAATTAGCCGGCATGTCCAGTGAAGAGGCCAAACAGCTCCTCATAAGTTCTATAGAATCTGAGGCAAAACATGACGCAGCGAGAATGATACGAAGGATTGAAAGTGAGACCAGAGACCAGGCCGACCGGAAGAGCCAGGAAATACTTGCATTGGCAGTGAAGAGATACGCCGGGGATTATGTGGCTGAGAAGACTGTTTCAGTGGTACACCTTCCAAACGAAGAGATGAAAGGAAGAATTATTGGGAGGGAAGGAAGAAACATCCGCGCAATTGAAGCGGCCACTGGTATAGATCTTATTGTTGATGATACCCCGGAGGCCGTTATTCTGTCAGGCTTTAACCCCGTGAGAAGGGAAGTTGCGAAGGTCGCATTAGAGAGATTGGTAGATGACGGCAGGATACACCCTGCCAGGATAGAGGAGATTGTAGGGAAAGTTAACAAGGAAATAGAGGTCTCCATTAAAGAAGCTGGGGAACAGGCAACATTTGACATGGGGGTCCACGGGATTAATCAAGACCTTGTCAAACTCATCGGTCGACTACGATACCGTTCAAGTTACGCCCAAAATGTCCTTCAGCACTCGATAGAGGTCGGCTTTCTTAGCGGGGTAATGGCGGCAGAGCTTGGAGTGAATGTAAAACAGGCCAAAAGGGCCGGTTTGCTGCATGATATTGGGAAGGCCGTTGACCACGAAGTGGAGGGTCCTCATGCACTAATTGGTGCGGAGTTGACCAGGAAATACGGTGAATCAAAGCAAGTGATCCACGCCATTGCCGCTCACCACCAGGACGTCCAAGCTGAATCTGTTTTGGCTATTTTGGTTCAGGCAGCAGATACACTTTCAGGGGCAAGGCCCGGAGCACGCCAGGAAATGTTGGGGTCCTATGTCAAGAGGCTGGAAGACCTCGAAAAACTTGCTATGTCCTTTAATGGTGTGAATAAGTCATATGCTATCCAGGCAGGACGTGAGATTCGTATCATGGTTGAAGGGAAGACAATTGATGATGACAGTGCCGCTATTGTCTGCAAAGACATTGCAAAAAAGATAGAAAAGGAGCTAAGCTATCCAGGTCAGATAAAGGTCACGGTGATTCGCGAAACCAGGGTCGTGGAATATGCAAAGTAGCCCGAGTCACTATGTCTAAGATCTGTTGAAAACCAGAATTGAAAATGAATGAGGAAAAGAAGTTATATCTGATTGACGGAAATGCCTACATTCACAGGGCCTATCATGCCATCCGGGGGCTCTCAAATTCCGCCGGATTTCCTACAAATGCGGTATTTGGTTTTACCCGGATGCTCATGAAACTCATGAAGGAACAATCACCGGAATATGCAGCCATGTTTTTTGATGCAAAGGGTCCAACTTTCCGGCATGAGATCTACAGCGATTACAAGGCCAATCGTCCGCCAATGCCTGAAGATATGGCGATCCAGATACCGTACATAAAGCATGTTACAGCAGGGTTTAACCTTCCCATCTTCGAAATGCCCGGTTTTGAGGCGGATGACCTTATTGGGACACTTGCGCGCATGGCCCAGGAGGCCGGATTTTATGTGGTTATGGTCACAGGAGATAAAGATTTCTGTCAGCTTTTGACAGACAGGGCAATCATTTTGGATCCTATGAAGGGGGAAACCATTGATGCTGATTCCATAAGAGAATCCGGGGTTGATCCTCACCAACTGATAGATGTCATGGCCCTTTCCGGTGATGCATCGGACAACATTCCCGGTGTCCCGGGTATCGGTCCAAAAAACGCGCTTTCATTGATTCAAAACTTTGCCAGCTTGAATGAATTGTACGAAAAGGTAGATACAATTACCAGGAAGAAGCAGCGCGAGAATCTTATTAAGTACAAAGATCAGGCATTTCTGAGCAAAAAGCTTGTAACCATCAAGATCGATGTCCCAATTTTGTTGGATGCGGAAGCCCTTAAAGTTAAGCCATCAGATAATATCAGGCTCTCAAGGCTTTTTAAGGAGCTTGAGTTCAGGGAATTTCAGCAGGATTTTCATGTATTCTCTGACTCTTCCAATAAAAGCTACAAATCGATTCAGGACATTAATTCTATTTTGGATCTGATTGCCGATCTTAAATCCGCAGGAACATTTGCCCTTGACACTGAGACTACATCAAAAAATCCCATGGTTGCGAATCTTGTAGGGTTTTCATTTTCCATGAAATCCGGTGAGGCTTTTTACATCCCTTGTGCCCATGAATACGCGGGTGTACCAGAGCAGCTTGAGCTTTCGGCGGTGCTAAAATTGCTCAAACCTGTCCTCGAGAGTCCTGACATCCGAAAAATTGGTCAGAACATCAAATATGACTGGATAGTCCTTGCTCGTCATGGCATCAATCTTGAAGGGGTCATGTTTGACACCATGCTGGCATCCTATCTCCTTAACCCGTCAAAACACGCTCACAGCCTGGACCAAATTGCCCTTGATTTTCTTGATTATAAGACGATTAAATACCAGGATGTGACGGGCAAAAATGCCCTGGGCTTCGCACAGGTGCCTTTGGAAAAAGCAGTTCCCTATGCATGTGAAGACGCGGATATCACACTTATAGCAAGAGATGTCCTGATGCCCAAACTCGATGAATTAGGTCTTGAAGGGCTTCTTGATGAAGTGGAGATGCCGCTTATACCTGTCCTGATGAGAATGGAAATGACGGGGATATGCGTGGACAGGGAGAAGCTCCACACGCTCTCAAAGGCGTTTAGCAACCAGCTTGAAGCGCTTGAAAGCAGGATATATGAAATCGCCGGGGAAAAATTCAACATAAGGTCCTCGCAGCAGCTTGGGAATATACTTTTTGAAAAACTTAATCTGCCGTTGCAGAAAAAGAGTAAAAAGAAGACAGGATATTCCACGGATGTTGACGTCCTTAGAGTGTTGGCAGGGCACCATGAACTCCCCGGCCTGATTGTGAAACACAGGACCCTGGCAAAACTGAAGTCAACATATGCAGATGCATTGATCGATCTAATAAATTCGGAAACAGGGCGCATCCATACATCCTACAATCAGACGGTTACTGCCACAGGGCGCTTGAGCAGTTCTGAGCCGAATCTTCAAAATATCCCGATTCGTACGGATGAAGGGAGAGAAATACGCAAGGCATTTATGCCAAAGGATGGGTGGTATCTTGTTTCAGCTGATTATTCCCAAGTGGAGCTTCGCATACTGGCCCATTACTCAGATGACAGGATACTTGTAAAGGCGTTTGAGGACAATGAGGACGTCCATACCAGGACCGCAACTGAGGTGTTTGACGTAACCCCGGCTTTTATTACCCCTGAACTCAGGAGACAGGCCAAGGCAATAAACTTCGGTATTATTTACGGAATGAGCGCATACGGCCTTTCAAAACAACTTGATATAAGCCAGGCAAAGGCAAAGGCATATATTGACAACTATTTTGCAAGGTACAAAGGCGTTAAGCACTTTATGGACCAAACAATAGAGGATGTCAGGATTACAAAAAGGACAAGTACCCTTCTTGGACGGATCCGCCTTCTGCCTGATATAAACAGTTCAAACCGAAATATTCGCCAATTTGCCGAGCGAACCGCAATTAATACTCCGATCCAGGGGACAGCTGCGGACCTTATTAAGATGGCCATGATAAAAGTAGACTCTGAATTCCGTGAGAGGGGGCTTAGGTCTGCGATGCTTCTCTCAGTACATGATGAGCTTGTTTTTGAAGTGCCTCCGGATGAACTCGATGATGTGAAGGGGCTTGTCAAGGAAACAATGGAAGGTATCTGGGTACTCAGGGTCCCGCTTAAGGTTAATGTGGCGAGCGGTAAGAACTGGGATGAGGCGCATTGAGCTCCAGCCCTGGAGATGCGGCATGGAGGGGTATCTTATGACTTCACTTGCACCAGGTCTTTTTGAGAACTATTTTATCTTATCTTAGAAAACCACTTCCTTTGGGCGTGGATTCTTTACCTGAGCAGATACTACGAAATGAACATTAAGGATAAAAAATTGTTTCAAGATCACGATAGGTTCTATGTAGGTATTGATGCGGGATCTGTCAGCCTGAATTGTATTGTTGTCAATGACAGGAGAGAGATTGTTCACGAATTCCCTTATGTACGCCATGTTGGCAAGGTGGAAGAAAGGGTCTTAGCCATTATTTATGAACTGTACGAAAAATTCGGAGAAGAAAAGATCGAGGCGGTTGCCTTTACCGGGAACCATGGGAAAAAGATCAGCGAGCAATTGGGATCCCTTTACGAATTCGAGACTATCAGTCAGGTCATTGGCGCTGTTTTCATTGAGCCCACAGTAAAATCAATTATCAGCATGGGTGGGCAGGATACTGCGCTTTTGCAGATTAGTCATTACACTACCGGGGCTGAAACGTTGCAAGACGGGGATTCCCAGGTGCGGGGTGACTGGGAACTGGAATACTTCAACACAAATGGTCCCTGTGCCTCAGGGACCGGATCTTTCATCGAGCAGCAGGCAGAGAGACTGGCCACTTCATTGTATGCCGAACAACCGGATATATCTCAAAATCACATTGACAAAATACTGGCTGACTTCATCCAGCTTGGCTTGAATAGCCGGAAGCCTGCAAGCGTGGCCTGCCGGTGTACTGTGTTCACGAAGTCTGACATGATTCACCTTCAGAACAAGGGGGAGAAATTAGAGGATATAATCTATGGCCTGCACATTGGAAATGCCAGAAATTACTTGAGCACCATTGTATCCAATCGGGTGCTTGAAGAACCGATCCTTTTCATTGGAGGGCTTTCACTGAATGATCTTCAGGTCAAGGCCTTCAAGGACTATTTTCCGGGTTTGGTTGTTCCTCCCTGTAATACATCCATAGGCGCTCTCGGCGTGGCAGTCCAAGCCCTTGAGTCAGGGAAAAAAGGCCGGGTAAAACTTGATATGCTTAAGACCAGGCATGCCGAAAACAACATATCTGTGCCGGTAGCACCGAGATTGGAGTTGAAATATACGGATTTTTCAAAGTCCAATGAGGTGAAAAAAGCACCCTTGGCCAGAAAGACCGGGGTATATCTTGGTGTAGACATCGGATCAACAACTACCAAGTACGCCCTGATAAACGAAAACCGTGATATTATTCACAAGAGCTATGTGCCTACCCAGGGCACACCTATAGAGGTTACCCAGAGGCTTTTGAGGTTTATGCGTGACGATATAGGCAAAAAAATTGAGATATTAGGTACTGCAACTACCGGTTCGGGCCGGAACGTAGTTGGGGATTTTCTCAATGTGGATCTTATCATCGATGAAATCACGGCCCATGCAAGGGGCGCCGTTCATATTGACCCGGAGGTGGACACAATTTTTGAGATAGGAGGGCAGGATTCCAAGTATATCTATCTTGCCAATGGCCATCCCCTGGATTTTGACATGAACAAGGTATGCGCGGCCGGCACAGGTAGTTTTCTGCATGAACTGGCCAATAAGTATGGGATTAATATCGTTGGTGAATTTGAAGAGATCGCCCTTTCATCAACCATGCCCGTCAAATTGGCCGAGAGGTGCACTGTGTTCATGGAATCAGATCTTGTTTCCTATCACCAGAAAGGTGTGGATCAAAAGGACCTGGTAGCCGGCTTGTGCTATGCTATTGTCTATAATTATCTGAATCGTGTAGTCGGAAAAAGGAAAATAGGACAGAGAATCATGTTCCTGGGCGGCCCTTCTTTGAACAAGGGTGTGGTGGCCGCCTTTGAAAATGTCCTTGGGCGAGGCCTGATAGTCCCTCAACACAGAGAGGTCCTGGGGGCCTATGGGGCTGCCATCAGTGTCCTGGAAAAAAACCGCCTGGATGACAGGGGCGAGAGCACCTTCAGAGGGCTTAAGAGTGCTATAAATGATCGGATGGAATATGTTGAAAAGGTCTGTCACGCCGACCCCAACTGCCACAACGAGTGTAAACTCAAGATCTATGACTTTGATGGTCGCCGCAGCATCTGGGGAGGGGAGTGTGGTCGTTATGAACTGATAAAAACCATGGGGACTAAGAAGGAGAACTTCTTTGAATTAAGGCAGAGAGTCTGGCAGACATATATTGCCGGTGTGTATGAAGAGTTACAAGAGGAACCCTTGATGGAGGTGGACGGCCGACCTACGGTGGGAATGCAAAGGTCCCTTTATGGATATCAGACTGATATCTTGTGGGCCCATTTTTTTGATCGGCTCGGATTCCGACTTGTCCTGACACCTCCCACCAACTCGCACATCTCAAAAATCGGCATAGAAACCATGATTGCAGAGACCTGTTATCCGGTAAAGGTCTCCCACGGACATGTCAAAGAGCTGGTAGGAAAGACAAGATATCTTTTTATACCCACAATTATCAATATGCCAACGCCTAACCCTTCTGAAGCAGGATTCTATTGTCCTATGGTACAGGCCAATTCTTATATGGTCCGGATGGCCCTTGGCATCGACCCGGAATCTATTTTGAACCCTATTCTTCATCTGAAGTACGATCCGGACACTCTTGCCTTAGAGATTTCCGAACAAATGCAATCAAAGCTTGGTATAGGCAAGGCCAAAATAAAAAAGGCACTTTACTATGCTCTGGACAGGCAGCATCAGTTTGCAAACGAGCTATTCAAAAAGGGACGCGAGATCCTTGAAAACCACAGTCCTGATGAGCCAATGGTAGTCGTGACAGGACGCCCGTATAACCTCTATGATAAAAAACTGAATTTGAGGTTTGGTCAGAACCTTTCAAAGACAGGAATGACTGCCGTGCCAATGGATTTTATTGACGTATCTTCGGTGGACCTTTCAGATTTTCCGTCTATGTACTGGGGGCTAGGTGCCCAGATATTGAGGATTGCAAAATTCATAAGGGAATATCCAAACTTCTTTGGCATTCACCTGACCAATTTTAGCTGTGGCGCTGATTCGTTTATTGAGCACTTCTACAAGCACATCATGGGGGAAAAGGCATATCTGATCCTCGAATTGGATGAGCACAGTGCTGTGGCAGGTGTCATGACCAGGATTGAAGCTTACAGAAACGTCATAGAGAACACTATGCAAACATTGAAGGTGACAGCTCAATAATTAGCGGCATACGAGACAGGCACCGGGATCTCTTTTTTTGCTGTATGCCCTTAATATGGTTCACCGCAGGGCCGCAGCAAAACGGCTTACCACCCCATTTATTCTGTTAACCGGGAGACTGCCTATGGGTAAGCCATTTTGCAAGCGCCCGTTAGGAAACAGCCTGTTGGGGCATAAAGAAAAAAAAGAGATTCTGGTGCCTGTAAACACGGCCCACTCGAACCCTTTTATAAACCACTAATTATTGAGCTGTTACCATTGAAGTTTAACTCGATATAAGGCCTAAAAGCAGCTAATTAGAAACCAAATCAAATGGATCAAGATAATATTTTAAACTTTCAATCGCTCACTGAAAAGATAGGTCGTTTTGACCTTAGTAACAAAACTGTTCTAATCCCGGAGATGAACAGGATAGGTTGCCATCTTCTTGCAGCCACGTTCAGAGGATTTGATGTCAACGCGATTGTTATGGATACCTATAAAGGCCTCGACCTGGGACAAGAATATACATCCGGGAAGGAATGTTACCCCTGCCAGATTACTATGGGGGACATACTTTTTTTCATGGGGCAAGAGCAGAAAAGGCTGGGCGATTCCTTTAATGCCGAAGAATATATATATTTTATGCCCGAAGCGGATGGCCCATGCCGGTTTGGCATGTATAATAAATACCAACGAATTGTTCTGGATTCTTTTTCAGAGTTGAAAAACCTGAAGATTGGTTCCCTTACTACAGAAGACGGGTATTCCTTAACAGGTTTGATTGAGAAGTCACGTGAAAAGGACCTCCGTAAAGTCTCGTATCTCTCAGTGGTTGTTGGCGATATCCTTGACAGGCTGCTCTGGAGAATCAGGCCATATGAAAAAGAACCGGGGATGACAGATGATTTCATAGAGAGATCCATGCATGTCATGGAAGATGCTTTTGAACAGCACGGGGCCAAAAGGAAGTTTGACAAAGTACTTGACAAACTTGAAGAAATAATCGAACAAGGAAAAACAATCATCAATTCTGATATCCCCCCAAAACCCCTTATCGGAATAGTCGGTGAGATCTATCTTAGAACACACGTCCATGCAAATCAGGATTCGATCAGGATTTTGGAGAAATATGGGGCTGAGGTCGTGAATGCCTCGATTGCCGAATGGGTTAATTACATTACATATGACAGGCTGAGAGACGCCAAAATAGGATTCAGGTTAAACCTGAAACAGCTTCGTTTGGGTCCAATCAGGAAATTCGCACAAAAAATCATGGATTACGGGGTTGATCTTCTTTATCAGGAATTTAAACAGAAGCAGGTCTACAAGCGCGTGGCATCCCTTATTGACCTGGCCCAGGATCACAAGATAGCACATCTCGAGGACATACTTGAGGAAAATGACCTGCTCTCTTTTGATACAGGTACAGAGGCCTGCCTGAGCATTCCCGGGATACTGGAATATGCCAGAGAAGGATATAACGGCGTCGTGAATATTTATCCTTTTACTTGCATGCCCAGTACGATCACTTCAGCAATTGTAAAACCCTTTATGAACAGGCTCAGGATCCCTTACCTGGACACTCCCTATGACTCAAGCTTCCAACCTGGAAGGGAGGCTGCCATAAGGACCTTTATGTACCAGGCTTGTCAGCATTTCAAACGCAATGGTAGAAAAGGGCATAATTAGTGTCTGAACGAAAACCCTGTTCAGACACGATTTCGGACTGCGGATTTCGGACTGCGGATTCAAAAAAGAACGTAATTTTAACATATTGAAGGTCTGCAACAAAGCTGAAAACCATATTTCGAGGTTTTCATTCAGGCACGTTTTTCAATTTTTGAGCGAGCCCTAAGAGTTGATCTGAATTTGTACGAGGAGTTGGAATAAACCATGATAATAAAAATGCTAATAAATGCTGTAGATCCGGAAGAATATAGAGTGGCTATAATAAAAGACGGCCTGTTAGACGAATTCAACATTGAAACCGCCGCCGGCGAACAAAAGATCGGAAATATCTACAAGGGTGTTGTAGAGGCAATAGAGCCTGGCTTTCAGGCCTGCTTCATCAACTTCGGAGGTGAAAAAAACGGTTTCTTGCCGGCAAATGAAATCCATCCGGAATACTATTTGGAAACCAGAGATCTGAAAAAGGAACAGCCACATCCTTCTATTGATAAAATCTTGAAAAAAGGCCAGGAACTCATTGTTCAGGTAACAAAGGAGATGCCTGGGCGAAAGGGGGCCCAGTTAACCACTTACCTCTCCTTTGCAAGCCGATATCTGGTATTAATGCCGGGAAGTACAGGCGGGATATCAAAAAAGATCGAAGATGAAAAGGAACGGGAACGGCTGAAATCCATTATGAACAAGCTTAAAGTGCCTGAGGAAATTGGGTACATTGTCAGAACTGCAGCAATAAAACAGAATAAAAGGGAGCTATCCAGGGATCTGAACGGGCTCTTGAGGATGTGGAAAAATATTAAGGAAAGAGTAAAAAAGGCACCACCTTCATCCCTCATTCATAAGGAAGAGGACCTTTGCCTCAGGACCCTGCGTGATTATTTTACCAGCGAAATCACTGAGGTACTTGTTGATGACAGGGAAACCTTCGGCAAAGTAAAAGGCTATATGAAGATCGTATCTCCGAGACATCAGAGGATAGTGAAACTTTACAAGGAGAACCGCCCCATTTTTGCTCATTACGAGATCGAGAAGCATATTGAGACAATTTATAGCAGCAAGGTGACTCTGAAATCGGGCGGGTCCATTGTCATTGACCCCACTGAGGCCTTGATTTCCATTGATGTGAACTCCGGCCGCGGCGGACGTGAAAAGGATGTTGAAACTACTGCTTTCAAGACCAATGTGGAGGCAGCATCAGAGATAGCGCGTCAGCTTCGTCTGAGGGATATGGGCGGGCTTGTGGTTATTGATTTTATTGATATGAAACACAGAGAACACATAAGGGAAATAGAGAAGTTGGTGCGTGAAGAGACCAAGAGGGACCGGGCAAAAATCGCCATCTCCCATATATCTAAATTTGGTCTTCTCGAACTCTCAAGACAGCGATTGATGCCTTCTAAACAGTCCAGAACTTTCAGGACATGTCATTACTGCCAGGGACGAGGAATTGTTCCTTCAGTGGAATCCGCTTCCGTATCATTCTTGCGCCGGATCTCGATGGGCGTCTCAAAAAAGGGTGTTGTCAAAGTCCAAGGGATATTGCCGTTGGACGTGGCAATGTATCTCCAAAACAGGAAGAGAAAGGAGCTTGCCCAACTTGACTCCAGGTATGGGATTGAAATTGTTTTAATGGGTGATCCATCCCTTCCGCTTGGAGGCGGAAACCTGGAATTCTTGAAGGAAAGTGGCAGCTAAGGGCTCGGCAAAGACCCAATGTTCAACAACATTTTTTATTTTATCGCAGCTATCCTCATATTCAACCTCAGCTATTCATCCAACGCCTCTGAAAATTCCTTCCTGTTTTGTTTATTCCTGCTTTTTCTTGCCTGGTTGATCTTTGCAGGATATTGCAGGTGGGTATTCCGGGGACTCCAAAGGCATCTATTTAATCATGGTGGAGCCGATGACGGCCGTCTGACCGCCAAGTATCAGCGGTTGATTGTCAGGCTCTCTGTGCTGGCTATTGTACTGTTCGCCTTGGCTGTCTATATCCTTGGTCTAAAATACTGGGTTCAGATGATTCCAGGTGTTCAACGGTTTTCAGTCTTGCAGGGCAGTATTGCCATGTCATTGTTTTTCTTATATTTGTGCACGATCTGGTATTTCGCCTGTCCCGCCTATAAGGTCATATTCAGGTCAGGAATTACAAGACGATCTTTTGTTAATTCCAACTTTAGGCTCAACGTTTCTATCCTCTTTCCATGGATGGCTCTGTCTTTAGCTTATGATTTTATTTTGCTGGTCCAGCCTCCAGAATCTGAAGGCCTTACAAACAGAGTTGATGTCCAGGTTGTTTTTTTTGCAGGCTTTCTTGCAGTTTTGATGATTTTCATGCCTGTGATTGTCCAGTACTGGTGGGGCTGTAAGCCGCTCAAGGCATCAGAAAAAGTTAGGCAATTGGAGGTGTTTCTCCGCGAGAAAGCCTTCAAATACCGTCGCTTATTGAAGTGGCCGATTTTTGAAGGCCGGATGCTGACTGCCGGTATCATGGGTATTGTCCCAAGGTGCAGATACATTCTTATTACGGATTCGCTTTTTGAAATGCTTTCAACAGAGGAACTCGAGGCGGTATTAGCTCACGAGATGGGACATGCCAAATATTATCACTTATTACTTTATCTACTGTTCTTTGCCGGCTTTGTACTGGTCTGCTTTGGGTTGTCCGACCTTTTTTTCTATCTATTGTATGCGCATCCGCTTTTTCCAAAAATGGCTGCTGTTAATGACTCTCAGGCAATGAACTATTTTTATCTAATTTTGTCTGTCCCTATGATAATAACCATGTTCGTCTACTTTCGCTATGTGATGGGTTTTTTCATGCGCAACTTTGAGCGTCAGGCAGACCTCTATTCTGTCAGGATTATGGGGACATCAAAACCTATTATAAGCTCATTGGAAAAAATCGCATATGTCAGTGGAAAGAGCAGGGATCTTCCTAACTGGCACCACTTCAGTATCAAACAGAGAGTAGATTGCCTCTGGCAAAGCATTAGGGATCCGGGCCTGATCAGACGCCACAATCGATTCCTGCTTGTTTCGTTTCTTGTCTATCTCGTAAGCATAGCCGTCCTTGGCTATTTGCTGAATTTCAGCACCATGAAACAGAATTTGACCTACTCTCTATCCGGGAAGGTGCTGAATCGAGAGATTGTGAAGCAGCCCGATAACATCTTGCTTTATCAGGAACTGGCCATGGTTTATCACCAGATGGGGAAACACCGTGAGGCTATTAAGGCTTATGAAAAAATCATCGATCTGGACCCGAGTGACGCGCTGGCCTTAAACAACCTGGCCTGGATTCTGGTGACTGCCCCCAACCAGGGATTGAGAGATAACGCGCGCGCCCTTGATCTGGCCAGGAAGGCAGTGTCTCTGAAGAGATTACCTGCTTTCCTTGATACATTAGCACAGGCCTACTATGCAAACGGTCTTATTGAGGAGGCCTTAATGACCATTAAGGAGGCAATCAGCCTTGCAACTGAGAATAGAAGTTATTACGAAAAACAATTGAGGAAATTCTCATCTGCAAGCCCTAAGGCAAGCCTTCGTTAGTGCTCATCATTCTTATCACTGGCTTTTTTCTCGTTTTCCTCTTCCTTCTCCCCAAAGTTCTTGAGTCCTTCTGCCAGTTCCTTAAGTTTTTGATCAACGAGATAATTGATTGTATTTTTTGGATAGGTTCCTGCCGCGTTTTTCTCACCTGCCCGTTTACCTGTCAGGATCTCGATTCCTTCATCAATGCTCTTAACCGGATAGGCATGAAATTGTCTCTCCTCTATAGCCTTCACCACATCCTTTCGAAGCATCAGGTCCTTGACATTGGCAAAAGGGATCATAACGCCCTGTTCTCCGGTCAGCCCAAGCTTTTTGCAACAGTCGTAAAACCCTTCAATCTTCTCATTTACCCCGCCAATTGCCTGTATCTCTCCCTTCTGGTTAACCGAACCGGTTACGGCAATAGACTGTTTTATGGGGATTTCAGACAGGCTTGACAGCAGCGCATAGATCTCTGTGGAAGATGCACTGTCTCCATCCACGCTGCCATAGGACTGCTCAAAGGCAATGCTGGCGCTTATAGTCAGAGGCTTGTCCTGGGCATATTTATTCCTCAAATATCCGGCCAGGATGAGTACGCCTTTGTCGTACGTACTACCCGAAAGATCCGCTTCCCGTTCTATGCTGACTATGCCTGCCCGACCCATGGATGTTGAGACAGTAATACGAGAGGGCTTGCCAAACATGTAGTCTCCTAATTGATACACAGACAGACCATTAACCTGGCCTGTTTTCTCACCATCCACATCCATCATCAAGGTCCCACGATCGATCATCTCTTGAATATGTTCCTCTACCATGTTGGACCGGTATATCCTGGCGTTAATGGCCTTCTCCACATGCTTCTCTTTGACCGTGGAGGCATTTTCCTGGCTGGACCAGAAGTGGGCTTCCCTCATCAGATCACCGATGCCCAGGAAACTCGTTGAAATCTTCTCCTGCCTTCCGGTTATGCGGACTGCCTGTTCCACGAGGGCGGCTACGGCCGTCCTGTCAAACGGCCTTAGTTTGTCCTCATCAGTTTTCGTTTTGACAAATCTTGCAAATTGCTCGATGGCTTCCTCGTTCTTGTCCATAGATATGTCAAAGGCAGCTCTCACTTTAAATATTTTCTTCATGTCCTCATCATAGGCAAGTAGCAAGTGATACAAATACTCATCGGAAATAACGACCACCTTAACGTCCAGATTGATTGGCTCCGGTTTCAATCCGGATGTTGTGAACAGATAAAAGGGATCATAGGTCTGAATCTCAAGCTTCTGGGTTTTCAGGGATCTCTTGAGTGCAGGCCATACACCTGGTTCCATAACCGCATCCATCAGATTAATCACTAAATAACCGCCATTGGCCTTTATAAGCGAGCCCGCCTTGATCTTGCTGAAGTCCGTCCGCCACATACCGCTTCGATCAACGACCCTTTCAACGCTCCCAAAAAGATTCCGGTAGGTAGGATAGGACTCGATGACCACTGGAGGCCCTTTTTGTTCGCTATTATCTGCCAGGAGATTGATTTGATAAGGCTGGAAACGATCGGCCTCAGGAAGCAACGGAAGCACCCCCGGCACAGCAGATTGAACCTGCGGACCAAATATCTGGAGATTGTCGGCCATATCTTCCAGCATGGCCTTGAGATATTTGGCAATAACTTCATCTTTGTGTTTATCGGTCAGGGAGGTAGCCAGCTTCGAGGCAGTATCCATAAAGGTACGCCGGTCCATCTCGTCTATCTTTTTTTGTACCTCTTTCTGAAGATCCCTGATCTCAAGCAGAATTTGATCTATCTGTGATCTGAGTTCCGCCTGCTTTTCTTTCAGGACCTCATATTCCTCCTTTGGAAACCTCCCCTTTTCCACCATGGCCTCAACCTGGTCGATATGTATTGGTTTTTCATCAACTATGGGCATCACTTCAGGTCGCTTGTACTGCCCCATCTGGATATCCACAAGAGCAAACCCTTCCTCTTTCACTTTCTGATCCAGCCCCTTAAAAAAATTCTTCCCCTTGCTCTCATAGGACTGCATGATCTCCTTTTTCAGATTTATGTATTCCTGGCTATCAAAAATCTGTGGAATCTCCTTTTTCAGGGTTTCCACAAGATTACTGACATCCTTTTTGAATGTGCTTCCCATTCCCCCTTTTAGTCGAAGGAGTATCGGGGCCTCGTGGTTCTCAAAGTTATTGACATAGCATAGGTCATCCGGCACCGGACCGTCTTTGGACATCTCTTCGAGTAGTTTTTGCGCCGTAGACATCCTCCCTGTGCCGGCTGTTCCTGTTACAAACACATTATAGCCCTGCTTATCCATTCCAATCCCAAACCGGAATGCCTCCACGCCCCTTCTTTGCCCGATAATTTCCGTCAAAGGTTCAAGGTCATCAGTAGTTTCAAAGGGCAGGCTACCAGGGTCAAGCCGCCATCTTAGCTGTTCTACAGGAACCTCAGCATATGATCTTTTCTTTGGCATCAATGATCTCCTTTATTTCTATGATCTGACTTTTCTTTTCTTTCAAAAGGATACCGGCCTAACAAAGCCTCATCAATCAGGAATCAATCACCGGCATACCATTCATCTCAGCCTATTGATGTACTTGAGAGCTTACTTGACTTCTACCTTGATAACGCGCGGCTTTTCAGGTTTTGCTTTCGGCATCACAATTTCCAGGACACCCTCTTTATAGCTGGCTCTGATGCCTTCAACCATCACCTTCTTAGGCAATCGAATAGTGCGGGAAAAGAAACCGGACCTCCTTTGAACTCTGCTAAAGTAAGTACTGTCTTCAACAGTTTCCTCGCTTTTTTCTCTCTTCAAAATCAGAGTGTCGGCGGTTACAGAAATATCCAGTTCCTCAGGGTTGGTATCATGAAGTTCCGCCTTGACAACTAAGGTGTCCGGGGTTTCGATTATGTCAATTAAAGGCTCCTGTGCAATTTTACAGACAAAGAGGTTCGCACCAAAATCGGACCAGAAGCTTTTAAAGAGATGATCAATATCTCTTTTCAATTTGCTCATCTCCTTATCTTTCCATGTAGTGAGTTCGGCCATATAGAAACCTCCTTGTTTGTCAGTCGAAGTTGTTCATGACAATCCTCACAACAATTTCTAATTTTATGACTTACTCTGCCCGGATGCAAGCAATTTCGTAACCATTCATGGGTTCAGGCCTGGCGCGACTTGATGTGCATTCCTATCACGATCGCCCTGAATGCTACGCTATAAGTTCCTACACAATGGGCCACTGAAGCCAGGTCTGGGCCAGGGCAGGCCTGAACCCGTGAATGGTTACGACAGGTGGAAGCCATAATTAGAATTGCTGACGCGTGAGATCGATAGTTGACACACAGGGATGATTCTCCTATAGTCCGACTCAGTAAGGTGTGTCTTTGTGAGAGGTGTCCTTGTTTATTTCTGAATTGGTGAGTCCATGGCGCCCTGTTTTGAGTTTATTCATGGGCCCTAAGTAAGAGGACACAACATAGCAAAATCATTATGAAAGGAAGGGAATTATGCATACCAAAATCAAACCACTCTTTTTTGCGCTTCTTATGGGTTTAATGGCAATTTTTGCTTTCTCCGGGGTGTCCCTGGCCTCCGAGTTCTCGGCTGACATTGTTATGAAGGGTGGTCCGATGCCCGGCAAGGGGAAAGTGTGGGTCAAAGGACAGAAGATGCGGCAGGAGTTTGGTGATCAAGCAGGCAAAATGATTATGATTATGGACCTTAACAAGGGTTATAGCTGGATGCTCATGCCGGAGGCCGAGGCCTATATTAAGAACAAGATGGACACAAAAGGAAAGGGATTTAGACCGGAGAACTTTGCGGGAATGCAGCAAGGTCAGATGCAGTCTCAAATAAAGCGATTGGGCACTGAAACGGTTAACGGTTATGAGTGCGATAAGTATTTAATTACATTCAAGGATGAAAGAATGGGCACTATGACCCAATGGTTTGCCAAGAAGCTGGGGTATCCTATCAAAATGATCAATAAGAGTGATATGATGGGGGAGGTGGTGACCGAGTTGCGGAACATCAAAAAAGGAAATGTCCAAGACTTCCTCTTCAAGATCCCTCCAGGATACAGGGAAATGGAACGACCGCAGATACCTCAAATGCCCACAAAAACGCAGTGAATCGTCAGGTGAAAGGCATGATTGTGCGACCACGCAGGCTCCGAAGGACTCCTGCAATCAGGCAAATGGTCAGGGAAACCTCCCTTTCCGTGAAGGATTTTATCGCCCCGCTTTTTGTAAAGCACGGCAAAGGTCACAAGGATCCGATCCCTTCAATGCCGGGCCAGTATCAATTCTCAGTGGATACCGTTGTGAAGGAGGCTGCAGAATTGTGGTCCCTGGGTATTCCTTCTGTTATTCTTTTTGGTTTGCCTGACAAAAAGGATGCCGTGGGAAGTCGCTCATGGGCTCCGGACGGTGTTGTTCAGAGGGCGATTTCAGCTATCAAAGATCGAATGCCGGAAATGGTTGTCATTACGGATGTCTGCCTCTGCGAGTATACGGACCACGGTCATTGCGGTGTGATAAAAGACAATGAGGTGGATAATGATGCCACATTAGAACTGCTTGCACGCCAGGCCGTGTCTCATGCCGAGGCAGGTGCGGATTTTGTTGCGCCTTCCGACATGATGGATGGGCGCGTTTCAGCCATCAGGAATGCCTTGGATGCTGAGGGTTATGAGAATACAGGCATACTTTCTTATTCAGTCAAATATGCCTCGGCATTCTACGGGCCTTTTCGCGACGCGGCCGATTCAACGCCCATGTTCGGAGACCGCAAGACCTACCAGATGGATCCTGCCAATGCCCTTGAAGCCTTGAAGGAGGCTGAATTGGACATAGAAGAGGGAGCAGACATAATTATGGTAAAGCCGGCATTAGCATACTTGGATATTATCAGGCAAGTCCGTGATCTGAGCCTTGTTCCAGTGGCTGCATATAATGTGAGCGGTGAGTATGCCATGGTAAAGGCTGCAGAGATGAAAGGGTGGATAGATGGGGAAAAGGTCATGATGGAGATACTAATGTCGATTAAGAGGGCTGGTGCAGATCTGATCTTGACCTATTTTGCCAAGGAGGCGGCATACTTAATTAATCCCGCGTGTGATCCTGTTAAGCATGCCAAATGAACTATGGAAAACTCAGGAGCAAACAAGAGCCATCTGAGACTTGTGGCCTGGGAAGTCACAAGGAACTGTAACCTGAACTGTGTACATTGCAGAGCAGGTTCTGAAAAAGGCCCTTATCCGGATGAACTGGATACAGCCAAATGCCTAAAGGTCCTGGAGCAGATCGGCCGTGTAGGCAGCCCTATTGTTATTTTGACCGGTGGAGAGCCGCTTTTAAGGAATGACATCTTTCGTCTGGCCGAACATGGCACTCAGATCGGCCTGCGTATGGTTATGGCCACTAACGGTACGCTTTTGGATCCTGGTGTTGTTGAGAAAATAAAGGCCTCTGGGATAAAGAGAGTCAGCATCTCCCTTGACGGGGCAGATGAGCACCAGCACGATCAGTTCAGAAGAGTGCCGGGGGCATTCAAAAAGGCCATAGAAGGAATCCAAGTTCTAAAAATGGGCAATGTCGAGTTTCAGATCAATACCACTGTTACGAGACACAATATCCACAATATCAAAGAGATACTGGATATGGCCGCAGGCCTTGGAGCGGTCGCCCATCATCTTTTTCTATTAGTACCAACAGGTCGTGCCAGAGAAATGGTGAACCAGGAAATTGATGCCTCGGAATACGAAAAGCTGCTACACTGGTTTTATCGTATGAGAGATGAAGTGCCGCTTCACCTTAAGGCCACATGTGCTCCCCATTATTACCGGATCTTACGTCAGGAGGCTCACGCCAGGGGCGAAAAGGTGAATTACCAAACCTATGGTCTCGATGCTGTCACCCGGGGATGCTTAGGGGGGACATCATTCTGTTTTATCGGTTACAATGGTATAGTGCAGCCATGTGGCTATCTGGAGCTCAACTCCGGGGACTTGAAAACTTCGACATTCGAGGCCGTGTGGCGAGATTCTGAAATATTCAATCAACTCCGGGATTTTTCGTTATATAAAGGAAAGTGCGGCAGATGTGAGTATCTCAGGTCCTGCGGCGGTTGCAGGGCCAGGGCCTTTGAGGCCACCGGCGACTTTCTGGCCGAGGAGCCCCTGTGTGATTTTCAGCCATCAAAAAAGGCCAATGATGGATGAAACAGACAAGAATATCCTGAATGAAATACAGTCCGATTTTCCCATTAGCTCTCGTCCGTATCATGATTTGGGAACGAGACTGAACCTGTCTGAGAGTGAAATTATCAAAAGAATAAGACGGCTCAAAGACGTGGGGATCATCAGGAGAATCGGCGGTAATTTTGACTCCGGCCTCCTCGGTTTTACAAGTACACTTTGCGCTGCAAAGGTCCCTGAGGAGAAGGTTAACCATTTCGCGGAAGTGGTGAACCGTTATCCCGGGGTTACCCATAACTACTTGAGGAACAACTCCTTCAATCTCTGGTTCACATTTATTGCCCAGGATATGGCACGTATAGAAAATGTCTTGAAAGAAATTGCTGAAGAGACGGGTGTAACAGAAATACTAAATCTGCCTAGCGTAAGAACCTTCAAGATCAATGCCGAGTTTAAGTTATAGAAAGCTTTTCTTATCCTATCTCGTAGTGATATTTCTTGTCACAGGCCTCTTTCTTGTGCTCGCAAGATTCACAGATCTTTCTCTTGAAAGAGGATATCTACCATACCTTATTGTTTTCGGCATCATATTTATTGGCATTCTCATATCATATATTCTGACCAGGTTATTTTATGTCCCTGTTGATGAAATTGCCACTCACTTAAAGGACATTGAAAAAGGAAAGTACGAAAAGATCTGCATCAAGGCCTATGGTGAGGTTCAAGATGTTACAGAGATAATTAACAGTATCTCAAGAAAATTGAAAGAAATGGAACAGAGGGTGCATATTTTCTTCGAGATTACCAGGGCTGTTTCATCCCACCTTCATCTGCAACAGGTGATGGATGCCATTGTTGATTTGGTAACGAAAGAATTCAAGCTTGATGCATGCTCAATTCGTATGATAGATGATGATGGGAAATTGAGGATCAAGAGCCACAGGGGTTTAAGCAAGGATTTTGTGCTGGCAGCAACAAGAAGACCGACTATTGATAGCTATTCAGGGGAGTGTTTTATTACCGGGAAAATCGTGATTGTCAACGATGCCGAGAAAATCGACAAGCCAATATCAACAAACGTCCTTGTCTCTGAGAATATAAAATCCTTTGCCCTTACCCCAATAAAAGTGGAAGGAGATATTCTCGGGGTCCTTGTTGCTGCTTCAAACAGAAAGAACTATTTCCACCCTCGCTTCTCAGACCTCATCTATTTTGTTGCCAGTCAAATTGGACTGGCTATAAAGATCTCTCAGTTGTATGGCGAAATTTATAATTCCAGGCAGGATCTTGAAAAAAAGGTTGAAGAAAGAACTGTGGAACTGGAGCAGAAAAGCAGGCAGTTAATTGAGTCTGAGAGACTTGCTGTGGTGGGCAAGATGGCCAACAGGATAGCTCATGAATTCAGGAATTCGCTCACGGTAATCGGTGGTTTTTCACGGCGTCTCTGCGAGCAAGCACCGGATGGCGATGAAAACAAGAGATATCTTGAGACAATAGTTGAAGAGGTTATGACCCTGGAAAAAAAGGTCTCGGAAATGATAAAGGTTGAGCACAGGTGACTCTACTCAGGTGGATAGGATGAAGGCTTACCGAAAAGAATGAACATCGAACATCGAACGTTCAATATCGAATTTTGAATGGGAAAAGATGAAGAAACAGCCGTTGAATGAAGTCCTTCTAATTTATCCCAACGCTCTTTTTGACCCTTTCAGCAATTTTCCTCACCCTCTCCATAACCTCGGTTTCGTCGATTGTCAGAAGACGGCGGTTTTCCATGACTATCTTGCCGTTAATAAGCACTGTTTCAACATCCGAACCGGATGCGGCATATACAATATGGGAGTATTCATTATATATCGGTGTTAGATGGGGCTTGTTGAGATCGATAATGATGACATCCGCCTTCATCCCTGTCTTAAGGGATCCGACGAGATCATGCATACCGAGAATCTTGGCGCCATCGCATGTTGCCATTCGTATCACTGTACTTGCAGACATCACGGTCGGATCAAGCCTTTCGACCTTTTCGAGTTTTGCTGCTGTACCCATTTCTTCAAACATGTCAAGATTGTTATTGCTGGCGCAGCCGTCAGTCCCTAACCCCACAACAATGCCGTGCTCTATCATGCTGGATATCGGGGCCACACCGGAGGCCAACTTCATGTTGCTTTCAGGGTTATGAACGATCTTGCAGCCATAATCAGCAAAAATCTTAATGTCCTCTTCATCCATACATACGCAGTGAAAGGCAAAGAACCGGTCATCGAGACAACCGGTATCTTTCAGAAAAGCGGTCGCCCTTTTGCCCAGTTTCTGCTCCAATTGCTTGACTTCCGCCCTGTTTTCAAGAAGATGCGTGGCAAAGGGAACACCATATTGGTCGGCAAGTGCCTTGGCCTTTGTAAAAAGGGGAGGGGAGCATGTATAAAGGGCATGAGGTTCCACAACAATATTGACAAGGGGATCATCGGCCCATTTTTCGATCAGCATACGGGTATATTCGAGTCCCTGTTCAGGGGACTTGATGTTTGCCGACGGAAAATCGTACAGGACCTCTCCGACAAGACATCTCATGCCTGCCTGTTTGCCTGCCTTTGCTGTTTCATCCTCGAAAATGTACATGTCACAGAAGGTTGTTGTACCGGATTTGATCATTTCCGCACATGCGAGCATACTGCCCCAGTAGACCAGTTCGGGGTTGAGGTTTTTTGCCTCGGCCGGGAAAATGTAATTATTCAGCCAGTCCATGAGTTCCATGTCATCTGCTATTCCCCTGAAGCAGGTCATTGCCGCATGAGTATGACTGTTTATGAGACCGGGCATGACAAGGCAGCCCTGCGCATTGATGGTTTTTCGCGCTGAAAAGCCGGCCTCAATTTCTTTGGCCCCGGCCACAGCGATGATTTCATCTCCATCTATGGCAAGGGCTCCATTGTGGATCAAAGAGTCTTTCTCATCCAGCGTAAGAATGGTCCCTCTCGATATAATGGTATCAACGTGACGCATTTTGAAATATTGCCTCCTCGGGCAGAATTTTTGGATTGTTAACCGGGGCATATCCTTATCATATGATTCGTCCTGTCTTCAAGGAATATATGTGTCTGGATATTCGACATAAGCTGTGATTTTTTTGAAAAAAAATTAAAAAAAGTTCAGAAAACACGCAAAAGTAAAAATTCATCTAGTTTTACGCCTTACTCGAATCATGCCCCCCAAGGCCCGTGACGCCCCCTCCTTGCGACGACCCTTGGGGTGGACACCCCCCCTCCCCATTCACCTCTCGCAAAACACCAGGGAAACCGGATCTGGCGGCCAATATATGTAATGATATCAGTAGGTTACAGAACCTCCGGCCTTGACAGGCAGCTTTTTGCACTGTATGGTGGGGCCATGGATATCATCAAAAACGCATCAGAAACTATATTCAAGCGGCTTGTCTGGCACACCGCCAAAAGAGATCAGGCAGGGATCGCGGAAGAACTCTCCAATGAACAGGAAGTTCATGAAATATACGGGCTTGGTGATGCCGGATTATTCGATGAGTTTTTCTGTTTCCTCAGCGAACTTGGTATCATGAAAGTTCTCGAACAGCTTGCCCCGCGACGTCGTTGCAAGCGGCAGAGCCCGGTTCCTTTTTCCGCAGTTATGCTTATCTATTTGATGCGTATTGTAGCAGGGTTGAAGTTTTTTTACCATACTGGTCCGGTTCTAT
>JAYEIR010000094.1:0-2505 GCA_034660135.1 Thermodesulfobacteriota bacterium
TTGATTTTCACGATCACAAGCCCCCATGTTTAAGCCCGATGATCCCGGTCTCTCGCTCGATCAGGTCCGCTTTTTGCCTTTTTTCCTCTTCGCTTGCGGCAGGGATGTAGATCACATATCTGTAGCCTTCCTGGCCTAACGTCAAATCCACGCCGGTTCGCTTTTGGATTTTGGCCATGAAATCCTCCGCAGTTGTGCGCTCGTCAAACCACCAGAAGGGATACATGGTCTGTTTTTCAGGCGCAGGGGTCCTGGAAAGATCCTGAACCATCTGTTTTGTCGGGGCCGGCACTTCAACACCTGCTGTAGACACATCGCCAGCAGGGATATGACCCTTCTTCTCCTTTTTGTCAGCAGACCGTGATAGAGAAGCATCCTTCACTTCCATTTTGTCTCTTATGGCTGTCAGGTACTCTGTAACCACAGGAACAGCAGAATGAAAAACGGGCAGGATACGGGGATAATGCATCCATCCTGCGATAATTGCCAGGCCGAGGAATATCCCGAACAGGACACTCCTTAATATAAATCCGTCTTGAGACATGAGCTTGTTCTCCCTTGACAGTTATGGTTAATCAATCAGGGCCAGTTCCTGTTCATAGGGACCTTCGGTAGCCGGGAAGGTCGTTACCTTGACGGCGATCCTGTCTCCATTTTCGAGCAGAAGTCCCTTCACCAGGACGGTCTTCTGCATCTGCTCGTCATAGTATGACCAGTCAATATTGCTGCCGCTCAGGGATATGAATATCCCCCGTTTGCGAAGCACTGTGCCGCCGATGTCGAAGAGATTTCCCGTGAAACCGCCTTTTGGCCGGGCCGCGATTTCCATAAGGCCCTCTTTTGACCTTGAGGGAAGTCTGATGATCTCCCATCTTCCGATGATGGAGGCCTGCTTTTCCGGACCGAGTACAAAACATGCGTATGTGGCAAGTCCCTTGATTAGATCCCCTCCTTTTCGCTTGTAAACATCAATCCAGAACTGCCCGATCCCGCTCCCCGCGCCTGTCTCCTTTGCCTCTGCCATGAGTACCCAGTCTGTTTTTTCCTTTGTATTAACGAGCTGTATTTCGTTGCAGAACTGGAGTTGTTTTTTCAGGAACCAGACAATGTGATTATTTCTCCTTTTTACCCGTGACGCATCCACAAAGATCTTTATCTCTCTGTCACTCGCGGCCTCCCTGAAAATACAGCTCAGGTTCCTGGCGAGGTAGGCGGCCATCTCGGCGCCCTGTGATTCGAGAAATGGGACATATTTCGAGCCTTGCAGATATTCATCCGGATGAACGGTATTGAGGTCTCTGCCCTGCTCCGGTGTGAGGGCAACCTCTCTGTGCAGCGAAAGCCCGGGCACCCAGTTGCCGGTTTTCAGGTCAATAGCTTTGATGTTTATCACCACGAAGTCTTCATCTAATTGGCCATACCTTAGAATATCTATTAGAAGGATGGCCTCATATTCCGTAAAACCACCACATCTGAGATCCTGTAATTTGTACGGGCGATCCTGAACAGATACGGGATGTCTTCTGACGATCTTGATCTCGGGGTATTGCAGGCATAGCGAGACCAGTCTTTCCCGGAGCCCTTCCGTGAGCAAGTCGATTTGATTGCTGATGCTCTCTCCAACCGCTTCCCCCTTTCCCTTTGCAATAATGAAAGGCCTCCCCTTGATAAAGGAGTTGCTCCGCAAGGCCTCCACTACCTGATCAAGCCCTTTGTTGTCGATCCATGTATCCAAATACATCGGCTTTGGTCTATCCGGTCTGGCCAATTCCTGACCGGCACAGCCGAAGAACCCGGTCATTGATACAATCAGGGCCAGTCCAATAACAATATTTCTCTTCATAACTATCCTCCGATCAGGGGTTTAATGCCGGTCTTATCTGTCAAACGTTGTAGAAACTGATTTCTTTCTACTTCTGTTTTATAAGTGAGATAAACGTCATAGGTATATTTTCGACTCTTAAAAATTTCAACCGGCAGGCCTCCCCCGGCTTTTTTCAGATAGGCCGCAAAATCGGAGGCTGACCTGTAAAAGGTAAACTCGAGTATCAGGACCCTGCCGGTCTTTTGAAAAGGACCGGAGAGAACAGACTGAAGGTGTCTGTGAATATAAGCCGCGTACCACTTTGCCCCCTCGGGGACCTTTCCGGGGCTGATGGCATTGGGGCCGTAATTGTAGCCTGCAACAGCAAGGTAAGTGTCGCCTTTGAACCTTTTAAGAAGCCACGAAAAATACCTGGCCCCTGCATCGATATTGATGCATGGGTCTAACAGGTCCGACTTTTGTGTAATTCCCAGATCCCTTGCCGTACCCGGCCACTGTATCTGCATGATCCCTAAACACCCTTTATTGCTTCTGGCTCCCGGATCGAAATTGGATTCCCCCCGGGCCACGGCCAACAGGAGGGCCAATGGGATATTGTATTTCCTGGAAGCCTCTTCAAAACATCTCATGTAGGGATATCCACCTTTAACCGCAGACTCTTCATTTTTCAGGGAAAAATC
>JAYEIR010000094.1:2605-3909 GCA_034660135.1 Thermodesulfobacteriota bacterium
TGATAATAAACCGGCCTGTGGAGACCTTTCTGCCCCTTATCTGCCGGGATATTTCAGGTGTCAGACCCACGGTCAGTATCTTTTCTCTTGATGAGAGGGTTGTCCATGACTTAAATGCTTCGAGTATCTCCGCAGGCACCAAATTCTCTTTGAGTTCCCAGAGATCAAGCCCCGTTTCCGCCCTCTCCGACACGAAATCTATCTTAGCGCCTTTTGTTACTACTCTGAAACCCGGTTTCATACCTGAGATATTGATGAAGAGGGAAATCCTGTCTGCACGTAAAAGGTCAAGAAAGACCCGGTCAGACTCAAATGCCACATAAAGACCTTTTTGCTCGGCAGGGATCGGTTGCACCGATCCCGCCGCCACTTTTCCCATAGTCAGATCGCTGACCTTTTTAACGGCCTCCTGCATGATCAGCTCTACACGTTCTTTTGCCCTTTTCAAGGCCCTGATCTCTTTCTCTCGCTTGGACAGGAGTCTCTTGTACTCAATCAGGCCATTGTGCTGTGTTATCTTCTCGTCCGTCAGACTGACTATCAGTTCTCTCTGCCTGTTGAGTTCTTCTCTGGCCCTGTCAAGCTCTTTCTCACGGGATCGGGCAATCCCCTCATGCTGCATCAACCGGTCCAGCTCTTTGTTGAGCCTTCTGTTCTCTGACCTGAGATACTCGAGTTCCATGGCCTGGGCCTTTGCATTGTGATCCATATCTTCTATGACAGGGTCTGTTTTCGTGGCTGTGACCGGAATAGCCTGAACCAGGGCGAAGACAGCCATCAGGCAGAACCCGATGATAGCGAGGAAGCGGAGGATATCGGTCTGAAGGGTCTCGTTTTCACCCCCTCCATAATCACCTTCCATTATGTCTGTTTCTTGCCAGAACATAGATTTTCCTTAAGGGTTCACGGTTCGGGGTTTCGTGGCATATGCCCTTCTATCCGCTCTAAATGGAGATTTATGGACTCAAGGCTTTCAAAAAACCTTATTTTCTCCTTTTCTATCCGCCGGCTTGAAAAACGGATCAACTCCCTGCCGAGGAAGAAATGTTTGGCTAACCGCATCAGATACCCTCCTACGCCGCCGACTATGGTTGTCCACAGCGCGATCAGTATGCCATTATCCACCAGCCTTTGCAGAATCCCCCATGCGCCCAACTGACCGGCTTCCGTCTTGGTCACGCCTCCGATTGCGCTAACAAGAGCATTTTGAAGCCCCCAGGCCGTGAAAAGCACCCCAATTCCGAAGAAAAGGATAATAAACATCTCCAACCCGCCACTGTAGAAGCGGATGTTGTCCAACTCCC
>JAYEIR010000095.1:0-3887 GCA_034660135.1 Thermodesulfobacteriota bacterium
ACGTCCTTTATTTTGATCCCTCCGGGGGTCCCGAGGGTGCGGAAAATATGTCCTACAATGGCCTCTTTCTTCTCATTAACCCTCTGCATCGAGAAGACCTTCTTGCGGGCAATCACGGCACTCAATCTCTTTGCCATAAGGGTGGCGACCTGAACCTCCAATAGAGTGAAAATCCGTCCCTTAGCTTCGTAGTAGAACTGAATAACGCCCACGGCATCCCTTTCCCTTGGAAAGAAACGGGGGATCTCGATCGGAATAGCCATTAAAGAGTGCACGCCTTTTATGTAGACAATCTCCTTGTTGAGGTAGAGCTCCTCATCAAGCATATCAGGAACCAGGCAAGGCCTGCGGGTCTCTACTACTTTTCCCGCTATACTTCCCTCTAACGGTATGTATCTCTCGCGAGTGTCTTCTTTGGAGGGATAGGATCCATAGGAAAGCATCTGTTCTGTCTGGGGATCATAGATCCTTACCGAACCAGAGTGGGCTCCCAGAAACTCAACCATCAACCGGGTAGCATTCTCCAGGATCTGTGGTTCATTCAGGTCGGGATTGATATTAACGATCTCATCCACTTGCGCTATGACCTGTTCCAGAAAGTCACACATGACATCCTGCTCAATCCACTGCATGAGATGAAACCAAAAATCCGACCCAAGAGAAGCATCTTGTGCCCATGGTTCGTTTTGGATTTTCTTGACTAGATTTTCTAAATTTATCAGCATAAAGAACTGATTTGGGATCGTTCAGGACAACGATCAGATAAGATTTATGGTAAAGAATACAAATAGGTGCTCAATAACCTCCAATATCTACCACTCTGAATCTGCCATACCCTCGACGCAGTTGAAATTCACCACACCAATCCACGTTATTTGTGATCGGCCAAACCGCAAAGCAAGATGTTGAAGACGAATCAATTTTGGGAACCGGGGCACTCCTCTTACAAAAGCCATCTGTAGAGTTCTCATCACGCTTTTTCCAAAACTTGCAATTATCGCACCGTCTTGCTTTCTCCATAATCTCTCCTCCCTACGACAATAGACCGCAGATAAATACCCTGCCCTTGGAATTATTTACCCAAAGTTGCCACCATCACAGCTTTGATAGTATGAACCCTGTTTTCCGCTTCGTCAAAAACTTTTGAGAATTCACTCTCAAAGACCTCATTCGTAACCTCACAAATATCTGGGTACTGCCGGGCAAAATCACTGCCGGGATCATGAAAACTCGGCAAACAGTGCATGAATACCACATCCGGATTTCCGGTTTTTTCAATCATATCCCGGTTGACCTGATAAGGCCTTAATAATTCAATCCGCTCAGCAATGCTGCTTTCTTCACCCATAGAGGCCCATACATCAGTGTAAATAACATCAGCACCTCTGACTCCTTCCTGTATATCGGAAGTTATCGTGATCTTCCCATTGCTCTCTGTGGCAAATTCGCCTGCTTCTTTTACAAGATCCTTCCCGGGATAAAGCGCTTCTGATGAGATAATCCTGAAATCCATGCCCACCTTGGCAGCACCTACCATAAGTGAGTTGGCCATGTTGCTTCTCCCGTCTCCTGCATATGCAAACTTAATGCCTTTCAAATATCCTTTGTTTTCTAAAACAGTCAAAAAATCAGCAAGAACCTGGGTGGGATGGAATTTATCGGTCAGCCCATTCCAGACAGGCACGCCGGCATGTACGGCAAGCTCCTCGACTGTCTCATGCCTGAATCCCCTGAACAGAATCCCGTCAAACATACGGCCAAGAACCCTGGCCGTATCCTTGATTGTTTCTTTTTTTCCAAGCTGGATATCGTCTTTCCCAAGATATTCGCCATGGGCCCCTTCGTCAACACAGGCCACAATAGAAGCACAGCGGGTTCTCGTGGATGGTTTTTCAAAAACGAGTGCGATATTTATCCCTTCAAGGTTTCTTCCTCTTGTTCCTGCGTATTTGTCTTCCTTCAACTTGGCGGAAAGATCAAGAAGAAATCCAATCTCTTGATAAGAAAAATCCTTTAAGGCCAAAAAATGTCTTCCTTTTAGGTCGACGGGCATTTTTTCCTCCCTGGTTATTTGTCAACCCTCGTTCACAGGCCAATGGTCAGGGCCATCGTATTTTGCACAGACATAGCAGCTTTCTGACGGCATGGTTGTAAAGGAGGTCTAAATCATACAAAAGGACAACAAATCCTCAAGATATCATGTGAGGGAATATAACAAAAAAATGATTTTTTTAAAACTTTTTTTAAATTTCTAAAATACAATCAAAAAGGTTGACAAAATTGTCGATCGAGGATAAATAGTTTTTTTTGCGAAAAGGATTTCGCATTGGATGGATCATAGATTCTCTGTCCAGATCACCACATAATCAAGTTTTGTGTACACTAATTTAAGCGGTTTAAAATCATGACCAAAAAGACAAAAAGAGGCAGGATAACCATAGATAGAGAAACATGTAAGGGCTGTCTTTTGTGTATCTCTGTCTGCCCCAACCACTTGATTGTAGCGTCAGACAGACTTAATCAAAAAGGCTACTATCCTGCTGAATTCATAGAGGCAGACGAAAACGGAACGGATCACAAATGCACCGGTTGCACAATGTGCGCAATTATTTGTCCTGATGTCGCAATAGAGGTTTATCGTGAGTAGAAAACAATTGATGAAAGGGAGTCATGCAATTGCTGAAGCGGCGGTACGTGCCGGGTGTCGTTTTTATGCCGGCTATCCCATCACTCCCCAAAATGAGCTGACGGAATATATGTCCGCTGCAATGGCTGCTCTTGATGACGGGACTTTCATTCAGGCGGAAAGCGAACTTGCCGCAATTAATATGGTCATTGGTGCTTCCATGGCCGGGGCAAGGGCCATGACCAGTTCTTCCAGTCCGGGAATCAGCCTGAAGCAGGAGGGGATTTCCTTCCTCGCAGCCCAGGAACTTCCGGCCGTAATCGTGAATACTATGCGGGGAGGTCCTGGTCTGGGGAATATCGCGCCCTCACAGGGCGATTATTTCCAGGCCACCCGGGGCGGGGGGCATGGTGACTACCGCACAATTGTTCTGGCACCGAACTCTGTGCAAGAACTCACTGAACTCACCAGGACAGCCTTCGAATATGCAGATAAATACAGGTCACCAGTTATGATCCTCGGGGATGGTATGATGGGGCAGATGCTTGAGCCGGTTGAAATGCCGGACCCCATCGATTTGAGCGAACTGCCATCCAAGCCCTGGGCACTGGATGGGGCTAAAGGAAGGCCGAGCCGGTTCATCCGGTCCCTCCTGCTGGATCCCTCCATGGAAGAAGAGCTCAATTGGAAGTTAGCAAGGAAATACGAAAATATTACGAGAGAAATCCCTCGCGCCGAAACATACATGACCGAGGATGCTCATCTTGTAGTAATGGCCTTTGGAACCGCAGCAAGGATAGCTAAAGGAGCCGTCAAGAGGGTCCGGGAGATAGGCCTCAAGGTAGGTCTTTTACGCCCTGTCACACTCTGGCCTTTTCCAAAACGCGTTCTTGTGGAAATGAGCAGGATTGTGAAGGATTTCCTTGTCTTTGAAATGAACACCGGGCAGATGGTAGAGGATGTCAAGCTATCCTTGGAAGGCAGGAGCAATGTTCACTTTTACGGCCGTCCAGGTGGCACCATTTCCACGCCGGATGAAATCGCCAAGGTGATAACCAGTCTTTATCATCGCCAGAATACGAAAGAGGGCTGATAAATGGAAAAGAAGGTTTTCCAGCGACCAAAATATTTAAAGGATGCGGCTTTCCATTACTGCCCCGGTTGTGGGCACAGTATAATCCATCGTCTCGTAGCCGAAGTGATCGAAGAACTGGGCATAGGTGAAAAGACCATCGGCGTTCCCCCGGCAGGCTGCGCTGTT
>JAYEIR010000096.1:0-3873 GCA_034660135.1 Thermodesulfobacteriota bacterium
AAGAGGAGGGAGTCATGGACAATATTGAAGTGATTGTGGCCCGTGAGATATTGGATTCAAGAGGGAATCCAACGATTGAAGTGGAAGTGGCCTTGAGTGACGGGAGTTTTGGCCGTGCAGCCGTTCCTTCAGGAGCGTCTACCGGTGAATACGAGGCAGTGGAATTACGCGATGATGATGCGGACCGCTTCATGGGAAAAGGGGTCCAAAAGGCAGTTTATAATGTCAACGAGATTATTGCACCAGTCATTGAGGGCATGGAAGCCACAGATCAGCGCCTGATTGACAAGGCCATGATCGAGCTGGATGGAACCCCTAATAAGGGTAAATTGGGTGCAAATGCTATCCTGGGTGTCTCCCTGGCCGTTGCGCGGGCGGCGGCGGAATCGCTCTATATGCCGCTCTACCGGTATATCGGTGGAACCAATGCCTGCCGTCTCCCCATGCCGATGATGAACATCCTGAATGGGGGGCTCCACGCGGGAAACAGTGTAGACCTGCAGGAATTCATGATTATGCCGGTTGGTGGTAAGACCTTTAAGGAGGCCTTGAGGATCGGCACGGAGGTCTTTCATGCCCTGGCCAGTGTTTTGAAAAAAAAGGGCCTTTCTACTGCCGTGGGAGATGAAGGGGGCTTTGCACCGGACCTCGCATCTAATGACCAGGCAGTTGAGATGGTGCTGGCGGGCATCAAAAAGGCAGGCTATGTGCCGGGAAAGGATGTTGTGCTTGCCCTGGACCCTGCCTCAGCGTCCTTTTACAAGAAAGATAAGTATGTGTTTTCAAAATCAGATAAATCCGAGCGAAACGGAGATCAGATGATTGATTTTTATGTAGACTGGGTCAATCGTTATCCTGTTTTTTCCATTGAAGATGGTCTTGATGAAAATGACTGGCAGCACTGGAAAAAAATGACGGAAAAACTTGGTGATCGCATCCAGATCGTAGGTGATGACCTGTTTGTCACCAACACCGGGCGTATTGACCGAGGGATCAAGGAAGGATCAGCCAATGCCGTTCTGATCAAATTAAACCAGATAGGGACCCTCACAGAGACACTCGAAGCCATTGAAATGGCCCACAGGGTTGGATGGAACACTGTGATTTCACATCGTTCAGGAGAAACAGAAGACACGTTTATTGCTGATCTCGCTGTAGCCACCGGAACAGGTCAGATAAAGACCGGCTCCTTGTGCCGCTCAGAAAGGATATGCAAATACAACCAGCTTTTGAGGATTGAAGATGAATTAGGAGAATCGGCCCGGTTTGAACCCCCGGCAGTAAGAGGATCGTAGACAATGAGAGTACTAATTATTGGTGGCGGCGGGCGTGAACATGCAATCGCCTGGAAGATAGCTCAATCGAGGCAAGTGGAAAAGGTGTTTGTGGCACCGGGCAATGCCGGGACAGCTCAGGAGCCCAAGACGGAAAACGTCTCCTTTGGTGTGACCGATATTGTTTTGCTGGCCGAATTTGCCGAACAGGAGAGGATTGAACTGACCATCGTCGGCCCGGAGGCTCCACTTGTTGCAGGTATTACAGACACATTCAACCAGGCCGGGATACGGTGTTTCGGTCCTGCGAGGGCAGCATCCCGGTTAGAGGGGTCAAAGGCGTTTACAAAGGATTTTCTGGCACGCCACAATATTCCTACGGGCGCGTACAGAACCTTTACCGAGATAGATCCGGCCATGGCCTATATTCGTGAGCAGGGTTGCCCTATTGTCGTCAAGGCAGACGGTCTTGCCGCCGGTAAGGGGGTAATTATGGCCCGGTCTGAGGCCGAGGCCTTTGACGCGGTTGAGGGCATGCTGCAAAAAGACACATTTGGTGAGGCAGGCCACAAAGTTGTTATCGAGGAATTCCTGTATGGCGAAGAGGTGAGTTTTATCGTCATGGTTGATGGCCGGCATATTCTCCCGCTTGCAACGTCACAGGATCACAAGGCCCGTGATAATGGAGATACCGGTCCGAATACCGGTGGCATGGGGGCCTATTCGCCTGCCCCGGTGGTGACGCCCCAGATCCACAACCGTATCATGGATGAAGTAATTGAACCAACAGTCAAAGGCATGGCAGAAGATGGGTATCCTTACACCGGATTTCTGTATGCAGGGCTCATGATCGGGGACGACGGTACTCCAAAGGTCCTGGAATACAACTGCCGATTAGGAGACCCCGAAACCCAGCCCATGCTCTTGCGACTCAAATCGGATCTAACTGACCTGTGCCTAACGGCTCTGGATCAACGTCTGGATAAAGCCCGGGCAGACTGGGATGACCGGGCCGCGCTGGGGGTTGTAATGGCTGCCGGCGGTTATCCGGCAGGCTACCGCAAAGGGGACGTGATCTCTGGTTTGCCTGATCGAGAGATAGAGGGTTTCAAGGTCTTTCATGCGGGAACCAGGATCCAGGATGGCCGGGTGGTTACAAACGGCGGACGGATATTGTGCGTCACTGCCCTGGGGGTTTCCGTCAGCGAAGCCCAGACTAATGCCTATGAAGTTGTGAAGCGGATTAACTGGGATGGGGCCTACTATCGTACTGATATCGGGCACCGCGCCGTGGCAAGGGAATCAGAATTACTGACTACCTGACAGGCTGGTTGAAATATCCGATTTCGAGATCCGGAAATTCATATTTGAGTGCGTCCATCATCTGCTTCATTCCAATAGCAGATGATGTCGCTTTTGGCATGTTTTGTATATAAAGTTCCGGATCGATATTCAGATTCTTCAGGTGGACAAAATTGACCCCTGTTTTGCGGATCAGTTGTCCTAATGCCTCGATTTCCTCTTCCTGATCAGTGACCCCTGGGAAGACCAGGTAGTTTATCATGGTATACAGTCCCATTTCCTTAGACAGGGCAATGGAGGCCGCCACATCCTCGAAATCGTAGTTTTTTGGGCGATAATATGCCCTGTAGAATTCCGGCCTGGCGCTGTTCAGGCTGATACGGATCGAGTCCAGGCCACTCCCGGCTATCAGGCGAACTCGTTCAGGCCTGCTCCCATTGGTATTGAGATTGATGGTTCCTTTGCCTGTTTTTTTCCTCATCTCCCTGATGCTGTCGGCCACAAGCCTGTGCTCTGTCAGGGGTTCCCCTTCACATCCCTGGCCAAAGCTTACAATGGCCTCTCGTGCGTGATTCAGGTGCCTAACGGCAAGAGACACCACTTCTTCTTTAGATGGTTTAAAAGACAACCTCTGATGGGATGCTTCGCAAGATTGGTCCGGTTGAAGAGAGATGCATCCAAGACACTCTGCATTGCATGTCTGACTGACGGGCAAGGGGGCTTCCCACCTCTCAAGGAACAGGTTTTTTGCGGCAAAGCAATGGTTTATAGTGGCGCAGTTGACGAGGTGCTCCAAAAGCTCCCCTGAGCCGTGCTTTTTCTTGTGTTTTTTAATTGCAGGAACCAGTTCCCTGTCATCGTAATTCCTGGGATCCCACTTGTGGTTGTATTCAACCCTGAACCCGGCAACATGGTAGTTGTCATCTTTAAATCCCACGGCTGTGTATGCCCACATGGGCAGGACATAGGATTTTGAACTATAGTCTACTGCGGGAAGATGGCCCCGCACCCATCCCGGTTCGAGAAAGGCAGCCACTGCGTAACATGCAGTCACGACACCATCAAGATCCACTTCAGGTACTATCTCGTATTCTCCTGTAGCGGGGTCAAGGCCGATGGGCGGGCAGTCGGGAATATAAAACAGCTTGCTGAATTTTGGCATTGGAATGAGGTCTTCACTATTCAGAGCTGCTGGAGCAGATCCTGAAAAGCCAGCCATCCGAAAATATGGGTGGTCATAGATCCGGCCATCAGCGTCAGCATAAAGCATGTAAGGCAGGTTTTTAAAATCAGAATT
>JAYEIR010000097.1:0-48924 GCA_034660135.1 Thermodesulfobacteriota bacterium
CTGATTTGGGAATACTGATGAATGTTATTTACATGTAACTATCTTACAAGTCAACAAAAATCAGAGTAATCAGGGATCTGTGGTGAGTGGCCAGGATACTGGCACCTCACGGGATGAAATTGATGGTTGTTTCATGATGTCCTTTTGGGTGCTTGGTACTGGTTACGCGCTGTTTTCCGTGCGTCTTGATCTTTAATCTCCAACAGCCGTCACTGTCCACTTCACCCACATCGTTCAGGTTTTCGATCAGGGCTTTATCTAAGAGCAGGTATTACAGGCTTGAAGAATATGTTCAGACCTTGTTACTTTATCCGTAATAGGCGACCATATTTTGGACATAAACGCATTCTCAAATCCCGTCTTGGCGGAACAAGATAATAGACGTTTGTTTTTCCGCGATAGTAGGGCTGGGTAACCCCTCAAATTTAAACGCATTATTGTAGGCTCATGGCAAAGGAGCTTCTCTTCTATCAGCATCGAGCAACCAGTACCCGGCATTTTAACTGTCCAATTATCCTACACAACGCAGGTTTTGCTTATCATTTCCACGAATTATCGAATAACGATGTCTGACATAAGATGTTTTATTCGCTTGATGCGTTTTACTGAAATTTAATAGTATGCCATTTGATATTATGGATATGGAAAGACAAGACAATGTTTCACGTGAAACATTATTTTATCTTTTCAACCCCTGCCTATTATGTTATTACTCCAGACATCTTCCGGAGGATGGATTCCGCAACTTCTAAATAAGTCCGGTATTCACTTGATCATTAATGAGCTTGCATCCAGCAAGCAATCTTGGTTTCTATGGCTCAGGTCATTTCTATTACTAATCAAAAAGGCGGTGTGGGTAAGACGACTACCGCTATCAATCTTTGTGCCTCTCTTGCCGTGGCCGAGAAAACCTGCCTTCTCATTGATTGTGACCCCCAGGGCAATGCAACTACGGGCCTTGGCATTAATAGGTCGGCCATTGAGAAAAGCATCTACCATTTCCTTACAGGTGCGTTATCAGTGGAAGACCTAAGCATAGGGACCTCTCTTACAGGAATGGACATGATTGCTGCCTCTTCCGATCTGGTAGGTGCTGAGGTTGAGATGGTCACCATGGAAGACAAAGAGTTCCGTCTCCGAAAAGGTATTGCAAGCCTCAGACATAAATATGACTACATCATTTTGGACTGTCCCCCATCCTTAGGGTTTCTTACTGTTAACGCCTTGACCGCTGCAGACTCTCTCCTTATTCCGCTTCAGTGCGAGTACTATGCCCTGGAGGGTCTGGCCCAGATACTTAATACCTTCAACATGGTGAAAAGAGGCCTTAATCCAACCCTTAGTCTCTGCGGGATTTTGCTTACAATGCATGACAAACGCAATAACCTTTCACAACAGGTCGCTAATGAGGTTCGCTCCCACTTTAAAGAAAATGTTTTTAAGACATATATCCCACGAAACGTACGTCTCAGTGAAGCCCCAAGCCATGGGAAACCAATCATTCTTTATGATATACGTTCTAAAGGGGCACAGAGTTACCTGGCCCTTGCAAGGGAATTAATTGAAAGGGGATAGCAAATAATGGCAAAGAGAAAGGCCCTTGGAAAGGGTTTATCAGCCCTGATTCCTGATGCCTATGAACTGGGAGGCGCTAAAGAACAGTTTTTCCAGTGTCCCGTAGACGCTATACAGCCTAATCCCTACCAGCCAAGGCAGGATTTTTCAGGGGCCGACCTGGAAGGTATGGTAAGCTCCATCCGTGAAAAAGGGATCATCACCCCACTATTGGTCAGCAAGACCAACACAGGCTATCAGCTTATCGCCGGAGAACGCAGGTGGCGTGCTGCGCAGAAAGCAGGCCTCGAACGTATTCCTGTTGTTGTAAGGGATGTCACGTCTACCGAAGCATTGGAGTTGGCGCTGATTGAAAATATTCACAGAAAAGACCTTAATCCCATTGAAGAGGCACTTGCCTACAAGAGATTGATGGAAGACACCGGCGCCACCCAGGATTCTGTTGCTAAACGCCTGGGAAAGGATCGCTCAACCATCGCCAACATGCTGAGGCTGCTAAATCTGCCCGTCGCTATTCAAAAGGATGTAATTGATGGGAATCTCAGCATGGGCCACGCGCGCGTTATCGCAGGTCTGAAAAGCACAGAGGACAAGATAGCCGTAAGAAATATTGTCATAAAGAGGCGTCTTTCGGTCCGCCAGCTCGAGGCCTTGGTCAAGAAATTAAGTGCCCCGAATCATTCAACAAAGGCACAATCACCACAACAAGACTATTACGTCCAATCTTTAGCAGACGACCTCAAGAGATCACTTGGCACCAAAGTGGATATCAAAAAACGGGGCAGGGGGGGACGCATCGTCGTGTATTTCTATTCCGATGAAGAATTGGATAGACTTCTCAACTTATTTTCCTGATGTAACAGCTCAATAATTAGCGGCATACAAGACAGGCACCGGGAACCCTTTTTTAACCCGTTAACTATTGAGCTGTTACATCTTGATTTCTCTTTTTTGGCCATTTTGGTTCTTCTCTTTTAAGCAATCTTTGAATGTTTTCCTTATGCTTGTAGCAAACAAGTGCGCAGACAATTATTGAGCCGATAACAAACATCCATGATCCACCAAAAAGCGCAAGGAATACCGGGATTGCACATGCTGAAACAATTGAACCCAACGATATAAATCCCCATTTATAGACCACCAGGACAAACAAGATGAGTGCTGACAGGCAGGAGACACAGGTGACAGATGATATCCCGAGATACATGCCAAGGGCAGTGGCTACCCCCTTGCCACCCTTAAACCGGTGAAAGACTGAAAACTGGTGGCCTAATAGAGCGCACAGGCCCACGGCAAAGATGCCTGTTTCATTCATGCTGCCATCTTGCAAACCATAGTAATTTGCAAATATGATCACGGGAATAAATCCCTTCAGGACATCAAGAATCAGGGTCACAATGCCCCACTTGATGCCCAGCGCCCGTGACACATTGGTTGCTCCAACATTTCCGCTTCCCTGCCGGGTAATATCGATGTGGCCAACCTTTCTGGCAATCAATCTCCCAAAAGTAATTGACCCAAGCAGATAGGCGGCCATACCAAATAAGATCCATTGAAGTGCCATCATACCACCTTGTTATTCCTCATGTTTTGGTAGGTTTAAGGTAACTGTTCAGGTTGCTTAAGAGCTGGATTCCAGGGAATAAGATTTTTGGGACTTCTGATGCCGGATCGAGCATTAGGCCCTACTTATCTGAAAGCTCGTATTTCAATTTTTCCGGAAGGCCCAAAAAATATCTCCCTTCTTGCGATTTTCCTCTCTTGATACAGCCGTTGCCATAGATCCTGCATTTTAAAGACAGTCCCTCAAATGCCGCTTGAGTCTGCCTTTGATTAAGCAATCCTCCTTTTAAAAGCTTCACAAGTGACTTGATCCTGAAGCGATCCATCCCCTTATGTTGCAAGGACAATTGATCACGAGTTCCGCCCTCTTTGATAACAAGCTGTTCTTGGACAAGGTACACCGGATACCGGCATGAAATCCTGAGCCACAAATCGTAATCTTCACATGCCGGGAGATTTTCATCGAACAGTCCCACCTCTTTTAGAAGACTTCGTTTTATCATAACAGCGGAAGGGCTGATTAGACAGAGTTTTATAGAAGGCTCAAATATATCTCCCGATGGTTTCAGGTGTTTTATCCTGGGGTTAACGCGGCGTCCGTTTCTGATCCAGATTTCCTCAGTCTGGAGTGCCACTGCCCGGGGATGGCTGTCGAAAAAACCCATCTGAACCTGCAATTTCTCCGGCAGCCACGAGTCATCTGAATCAAGAAAGGCAATGAATTCACCTGTCGATTTCCTTATGCCCGTGTTTCTCGCCGCAGAGACACCAAGATTTAATGAGTGTTCAATGTAGGTTATACGGTCATCAAACCTGGCGACCGCACCCTTTGTCCCGTCAATGGAACCATCGTCTACAACAATTATCTCGAAATCAACAAATGTCTGGTCAAGGACTGAGGAAATCGCCCTAACAACTTTATCAGCCCTGTTGAATGTGGGGATAATGACGCTAATGATTGCCATCATGCAGCCTGCCATACAATGGCCAGAAACCCGGCCAAAAAGAAGTTGGCTTCCACAAGGGCCTCCATCATGGTCCCGGGATATATCCAGCGCCTTTCATAGGCAATGACACAGAATGATAAGGTCAAGAGAGGGAGCAACATAAGATATGAAAAAGGGCCCACCAGTCCCAAAACCGGGCTTACTCCCATAACGACTCCAATACTCAAAAGTACAATTTTGAGAAGCCTCAGGGTCCTTCTCTCTCCTAAAGTAATAGGCAGCGTTTCCGCCCCGACAATCAGGTCTCCCTGTACCTGAAAAATATCAAAAAGAGCTGATCTGGTATAGCTCATCAGGAGGACAAATAAGGCCGAAATTATTGCAGCGGGCCAGACAATGCTGGGTGTGGACAGCAACGGTACAACGGTGATAATGGCCATCCAGGCAAGGGCTTCAGACAAACTCCTTGATCCTGGAATATCTTTGATCCTGGAATAATGCCACTTGCGTTGAAATCTGTCAGGGACCAGGGGTATGCTGTAGGCAGCACCCAAAAGACATAGAGCAGCTACGGTGAGAAAAGTCATAATTCCTGCAGTCAGGGATAACACCAGGACTATTGTAGTTGCTCCAACGCCGGTCATGATCAAAAGACGCCTGAATTTTCTCAAAAAGGCTGCTCTATCCGGGTCATTATATGCGCTTGCCCCTTTGTCTAAGAACAGGTTCAGGACATGCATGGCATAGACATAAAAAAAAGATAAAGATGGAAACAAGAGTCCCATATTTCTTCTTGAGAGGGCAGAAGCCGCGTATGCCAGGAAAAAAGCCCCGGCCCCGACAGCTACATTGCTCAATACAAGGAAGTGGAACAGCCGCCTTACCCAACTTCCAAGCCATGTCTCACTCCGACCGCGGATTCGTTCTATTTCCCTAACCACATCCTTGATCATCCAGTTGGGAGTGGAGGCCCCTGCGGTTACACCGATTGCTTCAAGTCCGGAAAGATTTTTCTTGTCCAGATCCTCCTTTGTTTCTACATGAAATGTGGTGATTCCCTCTTCCCTTGAGACCTCGACAAGTCGCTGTGTATTCGCGCTGTGGTACCCGCCCACAACAACAACCGCATCGACATGACCTGCAAAAGATCTTGTTGCCTCCTGACGGTCGTGAGTGGCATTACAGATAGTGTCAAACACCAGGATCTCCGGGAATCTCCGCTTGAGGGCATTGACCACCTCGCGGTAGGTTTGTTCGTTCTGTGTTGTCTGAGCCACTACAAATACGTGCCTCATATCTGGCAAGCCTGAGATATCATCTACACTTTCTATCACATGCATGCGATCATTCCCATAACCTGCCAAACCTCTCACCTCCGAGTGAGCTCGGTCTCCTACAATTAGGCCTGAATAACCCTTTCGTGTGTAAGACCGGATAATGCCATGGACCTTGGCCACTCTGGGACAAGTAGCATCGATGAGCTTTAACCCGGTTTCTCTGATAGCCCTGCGTTCTTGAGGAGGTATGCCATGGGCCCTGATCACGATCATGCCTTCCCCTTTGTCATCCAAATCCTCTATGCTTTCGAGCACCGTTACCCCTTTTGACGCAAGGAGATCAAGGACCTGTTTGTTGTGAATCAGGGGACCAAAGGTGTAAATAGGACCTTCTCCTTTGTTTACCTCTGCCAGCACTATCTCCATAGCACGGCGGACCCCCATACAGAATCCGGCAGCTTTTGCAAGTTTGACCTTCAAGACCCGGTGCCTCCTAAATATGAAAAATATTGATCCAACGCAGACATAAGCGAGTCAAAATCCCTGATACCGACAAAAGAGCCTCGAAAGCGACTGCTGTAGGGGAGTCCCTTCGTATACCTAAGGACCATACCCCTTATGACCTTCGAGGCCCTTTGTTCGCCCATGTGAACGCACAGGAGTTGAAAATGTTCCTTAATGAGGGCCCGGCGTTCGTGTAATTCGGGTTGATAAACCATCAACCCCTTGTCCAGATCCTGAATCTGTCTGAAGATCCAGGGATTACCCAGGGCCCCTCGTCCTATCATAACGCCGTCACATCCTGTTTGTATTCTCATATCAATTGCCACGGACGCATTTGACACATCTCCGCTGCCGATAACCGGGATTCGCACCTTGTCTTTTACCTTTGCTATGATACTCCAGTCTGCATTTCCTGAAAAGCCCTGGGTTACGAAACGCGGATGCAGGCTTATGGCATCAGCGCCGCAGTCTTCTGCGAGATGCGCGATCTCGCAGGCAACAGGCTTATCCGGCGACCACCCTGCCCTTATCTTCACGGTCAAAGGTGCGCTGCAGGCCCGTCTGACAGCCGAGACGATTTCCTTTGCCTTTTCCGGACTCTGCAAGAGGGCTCCGCCTGCACCTGTTTTGATGACCTTTTTTGCAGGACAACCCATATTGATGTCCACAATATCTGCGCCCGCTTCAACTGCAATTTGAGCAGCCCTGGCCATTGCGTCCGGGTCTGAACCAAATATCTGTGCGGCCAAGGGCCTTTCATCAGGATGGCTTTTTAGATAATCAAAGGTCCTTTTTTGGCCCAGAATCAGGCCCATTGCGCTGATCATCTCGGTGGTGACCAGGCCCGCCCCCATTTTTTTCATCAAAAGACGGAAAGGCAGGTTGGTTATACCTGCCATGGGGGCCATAATAAGCCGGTTTCTTAATTGCACACGACCGATCTTTAGCATGGAATCTGCAACTTCAGACCTCGGAAATTTCTTTGAAAATGTACCCATTTTGCATAATATTTGGTAGCAATTATGCCTGGAAAAAGTTTAAGAGCCAGGGGAACAGGTTGCTCAACGTCAATACCTTACGGAAGGAAAAAGCCTGCGGTCAGTGTGCGGCAGGAACAACGCAGCGATGTATTCTTCCGTAAATGGTTGATAATTGGAAAGTTCTATATTTGTCATAGACCGCGATATCTTCAGACATCTGTCAAGGCATGCCTCGGACAAGAGGCACATACGGGCTCCTGTCAGGCAGCTGTTCCCGATGAACTGTATTTTCTCCTCCGGGATATCCGGCAACAGGCCGATGGCAATTGCTTTAGGGACGTCCAGGAAATTACCAAAACCGCCGGCAACATAAAGCTTGTCTATCTGGTCGAACGAGACCCCAACATAATCGATTAGTGATTTGATGGCAGCAAAAACCGCTCCCTTTGATTTGATCAGATTATCAATGTCGGATTGAGTAATTACTATAGTCATCCCTGTCTCTGTCTCGTCGGGATAAGCAATCATGTACTGGGGGACATCATCTACCTGTGTAAGCCTGGTATCCTTGAGATCTCTGTGAAACTTCCCGTTCTGTGCGATAATACCGTTTTTGACCAATTCATAGATACAGTCTATAAGGCCCGAACCACATATGCCAATGGGGCTCTTGTTTCCTATTGTCCAATATTTCATCCGGCCATTAGAGATAGTTATCTTTTCAATGGCCCCTTTTGCTGCTCGCATACCGCATCTGGTTCCGCCTCCCTCAAATGCCGGGCCGGCCGAAGCAGAACAGCACACCAACCACTCATTATTGCCTATAGCTATCTCACCATTCGTGCCGATATCAATAAGACATCCTATCTTTTCATGCCTTGCAATACCGCTTGACAACATACCGGCAACGATATCTCCGCCCACATATGAGGCGACACCGGGAATGGTTCTCAATATTCCGTTGGGATTAATGCGGATGCCTATATCCCTTGCAAAAACCTGAGGATATACGTCAGCCACCGGCACATAAGGCTCCAGGCGTATGAAACATGGGTTAAGCCCAAGGAGGAAATGGCTCATGGTCGTGTTGCCGGCCGCAACAATGCTGTAGATTTTTTCTAAGGCCACATCGTTTTCACGGGCCAGTTTTTCAATGAGCTCATTGATAGTCTTGACAACTGCCTCGTGCAGGAGATCAAGCCCCCCATTTCCTGAAGCTCGAATTATTCTGGAAATGACATCCTCACCGTACCTTGCCTGGAGGTTAAGCCTGCCCTCGACGCCGATCACTTTGTGCGAATTTATTTCAATTAGCTGGACAACAACGGTTGTGGTCCCGACGTCAACAACAATCCCGTAATTTTTGGCGGTAGTATCCAGAGGCTCGATATCAAGTATCCGGCAGCCGTTTTTTTCTCTCGCAATGGTGACGGTCAGCTTCCAGTCATTTTTACGCAGGTCTTCTTCAAGGTGATGAAGACTGTTGAGGGGAATATCCAAAACATGCAAGCCCGTCTCACTTTTCAATCCCCTGGATATACGTCCCAGATCAGAGATGTTGTCTTCGAGGGTAGGAGGAGGAAGCTCAATATACACTTTTGTCACCAAAGGTGTATCTTTTGACTCACTATTGGCCTCGACTGCCTCTTTGATCAAAATCAGAGGGTCTTCTGTCCGTGATTCAGGAGGGATCACAATCGCAAGATTGTCATGGACTTGTGTCTGGCAGGCCAGGACATAACCCTCCCTTATATCTTCCTCAGAAAGTAATGCCCTGGAGTTCACATCCACCTCTGCCCTCCCTTTGGAAATCCGGACACGGCATTTGCCGCAACTGCCTTTCGAGCCACAGATGTTGTTTATAAACACATCAGCCTGGCGGGCAGCCTCTGCAACTGTAGTGCCCTCCTCTACCTCAACAGATGTTCCATTAGGGAAGAATTCCACACGGTAGTTTTTCATTGGATCTTTCATAGGATAAGTTTTTGAGGATCACATTGTTCTCTCAATATGCTGAGTTCCTCAGATGAAGGGGCCCTCACCTCCCGGGCCTGTGATATGTCAACCTCAAATTGCATGTTCTCCAGAACTTGTTCAGGGGTGATACCAGGGTAATATCCTCCCAAATACATTTCCCTGGTCATTTCATGAAAACGCATTACAGCCATATCAGTAATAACGACCGACGGACCACCTCCTGCAAGGCCTGCCTTTTTGCGGCCATCAGGCCCATCGAGCCAGCCCGGGCTTGTGAGATAGTCTAACTGTCTAACAAATTTCCTTTTTTCATGCTGCATAAATATTATTGTTCTGCTTACAAATGAGGCCACGTCACAGGCACCGCCACTTCCTGAGAAACGAACAGAGGGCCTTAAATAATCCCCGATCGCAGTTGAATTAAGGTTCCCAAACCTGTCTATCTGGGCTGCACCAAGAATTCCGACTACGTGTTGGCCGGTAAATTTGTTCTGCATACAGGCAAAAGAATCGGCCAGGCCGCCATTTACTGAGGTCCAGAACATGACACGGGGGTCTGCTACTGCCAGGGGAACCTCTTCAAGCTGTGAATCTATAGCCCCTGTTTCAAAAAATATCACGCTGTTGGGGGCATTGATGTGTTTGGCAGCCATGGCGGCAAGCATGGATATCCCTGTCCCGCAGAAGACAATATCGCCATCTCTTATCTCCCGGGCGGCCGCTACGGTCATCATCTCTCTCAAGGTATATTCGTCCATTGTCTTGTCCTCATCAGGTTCTGTCCAGACCTACGGCATATCCTGTCCTTGGATCCGCCTTTATCATATCCAGCCTCTCTTTTCCAACAAGTTTAAGGAGTTCCTCATGTCCATCCACACCATACACATATTTTTCATAATACTCTCTGAAAAGATCTTTATCGCGTGCATATTTCGCGTATTCGTTCAGATACACCGGGTCGTAATCATAATACTGGTGGCAGGCAGTGGGATAGGCACCGTAAGGGACATGCACTACAGCATCCACGCAGAAAAAGGGTATGTGGTTTTGGTCGGGGTCTGCTCTAAGTTCCTCTGTTTCGACCAGTTCTTCACAGGTCAGGATGAGATGTTTTGCTGATTTTGCCTGTTCCACATCGGCAAATGTAAGGCCTTTTATCCTGGCAGTACCCTGGATGTCAGCCTTCTGGACATGAAGCATGGTCACATCCGTATTTATGGCAGGCACCAAGACCACTTTTGGTGCGTCTCCCCAGGGGCCGAAAGGGTTGTCCATCACAATTAATTTCTTGTCTGGAATCCTTGGGTCTTTTTCCCTCATAGACTCAGAAAAGCCCCATTTATCAATGACATCTGTTCCCAGGGATGATCGAGTCGGCAGGAAAGGCACCCCCATGGCACCGGCAAGAAATCGCAGGGTCATCTGGTAATTGGAGTAGTCTTCAAAGAGAATCGTCCCTTCTTGAATTGCCCTTTTGAATGCTATACAGGTCGGCGCAAATCTTCCCATGCCGCCGTAAGCGATCTCCAGCCTCTTAATGCAGCCTGCTCCTGTAAGTTCATCGACTCCCTGGCCATTGGAGTGCGCATACACGTGCAGTCCCCTGATTCCCTGTCGAATGATCTCATATACGGCTGCCATAGGGTTCCTGTTGAGAGTGAATCCCCCTATTGAGATATGGCACCCATCATGAACATATTTCTTTATTGCTTCTTTCAGACCCATGATTTTATTTTGACCAATGTTCATAATCCTTCTCCGAATAATTTATCGATAAGAAACCTAACCCGGATAAACCGGAAATGTGCCTGATTCCTAAAGGACCTTCAGCACCTGATGACCCGCCGGCAGGTCTGCCTCGGCCGCCTTAATAGCGCTCGGCGAACCAAGGATCTTCATAACCTGGCTGTCCTGCATCTTCTCTAATTCCCCGGCAAAGGTCCTGAAATCAGCAGCCGTGGTGGTCAGTACTTCATCACGAACCTGCTGACGACTCTCGTCCGTATCATTCGTGAGATGACGGAGCATCGAGATATATCCTTTTGCATCCGGCAACAGATAGGCATCTATATCCCCAATTGTACCAATAATACTCTTGATTAGTTCCCCCTCGTCAAGACGAATATCACGCAGGAACCGGGCCGATTGATCAAATGCCATGAGAGTCTTGATGATGTTTGGATCCCTGTAGGAGACAAAACTCAGGACTCCTGAAAGACGATCAAACAGACAAAAGGCCCCGTAAGCTCCCCCCTGCACTCGAACACGATCCCATAACAAGGCATTTCGCACATAGCGGGTTATGACCAGTGCCGACCCGTGAAAAAGGTAACCCAATTTGTAAAGATCCGCACCTTTACCCACATAGTTGACCTGAGAAGGTATGGTCATACCTTCCACGGAGGCCGGCTCTTCATTATGCCACAAGGCTTGGGCAACCGGAAAACCAGGAAGTGAAGGCAAGAGACGCTTCAGATGAGTTTCAAAGCTTGACCGGTTGCGGTTGTCCAATGTGACATTAAGAATCATGGCGTTGCGATTGACAAGGATATGCTGTATCTCCCGGAGAGCAGCCACCACCCCTGACCAGTCTTCATCGATGGACCTGAGCAGTTCTCTCAGAAAAAAGAGGTAGCTTATGCCGCTCATCTGTTCGGCGGCCCAATGTGCCTCGCCAAAATGGGCGCTGATACGCAGGTTGACGATTTGATGACCGGCAGGCACGAGCTTTTGCTCCTGCCTGGCCTTTTCCTCCATCACCATCTGGCGGAATCGCTCCTTGTTGTCAAGCCGAACAGCAAGAAGCACATCTCGCAGGATATCTATCAGATCCCCGGCCTGGCTCATCATTGCCTTGCCCCTTAAAAAAAGCCGGGCCGCACCTTGCCTGTCGTTTTTGACTGAAGATGTGAAGCATACCGGCCTGATACCTCCTGTCTTTCTGCTTATTCGCAGTGTCAGGGTGACAAAATCTTCGTCCTCTGTGCCCATTTCAACAAGGGCGCGACCAAACAGTGGGACAAAGGGAATATATTTCTGGGGCAGGTTATGAAGATCAAACCCAACATCCAAATAGGCAATCCCGTTGGTGAAAAGGTCATGAAACAATATCTTTGCGCCTTCCTGTTTGTATAAAGACAACGGGATCTCTTTATTCCTTTTGTCCAAGTCCGAGAGCTTCAAAACAGGAATGCTTGCCAGGGCCTCAGGAGAATCCTGGGTTTCCTGCAGTCGCTTGAGCTCCCTGTTGCTTTCAATAACAGAATCAATATCTTTTCTGTTCATGGCGGAGCGGACACGCGCCAGACGATCTCTTTCACCGGCTTCTTCTGTTTTCCGCAGTTCAGGATCCGGCTTGAGCACCAGTGTTGTGCGATGTGTATTCTTTAACAACAAACGATCAATCAACTCTTCAAAAAACAAGGTATCTGATTTCAGCTCTGTTTTAATTGCTTCCAATGGCGCCTCAAAGGAAAGCAACGACAGAGGATCAGCATCATAGAGCCATGTAGTCAGGGATCGCAGCATCAAGGAGAGCCCCCTGGGAAAGCTGCCTGTATTGTTTTCTCTCAAACGAAATTCAACAGTGTTCAGGGCTGCTTCGACTGTTCGTGTATCAATGCCGTCTCCAACTAAATCCGACAGGGTTTTCATAATCAGGAGTTCAATCTCATCCGCATTTTTCATCTCGACGCCCTTGAGGCCTGTGGAAAAATATATCTGCCTCAATTCGTTTCCAAGACCTTCACCTGCAAGATCCTCCCCGAGGCCGGAGTCGATTAATGCCTTGCGCAAAGGAGAGGCAGGCATACCAAGGAGAATATACTCCAAAATAGCCAGGGAAAAGTTTGCCTTAACATCGATTGTTTCCAGGAACAACCAGTTCACAGTAACCATTCCCTTTCTTTTTGAACTTTCCTCCTCCCCCACCATAAAAGGACGTACAATGTTCTTTGGCCTGTCAAACACAGGCTGCAGCCGAATCCCTGAATCAACGTCGATTGCCTCGAAGTGCTTGAGATAATTGTCTAAGATTTTGAGCCGTTCATCAGGGTCATCGTCACCATATAAGTAGATACGAGCATTGGAAGGATGGTAGTATCTTTTGTGAAATGCCTCGAACTCTTCGAAGGTGAGTTCAGGTATCTGTTTTGGGTCACCACCGGAATCAAACCCATAGGCATTATCAGGGAAAAGGGATTGAAGGGATTGCTCGGCCAAAACATTATCAGGTGATGAATACGCCCCTTTCATTTCATTGAACACAACCCCTTTGTAGGTAAGAGGGGCTTCGGGATTTTCAAGCTCAAAATGCCAGCCTTCCTGCTGAAAGATGAAAGGGGTCAGCCGCGGATATAACACGGCGTCAAGATAGACATCTATTAAGTTGTAGAAATCTTGAAGATTCTGGCTTGCGACAGGATAGCATGTCTTGTCCGGATAAGTAAATGCGTTAAGAAAAGTCTGCAAGGAGCTTTTCAAAAGCTCCACAAACGGCTCTTTCACAGGGTATTTTCGTGATCCGCAAAGCACGGAGTGTTCCAGGATATGTGCTACCCCTGTTGAATCAAAGGGAGGTGTCCTGAATGTTATTCCAAAGACCTTGTTTTCGTCACTGTTTGAAAGTGACAGAAGCTCAGCCCCGGTTTTTGCATGGCGAAAGAACCTGACCTGCGAGTTCAATTCCTTGATGTACTGCTCTTTTTGCAGGTTGAAGCCGTGTATGGTTGTCATGTCTATTCCTGAAATAAGCGCTCAAAGCGGCGTTGTTTGGTTGAGTGATTGCTCAGGCAATTAGTTGTTATCATTCCGAACCGAACGGTTACGAATGATTCTATACGCTTGATGCGTTTAAAGGTAATACATATCTGGTCAATAAAGCGGGGTTTAAAAAGGCGATCGAGTGGGCAGTGGTTTAATTGACAACAACCGAAAAAACCGAATGTCTCCTGATTATTAGAGAAATGGGAAAAGGACTTGATAAAACACCTTCTCTGATTGAGTGATCAATAATGAGTCAAGGGAGACTTTCCGGTCGGATATACATTAAACCCGATCTCAAAAAGGTTTTTGTGATCGAGGATATTCCTGCCGTCAAAAACAAAGGCGGGTTTATTCATTGACTGGTAAACCTTGATAAAATCAATATTTTTATACACATCCCATTCAGTCATAACAGCAATAGCATCACAGCCGGCAGCAGCCTCATAGGGGTCTTCATTATAGCTGACTATCCCGCCTATACCATCCAGGTCTATCCTCGCATTGTCCAGGGCCTTTGGATCGGTAATTGTCAGCTCTGCCTTTTCCTCTATCAGTCTCTTTGCAACAAATATCGCAGGGCTTTCCCTGGTATCACCCGTATTGGCCTTAAATGCAAACCCAAAAAGGCAGATTCGCTTGCCGGCCAGGGTGTTGAACATGGCGCTCAACATATTCATTACAAAGCGGCCCTGCTGGTAATCATTGATTTTTACAACACCTTCCCAGTAATCAGCGACCTGTTCAAGGCCGTAATAACGACAAAGATACACCAGGTTCAGAATATCTTTCTTAAAACATGATCCGCCGAACCCGACACTGGCATTCAAAAATTTATCCCCAAGACGGCTGTCCGTGCCAACGGCCCGGGCTACCTCGGAAATATCCGCCTCGGTCTTCTCACAAAGCGCTGAAATGGAATTAATCGAAGATATCCGCTGAGCCAAAAAGGCGTTTGAAACAAGCTTCGAAAGTTCACTGCTCCAGATGTTAGACGTTATGATGCGGTCTTTCGGCACCCAATTGGTATAAAGTTTGACCAGCTCATCCCTTGCCTTTAAAGCGCTGGGCATTTCCCTTGAACCTATAAGAACTCTGTCCGGATTCTGTAGATCATTGACGGCTGTTCCCTCGGCCAGGAACTCCGGGTTGGACAGGATTTCAAAATGCACATCGCTGTCCCCTGATGTAAGAATTCTTTCCAGGGCCAGGGCGGTTTTTACCGGAAGGGTGCTCTTTTCTACGATTATCTTACTTGATTCCGAATGCTTTTGTATCTGCCTTGCTGTCTTTTCCCAGTACTGCAAATCAGCAGCCATACCCGCACCCGCCCCGAATGTCTTGGTAGGCGTGTTCACACTAACAAAAATTATGTCTGATTCCTTTATCCCCTGTTCTATCTCCGTACTAAAAAACAGGTTTCTTCCTTTTACCTGCCTTACGATTTCGTCAAGCCCGGGCTCAAACACAGGAAGCTCATCAGAATTCCACTGGGTAATGCGCACCGGGTTTATGTCAACAACCGTCACCCTGTATTGAGGGCATTTCCAGGCTATCATCGCCATGGTGGGCCCCCCAACATAGCCGGCCCCGATACATAAGATATTCTTTTCAAAATTCATTAAATTTAACTTTCCAACCTTCACATGTCCTTTTCCCACAGAATTCCAACAACCTGCAGAAAGGTCTTGATTCCCACAAATGTGAGACCAAGACCAATAATGACAAGCGCAAGATACAGAAGGCCAAAAAATATAATATGGTCTATACCCCATAACCATTCAAAACAGAAGGGTAACATATTCAATCTCCTGAGATCATTTATTGCCTAAACTGAACAACTCTCGTCTATAAGGCGAGGGGTTCGATGCAGGACCGTCTCTAATTTTCGTTCGGGTACTATTCAGCAACCGGATTTAGTTCGGCTTCTTTTGGAAATACCGGCAAGTACCTGTAAGACAGGGAAACGACCAGCACGCCAAAACCTATAAGGGCCAAGGAAATTCCCCATTCCTGCCACGTTGGCAGGTAGCTGACAAATTTATCAAAGGGCATGACCGGTATGGCAAGAGTTACAATAGTAAGCACAAACCTGTTTAAAACGATTCCCGTGCAATTCATAAGACAACCGGTGATAAGCCATCCCTGGTGTTGCCTTGCCTTTGGGATCAAAAGGATGACAGCAGGAATAATTCCGAAAATAATGATCTCGCAAATAAGCAGCCATACTCCATAAGGCCCCTCGCTGAAAAAATCCATAAAAGTCATTCCGGCTTTTGGTATAACACCATAAATCCATCCCAACGTATCAGCTATTTTTAAAATCATATAAGAGGCAAGGAGCCAGCCGGAGATCTTGGCCAGGGTCTGAAATGCCTTTTCAGGGACAAGCTTCTTTCGTGTAATTCCCTGTACCAGTTTGGTACAAAGAATCAGAAAAGAAGGTCCTGATGCTATCGCAGATAAGATGAAGAGAAAAAATGTCCACGGCCATACGTAGAATCCCTCTCTGAATGCGAATGGCCTGGCATACATTACACCGTACATGCCACCAAGTGACCCCTGATGAAAAAAGGACAGGAACACGCCGGTAGCGGCAAATACAGCCATGATACGATGAAGATTATTACCGAACAGGTGAAAATCAGGCACCTCATCCAGTTTTCTGTTTGCAAGGATGATGGGCACATATTCAATGATTAGCACTACAAGGTAACAGGTGATACAGAAGGACACTTCCGTCAACATGGAATGGACGTTGGCATGCCAGAAGATAAACCACCCCCGTATTGGCTGGCCTATATCAATCCCAAGCATGGCAACCGCTCCGGAGTAACAGATAAAACCGATGATCACGGCAATATTGATAATATCTTTCAGCTCTTTCTTCCCAATGATATAGGTCAGAAAACCAGTAAAAAAGGCGCCTGCACCAAGTGCGATTACCGAGAGGTCAAAAACAATCCACACGGCAAACGCAAAATAGTTAGTCATGTTTGTCTGGTTGAGTCCTTTCCAGAGGCAGAGAAAGGCCGACAAAGCGCCCCATGCTAAAAGCCCAAGCCATGGAAGGGTCCAGAGTAGAAAGAGCTTTAGAGAACATCTCTTCACTCCTGCCGGTATCAATACTGAATCCATGTTCATCCTCCTTGCAGAGTAGTCTTCTTATCGGCTGAAGCACTTGCCTTGGAAACCGGTTTGAACTCGCCGGGCAGATAATTATCAGCCATTTTGCGCACCCAGTCCTTAGTAGAAAGGTAGTAGACCTTGGGATTTGTGCCGAGTTTTTCCAAAATCCTGAACGCAAAGGGGCTCTTGGAAAGCCTGGAGACCTTATGGCCCGGATTATTAAGATCGCCAAAGCTGATGGCCTGTGCCGGACATGCCTCGGCGCAGGCAGTGATATATTCACCTTCTTTCAGTTCTTTCCTGCCCTCTGCATAAGCCTGATCCTTGGCCCTCATCAGCCTGTGATGACAGAATGAACATTTTTCGACCACCCCCCTCATCCGTGGAGATACCTCGGGGGACAGGTAGCGATCAAGGCCTTTGCCTTTTGGGAAATATCCGTCCCACCAGTTAAATGTCCTGGCATGGTAAGGACATGCTGCAATGCAATACCGGCAACCAATACAGCGGGTATAGATCTGGCTGACAATCCCGGTATTATAATCTATCTTGGTGGCAGTTGCAGGGCACACGGAAACGCAAGGCGGATTATCGTCACAATGCATGCACGGCCTTGGGAAATAACTTGTCTCCGTATCAGGAAATTCTTTACCATTGTCGATTTTATAGAGAAGCATCCAGGCAATACTGCGCTGTTTGTCCGACTCGTCCGGTCTCACGGATACGTTATTTTCAGCAGCACAGGCAACCATACACGTCCCGCAGCCCGTACACTTATCCAGATCTATGACCATACCGTATTTATGTTTTCCCTGGTCATGCCCTTTCTTCATGATCTACCTCGTCTAAATCCTGACCAAATTTACATGTGTATTCCACCAGACCGAATGGCCGCTCAGAGGATCTTTTTCCGCGTCTATGATTTCATTTGGATTGACGCCTTTTCCTCTTAAGAACTCATCATACGCCGTATGTCCAAAGCCTAATGGTAGATATACAATACCAGGCATAGCCCCGTCAGACAAACTCAGGCCTGCCTCCACTTCTCCCGCAGGAGATTTGATAATGACCCGGTCACCCTGTTTCAGGCCGTACTCTGTCGCTGTTTTAGGATTAACAGCAGCAAAGGACAGGTCGCCTTTCAACTGATTGTCAAAGATCGTCTTGTATAAGAAAGGCGGGCTTGGTATCCAACCACTGGCCAGGTTGATCATTTCGTAGGGCATCATCCGGAGCGGATAGGCGGACATATTAACATCAGAACTAACTGCCTCGTAATGTGGCATACAAACCTGATCCCCGGTCACGGTTATACCCATATTTTTTAGAGCCGTCTTATAAGTAGTTTTTCCCGCGTATTCATCAACAGCCAACTGGACCCGCTTACTGAAAAACTCGAACTTTCGATCAGGTGTCTTGAACAGCCCTTCCCAACCATCAAATCCATGCACAGGTTGGTACCACAAACCTCCTGCCTTTATCTTCGTCCACATCTCCTCAAAGGATGTGTAGTTATGTTTTGAGCCATTCCCATATTTTTTACGCTCCCAGGCAGGATTCATGTTATCGTACGTGACAAGGCCGCCGGCTTTAAATAGGCCTTTTGCTCTTGCCTTTAAAACCCCTTCAAAGTTTTCCCATGGAAAGGCGGATTGTACTGTGCTGTCAATCCGTTTTGACAACTCAATGATGACATCCCCGGAGTTTCTCGTATTATAGAGAGGTTCAACAACAGGCTTAGACAACCCGTAGAATGGATACTGAAGACCGGTCGGCCAGACAACATCAACCATCTTTTCAAGATATGTGTGATCCGGGAGAACAAGATCAGCCATATATGATGTTTCATCCCTGAATGGAGAAAAGCTGATAACAAACGGGATCTTCTCCAAGGCCTCTTTGAATGCTCCACCATCAGGCAGGGTATAAACAGGATTTGCAGAAAAAATCAGGATTGTATCAACAGGTGACTTTGGACTTTTGATGATTTTGTTGGTCAGATTATTAATAAGGCTGCCGGCAAAAGGGTATTGTAGACTTCCAGCCTGATCAATGCGGGGCTTACCAAGTCCTTGCTTAAATATGGCATCTTGTTTTATTTCCGGAAGCCGGCTTAATGGAAGAGGATCATTTATCAGCACCCCGCCCGGTTTGTTGATATTTCCAACCAGCGCATTGAGAATATGAACGGCCATGCATTCATACACGCCTCCATCTAAATCATCCTTCCCTTTGCCATAGATTGCGATCGGGGCCTTTGCCCGGGCGAAATCTTTGGCCAGCGAAACTATGTCTTCAGGGTTCAGGCCGGTAATTTTGGCCACCTGATCAGGAGAATATTTATCAAGGACCATGCTTTTGAAACCCACATGGTCCTTTCCATCAGCCGAAGTCCAATTTTCAAAACCAAATGAGAAATTATTAATAAACCGGCTATTGTATAAACCATTTTTGATGATCACATGCGCAAGCCCTAAGGCCAATGCCGCATCAGTTCCCGGCCGTGAGGCAACCCAACGATCTGCCTTTGATGCGGTATTGGATGCCCTCGATTCAACCTGAACTATTTTTGCCCTTGTCTTTCCGGCACTGTCGTGCCACAACCCCCAGGCATTCATTACCCTGCCCGGTGCTCCCCAACCCTCGAGCAGCCCGCACCCGAAGCTTAAGACATAATCCGCATTTTCAAGGTCATAGGACATGGGACCATCAGTCCCCTGCAGGAGCAAATTTGATATCAGGTATGTATCGTCTATAGAAGGAGTTGTAACGTAGTTTGGACTTCCCACAGAGGTCAATAACCGTTCAACCATGACCGACATGGTCGACATCCTCTGGTTTCCGTCCACGGCTGCAACGGCCTCGGGCATTCCCTTTTTACGCAAATTAGAGATTCGCTTGGCCAGGATATCTAAGGCCTCGTCCCAGGTAATCATAACAAACTCGCCTTTACCCTTTGGCCCAATGCGTCTCATCGGACCAGGGTAACGGATCGTCTTATTATAAAGTAACTGGAGGCCCCCCATTCCCAAGGGACAGATTCCACCAGGATTAACAGGATAATCAGTACGGCCGTCAATCTTTACCGCCCTTGTATCCACCTTTCTGACACTGATTCCGCATCCACCCGGGCAAAGATTACACACGGAATTCACATTCGTGAATTCACCTGTAGATGGGTCTGGCACCCACGGCCAATTCTGGGTCCATATTGCTATATCATCCGTCAGTTTCCAGGGAAGCGGAGACAAAGCCGTACCAGCGGCCCCACCGGCGACAAACTTAATGAAATTTCTTCTACTTAATTCCATAACAATCTTACCCTATTACAGACTTTTTCCTATTTATTAAGGTGGACTCTAAACCTCTATCGGCTACTATTTATGGCACACAAAACATGCATTGTTTTCTTCATGCCCTTTCTTGGTGTGACACTCTGCACAGTCATCCATCTTCATGCGATCCCAGGTGTTCTTTTTGTAACCTGCAATATTTTTTCCCCATATCAAGATGCTGTAACCGGTCAAACGATTTTCCTGGTATACAGGTAGTTTTTCTGTCTTATCATGGTCACCATGGCATGTCTGACAATCCAGCTTACCCATCTTGACATGGGCAATATGAGAGAAATAAACGCAATCCGGTTGTTCCGAATAAACAAGCCAGGGTATTTCTTTTTCCTCGGCAACATATTTGACCAGGAATTCCATCTCTTCAGGTAATTCTCCAAGAGGATTCTCAGGATCATCATGGCATTCTATACACTTTTCAACTTTTGGGATCCCCGCAAAGGTGCCGTCTTCGTAGAATGCATGGCAATAAAGGCACTGTTCAGCTCGCGTATCTCCTTCTATGCCATACACTTTTTCCGGATCAAGATGAAGTAGGTGATTGAAATTCATAGGCTGGCTCTGCTTGGAGTACAGGACCATCGGGAAAATAACCCAACCCACAATTAAGGCAAGGACAAAACCACTTAGTAAGAATATCCATCCACCCTTGGAAGTCTTTTTGGAGGAATTCGCTGGATGCGTCATATACTTAACCCTCACATATTCAAGTTAAGGTTGATAATTCATACATGGACAGATTGGCCTATTAACTTACATACACGCTATTTCTGTCAAGGAAAAAATCACTAAAATGATTTTGAAAAACTGAACAACCCTCGTCTATGAGACGAGGGTCTCTATGTCGGGTTGATTAAAATCATCTGTTTTTGTTATGCCGTTCTCAATCCGGCATCCAGAAGTCCCAAGAATTTTATTCCCTGGATTCCGGCTCAACGGCCGGAATGACAAGTCACCCGGCGACAACGTAAAACTTGCTTCACCCCTGCCTGCAGCAGGCAGGTAAAGGCGAGGGGTTTCAACCATCCCCGAATGGGATACTAAAACTTTCTCATTTTTTTTCGGCGCCTTTTTGCTGCCTTGGCCTGTTTTTTCTTTTTAGCCACACTCGGCTTGTCATAAAAGCGTCTTTCTTTTATCTCGGAAAAAAATCCTTCCTTGGTAAGTTTTCTTTTAAGATCTCTTATAGCCTTTTCTATTTGATTATTTTGGACAGTAACTCTCATTTTTTATCTACCTCACATAACAAACTAATTTTGGCTCTGTGTCATTTCTTCGCCTCATTGTGTATGAAATATTACAGCTTTACAACTCATAACACAGATATAGAAAAACACTGGTTACCAGCTTGCAAGAATTAGCCGGTTTATATCAGACAGAAGAAATCGTGAAAATAAAAAAGCACCTCAGTCACAACAAAGAGATGCTCTTCCTCACCTTCAAACACGCGGATGTGTTAAAAAAATTACTTATTTTATGGCGCGATCATTTGATCTAACCTCTCAAAGCTCAATGAAGGTTTGGAAGCACTTATAAATCATCAAAGGGTATAATAGCTCCACCTGACCGAAAGGCCATCTCACAACCAACAAACTACGTTCTCTTCCGGTCAAATTTAATCACCCCCTTTAATGTTTATCAGTACGAACCTTGAATTCAAATCTGTCTGTATAGAAACAAACTGTTCCCACAGACTTATTTTGAACTAATTATTATATCTCACCTAAACATTTTGTCAATAATTTTCTACATTTTATATCTTTATCTTTTTTCGGTGTTCATTTGATCATTGATCGGCTGCAACGTAACAGCTCAATAATTAGCGGAATACGAGATTCCATTTTTTAACCCCGCTTTATCGAGCAGACACGCTGCAACTTACTTGTTTCGAAGTTGTAATTTGGCAACAGCTTCAATGTGATATGTGTGTGGAAACATATCAACAGGCTGAATTTCCACTAAATCATAATTATCAATCATCCGGCTAACATCCCTTGCCATAGTCGAAGGGTTGCATGAGACATAGACGATCTTTTCAGGGGATATCTCTAACACCTGGGCTAATACATCTTTGTGCATACCTGCCCGTGGCGGATCAATTATCAAGACATCCGGCCTGAAATCTATTGAGCTGAGTTCTTGCCGGATATCACCACATATAAAATCGCAGTTATCTATCCCTAATTCCATGCAATTTCTTTCAGCGTCAAGGACTGCACTTGTATTTATCTCTATTCCGGTTACTTGACCTACCTTACTTGCAATAAAGATAGGGATCGTGCCGGTTCCGCTGTACAAATCAATAACCCTCTCTTTGCCGGTAAATTCAGCATAGTCCATGACTTTTTCATAGAGTTTAAGCGCGGCTGAGGAATTCGTCTGAAAAAAGGAATTTGCCGATATGTTAAAAGTAAACTGCCCAATTCTGTCTTTGATGTGTCCGTCCCCTGCCAGAATAATCTCATGCTCACCAATAGCAATAGAGGCCTTGCGACTGTTTATATTATTTACAACGGTTCTGATTTGGCCAACCTTCCGGCACAGGATCTCGACCAGCGGTTGTACCAGTTCCAGCCTTTCTTCTGAAGTCACCACATTAACCATCCATTCATCAAATGCTTTTGAATACCTGATAGTCAGAAAACGCCAAAAACCCTCATGAGTCTTTAATCCATAGACAGACGTTCCACAATTCTTAACATATCTACTCACCTCATCCAGAATTTGGTTACCTGTATTATGCTGAAGGAGACATGCCTTCATATCAATGACCTTACTAAAGGTCCCTGGTACATGGAGACCAAGTGCAAAACCGCCTTCAATTTCCCGCCTGTCCATCTCATCAGGCAGAAACCAACGCCTGTCAGAAAAGGAAAACTCCATTTTGTTTCTGTAACCAAATATATCAGAACTTGGAACCACACTATGAACAACAATATCTTTGATGTGTCCTAAACGTTCCATTGATTCAATCACATGTTCTTTCTTATATTGCAGTTGGCTTTCATAACGCACGTGTTGCCATTGGCAACCCCCGCAATAACCACTGTAAGGGCATAGTGGCTTTAATCTCTGTGGCGATGGTTTCAATATTTCTATCAGGCTTGCTTCAGCATAATCTCTTCTTTTCTTATAGATTCGAGCGCTTACCTCGTCGCCAGGAACTGTGCCGCGAACAAAGATAACAAAACCATTAATTTTTCCAATACCTTGTCCGCCGAATGCCATCCTGATGATTTCAATTTCTACGATTTGTCCTTTACGTAACGTCATAGAATTTATACTCTATTTCCTTATATTATGAATCCTGATTTTGTATTGTAAATTAACTTCGTATCAAACATATAGTCTTTGATTGTAGTTTATATATATTTATATCATAATAATAAACAGGAATGTTAGATTGTTAAATATTGAAGTATTTCGTTGAAATGTAAACAAAATATTTTGGTAATCTTTGAAAATATTTTACAGTTTTTATTAAGGAAATTAGCTTTGCAAGTTAGTGAAAAGGTTTTAGACAGGTTTTAGTATGGAAGCTGAATAATTTTCAACAAATCTCTGTGAAGTAATCTGTTGCCGGTTATATATTAAGTCAGCGGTGGTGAGAAAAAAGAGTTGAGTAATTCAAATAAATACATATTATACTGAAATATTGTTAGAGGTAGTTTTTTTATTTTGGCCAATTTATAATTTAACTCGGTGAAATCTATGCAAAGATTTTTAAGTCCAACACATATAGGCTTTATTGGATCAATTTTTATTGTATTGTTTCTTTTAGATTTTGCAAAAGCCGAAGTCGATTTCCCGGCCCCAAAAGGGTTGGTTAATGATTATGCCAACGTAATACCCCAGGCATATAAAAATAAAATTGACAGTATCACTATGGAATTGCTCAAAAAAACGGGCGTACCTGTAGTGATTGTGACAATGCCGGATATCGGTGGTGCAGAATACAACGACTATGTAAACCGTTTGTATAATGCATGGGGTATAGGGCAGAAAAAGGGAGATAAGGGCGTTTTGATCTTTGTTAGCGTTAAAGAGAGAAAGATGCGTATTGAGACCGGATATGGGGTGGAGGGCATCCTTCCAGACGGCCTTGTCGGTCAGATACGGGACCAATATATAATCCCGTATCTTAAGGAAAATAACTTTGGAGAAGGTCTACTTAAAGGGACAATAGCGGTTGCTCAGATCATTGCAAAGGATTCCGGTGTTCGGCTGACCGGTCAAATGCCGGTAAAAAGGGCCAAGAAGACACGGTCCGGGTTGTCTTTTTTGCCATTTATCTTGATTTTTGTCTTTCTCATATTTTCATCGAGACGCCGCGGGGGGGCATGGCTTTTTTTCTTACCCTTTTTGATGGGAGGGGTTGGATCAAGATATGGGTCAGGCGGGTTTGGCGGAAGTTTCGGCGGGTTCGGCGGCGGGTTCGGCGGATTCGGCGGCGGTATGAGTGGCGGCGGTGGCGCTGGCGGAGGTTTTTGATAAGGAGTTGTTATGACAAAAAACAAAGAAAAACCAGTAGATATTTTTGATGAAATCGTCACAGACTATAAGAAAGTTTTTGGCGGAGAACTTGTGAGCATTAATCTATATGGAAGCGCCACAGGGGAAGACTACAGGCCGGGAAAATCCGACATAAATTTTATGGTTGTAGTTTCGGAAGAGGGAATCGAGCTTCTTGATCAGGCATTTTCAATCGTAAAAAAATGGCGAAAGAGAAATGTTGCGATTCCGCTTTTCTTGACCGAGGCGTATATAGAGACATCAATGGATGCTTTTCCCATCGAGTATCTGAACTTCAAACGTAACTATATCCTTGTCTTTGGGAAGGATATACTGAAGGATCTCACCTTTAAGAAAGAGTTTATACGACTTCAGTGCGAGCGAGAGATCAAGGGCAAACTGCTTCTGCTCAGGGAAGCATTCCTTGAGAGTTATGGAAAGGCAAGGGCTTTGAGAAGCGTTGTTGTTCAGTCTCTTTCAGCATTTATTGCCATCTTTGAGGCCCTTCTTTACCTGAAGGGAGAAGAAATTCCTAAAGAAAAACGAGATATTATCAGGGTAACGGCCGGGTTGTTTGAACTGGACGGTAGTATTTTTGAAAAACTCCTTGATATAAAAGAAGAGAAAATAAAACTCGGAGATACAGAAATCACAAAGCTGTATAAGGGGTATCTAAAGGAAGTTAGAATGCTTTCAAAATTAGTAGATGCATTGGGGGAGTGACATGGGGAAGACACTAAAGACGTTACTGATTGTTGTCGGGATATTGATTGTTATCATCCTTATTCCTTTCTCATACCTGAAAGGGACATATAACAGTCTTGTAACTATGGATGAGTCCGTAAAAGGGTCCTGGGCCCAGATCGAAAATCAGCTCCAGCGGCGTTACGACCTTATTCCCAATTACGTGGAGACGGTCAAAGGTTACGCTTCTCATGAAAAGGATGTCTTTGTAAAAGTAACGGAGGCCAGGTCAAAAGTAGCCGGCGCCGGGTCCATAAGCGATAAGATCAAGGCCAATAATCAACTGTCTTCGGCACTGTCCCGTCTTCTGTTGGTGGTAGAACGCTATCCGGATTTAAAGGCAAACACTAATTTTATTCGGCTGCAGGACGAGCTCGCAGGTACTGAAAATCGAATAGCAGTTGAACGCCGGCGATTCAATGAAACAGTCAAGGCCTACAACATCAAGATGCGTACCTTTCCCACCAACATAATGGCAGGGATGTTCGGTTTTGAAAAGGCATCATTTTTTGAAGTACCAAAAGAGCGTCAGGAAGCACCAAAGGTGAAATTTTAAATAGTGTCCATCCAGAAATGAGATAGTTTTCGCAAGGTCAAGAAAGATGAGGGTTTTAACCACAGGAATACATTGAAGTATTTCGAGGATTAAAATCCGAATCTGACGCAGAGATTGCGGAAAATAGCCATTTCTGGATGGTCACTAAATAATCAAAAGGAGACAATTGTATCATGATTAGGGCAAAACTCTGGTTTAGGTGTGCAGCAATGCATGACCCGGTAACACCGGTTGTTGTAAGACCTGCTGTTATTGGATGGGATGCCAAGAAAAGAGATGTGGAGCTCACCATTGAACGTGCGTTCAAGGGTGATGAATTAGTGTTGAGGATGGATGGTTGGGTCACCACCAATGTCAAAAAAGTGGTTGATACGGTTAACAGATATGGCCGCATAAAAGTCATGGATGATCGGGACCTTGTTGTGGAAGTGGAAACAGAACAGGAATTTGACAAGCTAAACAAGGAGCTTTTAGAGTATTTCCAGGATCAACTAAATCTGGAAAGGATATGACAGAAACAAATACGGAGGCCGTTCAGATCCCCATCGACGGGGTCCTGGATCTACATACGTTTGCGCCCAAAGATGCGATTGCGGTCGTGGATGAATATCTTATGGCCTGTTTGGAAAAAGGCATCTTTGAGGTAAGGATCATCCATGGAAAAGGCAGAGGTGTTCTTCGCCGGACGGTCCATGCATTCCTTGAAAAGCATCCCAGGGTTTTATGCTTTAAGACTGACCTCGGCCCATCGGGCTGGGGTGCTACCCTGGTGACCCTCAGAAAGTAGCCTTGCTGCGGCATTCATACGTTCTCTGTCTACCGGATTGACGTTTTGTACAATCCATTCACGGGCTTTTTGCCCTGCCGGCAGGGATTGTTTGTAGCACATAAAGTCAAGTTCAACATGAAGTAACTCCGCCACCCTGGTGGCCAGGACAGGCCATATCTCTCCAACATCTCCAATAACCGGAAGGCTTCCCGGAATTCTGGCAAAACCTGACATCTCCATACGGAACGGAATATTTAAAGATTTTGTTTTTGGAAGGCCCTTTGCCACAGCGTCTGTTACCATGCTGGATTTCCGTTCACTTATCCATGCCTTTTCCAGGTTTGAGTCAAGGTCGATGCGTATGATCTTTTTTTGTGCAAGGGTATATGTCCAGGCCCCTTCCCAATCGGCCCATATGCCGTGGCCGGTGAAGAGTTCAAACGGGCCGTCATGGATTTCTTGTGACAGGGCGAGGGCGGACTCAATAATTACATCTGCGCTGTCAATAAGCCTTGCAATCCGCTGACAGCGTTCAGAAATGGGCAAGGAGTCTCCTATAGCAAGCCCAACTTCTCCGCCTCCTACCAGTTGAGGTACTGTTACCAGAACCGGAATGTCGTGTTCAGCTCCAGCGCCTATCATGGTGTAAGGATCAGCGCCATAGCCGGCCATTTGTTCAAAGGGAATTCCAAAATGCCTGGCCAACCGGAGGACCTCACGGGCCAGCCTTTCCGTTCTTAGCCCTGTTGGATAAGCCACGTTTCCTGCCACCTTGGTGATTATGTTTCCTCCGGCTTCAAGCATCCTGTTATAAAGCCCAATATCTAATGAAATTTCTCGTTGATACTCCTCTATACGTGTTTTCGGAAGTATGCTTACTTCAAATTGGCCGTCAGACGGGAGTTTTCTGTGGTCAAAACCAAATGCCGCGCCATCAATGCGCTTTACCTTTTCCAGGGTCCCCGCCATCTCATGATTTATCACCGCGGAACTGGTGGAAACCCCATCAATTATCCCCTTGTTCATCAGTTCAGCAATAAGGGTTGTGACACCTTCATGTATGTTTGGGCCGCTGCCAACTACGGCAACGACCTTTCCACCGCTTTCCTTGGTCTTGACTATGGATTTTATGGCTTGAATCAGGCGGCTTTTTGTTTTTGTTGGTAACTTATTGTAAATATTTTTTATTATCTTTTGGTCAATTGTCATAATTATTCACTCCCACAAATACTCAATCGTAATAGCTCCATAATTAGCGGCATACGAGACAGGCACCGGGATCTCTTTTTTGCTTTATTCCCTAAATATAGTTCACAGCAGGGCCGCAGCCAAACGGCTTACTACCCCATTTATCTCGTTAACCAGAAGACCACCTTAAGGTAAGCCGTTTGGCAAGCGCCCGTTAGGGAACAGCCTGTTGGGGCATAAAGAAAAAAAGAGATCCCGGTGCCTGTAAACACAGCCCACTCAATCTTTAATCCAGGAGACATTTTATCAGGCTTGCGTGTTTTTTTGCTGCCCCCTGGTGTGCCAAGACTGCCTTACGGGCACGCTGACCATACATTTCCAGCTCCTCCGGATGTTGGAAAAACCAGACAACCTTTTCAGCAAGTGTCTCTGCATTGGAAACAGGAACGCCGGCTCCTTCCGCTTCCAGGACGTTTTTGGCATCTAAGAAATCCTCCATGGAAGGTCCGTAGAACACTGTCTTACCCCAAACTGCCGGCTCAAAGGGGTTCTGTCCACCCAGCGGAACAAGGCTGGCCCCGCAGAACACAATAGTTCCGATGCTGTAAACCTTAAAAAGTTCACCAAACGTATTAATTATAACGACCTGCTCTGAACGTACAGACTTGTCCTTGTTGATATCGCTTCGAAGTTGATATCTAAGGCCGTATTTTTCAAGAAGCGAAGCAATAACAGATGACCTTTCAATATGTCGCGGTGCAATAATCAGGATCGTGTCCGGAAATTGCCTTAGAATTTTTCTGTATGCATCGATGACCATTATCTCTTCCCCGCCCCGGATGCTGCCGGCAACTAACACCTTTTGAGACGGGTGAATATTCAAGGTCTGCCTCATTTGGACCTCTATTTTTTTGTCGGCAAGATTTGCCAGGAGATCATATTTTGCATTGCCGTTTGTGTGGATCCTTTCCGGGTCAGCGCCCATGGCTTTGATCCTAACGGCATCTTCGTCCGTGATCATGCTGAGGACATCAAAATTATCTAATACCTCTGAAAAAAAAGGGTGAAGCTTGAGATAGTTGCCAATAGATCTTGGAGAGATCCGACCGTTGATCAGGGCGGTCTTTATGCCCATTCGGCGGGTCTCCAAGAGCCACGCAGGCCAGATTTCGGTCTCAAGGAAAACCATTATTTGAGGCCTGGCAATCGAGAGGGCCTTGCGCACTGAACCTACAAAGTCAAGGGGGGCGTAAAACACAGGGATGTCATGTCCAAAGCTCTCTTCTGCCAGCCTGCGCCCATGCTCGGTGGTTGTTGAAAGCATTATCGAGCATCCTGGGATCATGGGCCTGATGGCGTCGATTATTGAGGCGGCCACTTTGACTTCTCCGAGAGACACGGCATGGATCCAGATCCGTTTGCTGGAAGAAAGACCTTGAACTACACTGGCCGGCAAAAAACCTAAGCGTTCTCCTATGTGTTGGGCGTATTGTCCCGTTATACGCGTGTAAACCCAAAAGGCGGGAAAAAGAATCAGGAACAGACAGCTGGTTATCATAATGTAGAATAGATAGAGCATGCTCATTTTTTCGGCTCCAAAGGTCCAGGACAATTTGGCACTAACTCTCTTTTGTTGCTTCTACACAATTACTCAAACTCTCGCAAGCTCTCTGTACCTGTCGTCTTGAAATTATGTGGCCATTCTGCTACTCTCAGATTCGTAATTCATGATTATTGATGGTTTCGTAAAAAGTCTCCAAGGTCGTCACTCCCACGAAAGCGGGAGTCAGGAACCACCTGATTTTACCGGATTCCCACGTTCGCGGGAATGACTCAAACGGAAGATTTCTGACTTTTTACGAGACTGTCAGTATTCACCGGGCTGAAACAGGCCCATCACTTCAGAGATGTATCCTATGAAAGATCATGCAAAACAAGAAGAAGACCTGACACCAAGACTCCGCTGGTTGATGTTTCTGAGGGTTGTAATTGTTACCTTTATACTGGGTGTTGCAGGCTTTATCCATCTAAAGGGCAATAAAATATCAAGTGATCTTCCTGTATTTTCAGTCATAATTTTCAGCTATATCTTATCGTTATTGTATCTTTTTTTCCTAAATAGCATCAAGAATCTAAAGCTTAATATCTACATTCAGGCCTTTGGCGATGTCAGCCTGATAAGTACACTTATATATTTAACAGGTGGCATTACAAGTATTTATTCTGTTCTGTATTCCCTGGTCATCATCTATTCCAGCCTGTTCATCACAAGAAGAGGGGGCCTGATTGTAGCCTCTGTAAGCGGCATATTTTATGGCTTATTGCTTGATTTAGAATATTATGACGTCATTCATCCATTATATGCCATCCCCTGGGGTTATGATTTCAGTGCAGGATATGTCCTGTCAAGGATCTTTGTGCACATAGCATCTTTCTATATCATTGCGCTGTTAGTAAACTTTGTTGTTGAACAGGAAAAGAGATCAAGGTCGCTCCTTGAGGAGAAGAAAAGTGAGTTCCATCAGCTCGATCTGCTTTACAAGAACATCATTAGATCTGTAAACACAGGGATCATGACGACTGATCTTGATGGGAATATCAGGCTGCTAAACAGGGCCGGTGAACAGATTATCGGCCTTTCTTTTTTAGATGTTGAAGGCAAACCGATAGGCGTCATTTTCAACGGGTTTTCCGATATTTTGTATAAGATAAGGAACAAGGAGAAAGGGAAAGACACCGTAAAAAGAGGCGAGACAACTATTACGGCAAAGCAGAAAAAAATCATGTTGGGTTTTTCCGTCTCACCGCTAATTGGCAGCAAAGGAAATCGCATCGGACAATTAATAGTCTTTCAGGATATGACCTCCGCAAAAGAGATGGAAAAGGAGATTGAAAAAAGCAGGCGTCTCGCTCTTATTGGCGAGATGTCAGCAGGTCTCGCGCATGAAGTCAGGAATCCCCTCGCATCTTTAAAAGGGTCGATCCAGATATTGAAAAACACACTCTATCTCGATGAGACAAACAAAAAACTGATGGAGATAGTCCTCAGAGGCAGTGCGCAACTTGAAAATCTTGTAAAGGATTTTCTCTTGTTGGCTCGGCCCGGGCCAGGGTTAAAGGACAGAGAGGAAATCGACGTCAATGATGTAATGGACTCTGTCATTGAATCTCTACGTTACGGGCCTGCATGGCACGAACAGATAACGGTCGAGAAGGAACCATGTCCTGGTGCTGTTGTTTATGGAAACAGGACCGAAGTGAATCAAATACTATCCAACCTTGTATTGAATGCCGTTCAATCAATGCCTGAAGGTGGGACATTAACAATACAAATGAAATTAAGACTGCCTGAAAACGGAAACGGGTCTCTTGATGTCCGGATAAGTGATACGGGCTGTGGAATAGAAAGAGATGATATCGCCAAGGTCTTTAATCCCTTTTTTTCGACAAAGGAGGGGGGAACAGGGCTGGGTCTTACAATTACCCAGAGACTTATAGAGAACCACGGTGGAAAAATCAGAATCGAGAGTAGACCCAAAAAAGGGATAATCTGTAGGCTCCTGTTACCACTAAACAAAAAGGCAGAGGTAGATTAATGGCTGAAATTCTTGTTGTGGATGATGATAGAGGAATGAGAGAATTTCTCGAGATTATGCTGGTCCAGGAAGGCTACAGGGTCACCTGTGCGACGGATGGGAAGGAAGCGCTGAAGCTTTGCAAGAAGCGCAGGTTTGACCTGGCAATTAGTGACTTAAAGATGCCAAAGGTCGATGGGATTGATTTTTTGAAGGGAGTCAAAGAGGTTTCTCCTGAAACCATGGTTATTTTAATCACTGCCTATGCCTCTGGTGAAACTGCCGTAATGGCGATGGAGCAAGGGGCATACGATTACGTCGAAAAAAATTTTGATATAGAGGATCTGAAAAGCACAATCAGGGATGCCCTCGGCAAAAAAGGGATAAGAAAACACGATGCCGTATTTATGCAGGGGGTGAAAGATGCTGTCAGCTTTGGAGGTTTAATAGGGAAAAGCAAGGAAATACTGCCGGTATATTCCCTTATTGAAAAAGTGGCGGATATTCCGGCTAATGTTCTTATCTTAGGAGAGAGTGGGACAGGAAAAGAACTGGTGGCACGTGCTATTCATGAGAAGAGCCACAGGAAAAACAAGCCTTTTGTCGTCATAAATTGCGGAGGCATACCGGAACAGCTCCTGGAAAGCGAACTGTTCGGTTATATGAAAGGGGCATTCACCGGTGCTTTTACGGACAGCCCCGGTCTTTTTGAGGTCGCCGAGGGGGGGACGGTCTTTCTTGATGAAATCGGCGAATTGCCGACAATTCTCCAGGTCAAGATCTTAAGAGTCATCCAGGAAAAGACCTTCAGGAGGATCGGGGGAACTGATGACATCAAGGTGTCTATAAGGATTATTGCCGCCACAAACCAGGATTTGAAGCAGAAGGTCGAAGAGGGATTATTCAGAGAAGATCTCTATTACCGGCTTAACGTGATTCCAATATATATTCCGCCCTTGAGGGAAAGAAAGGAAGATATCCCTGTCCTGACAAAACACTTTATCGACAAATACTGCAAGGAGTTCGGAAAGGAACCCATGAACATGTCCGTGTATGCCATGGACCTCTTGATGGAATACCGATTTCCGGGTAATGTCAGGGAGCTTGAGAATATGATTGAAAGGAGTGTTGCCTTAGAGACGTCAAATATTATCTTGCCTGAGAGCCTGGAGGTTTCAAGTCATGGGAAGAATTCCATTGAAAGCCATATTTCCATAGACCTAAGAGAGCATGGAATTCAATTGGACAAGGTGATAGAGGAAACCGAAAAAGACTATATTCTAAGCGCGCTTAAAGCTGCAAGGGGGTCAAAACAAAAGGCTGCTGAGCTTCTCGGTATAAACTTGAGATCCTTGAGATATCGCTTGGATAAACTTGGTTTGGGTTCTACAGACACTAATTGACCCAGGGGCGGATTCCCGGATTAGAATCTGTCAACATTTGGCTCCTGCTACCTTGGCGAGAAGAGGTAGGAGTTTCTCCTGGTATATGTTATCCCAGACGTAATTGCGTAGTACTTTCCGGAACATGCGGTGGGGTTTTGTGCCGTCAACAAATTTCAAGATTTTCCTGGCTATTTGCCCGGGTTGATCATTAAGATCGAATATGCACACGTCCTGGCCGCCTATTTCTACAAAAGGAGGAATGTTTGAGCATGCCACAGGCAGCTTGATCATTCCCGCTTCGAGAAGAGGAATACCAAAACCTTCCTGCAGGCTGGGCAGGAACAGAATGTCGGCGATCAGGTAGAGATCCCGTATTATGATTCTGTCAACGGAGAGCTTCTCACCGCTTTTAAACCTGTACTCAGCCATAATGAGGACATCATTTTCTACGTCAAGGTCTCTAATCAAGGCCTTTAACTTGCGGTGGTAATCCACAGTCTTAGGCGCATGGGGGTCATAGGCGCCGGTAATAAGCATTTTCACCCCGATCCCCAGGTCTCGGATCGCCTTTGTTACCCGAATGGATAGTTCCACATTTTTTCGCGGATGGAGTCGAGTAGGTTGAACCATGAGGAATTCCGCTTCAAAGAGTCTCTGTTCCCGGATCAGACGAACCGAACTTGGATCGAGGCGAAAAAAGCCGATAGGGTCTATGCCGTTAGGAATGACCTCCATGTGTTTTCCGGTTCCGTAGAGATCTGCGAACATCTTTTTGCGGCTTTCTGAGATAACAACGTAGACGATACCGGCGTAAGCCCTCTTGAGAATATTCCAGGGAAAAACGTCAAGATATTTAGGGTGGTCGGCATAGAAATATGGGGAGTCATGGTTCCAGCTTATGATGGGTATCACGCCTTCCTGGGCCAAGCGATGCAAGGCTCCTGTAAGCGGCAAATTAAATGGCATGGTCAGTACGTTGTGGGCAATCAGGATGTCAAAGTCTCTTATGGATGACTTAAGGTATCTGTACAATTTTTTGATCAAGCCCTCCATCTTTTCCGGCTTACCTTCGAGGGCCGATTTTTGTGCGTTAAGTACCTGTCTGTTCTGCGAGCCCAGAATCGGGTTGATCTCAAGTTCGCAGCTTTCAGAGAATCTCTCGCCCGCCCCGGCAAGGACTTTAACGTTGTGGTAATTTCTGGTAAAGACTGAGGCCTGTTGACTTACGATCTCCTCAACTCCGCCCACAACCGGCGGACATGAATAGTGGAGAAGTGCGATGTTATATTTCATATGTCGTAACCGCTCAGGTTATAGGGTTCAGGATTCAAAGCATAGTGATCATTTCTAAGAGCGATTTTTCAAGGACCTCGTATGAAAAATGTTCGCCGGCAAGCTGATAGTTCCTTTCAATCATTTGCTCCCGTCGTTGTTTGTTCTTGAGTACCTGGGAAATCTCTTCCACGGTCTCGTTGGTAGCAAAACCTTCAATGCTTATTACATCAAACCCTTTGGGCTCGATATCAACGACATAGATTGAATATCGATTCACGACTATGGGCTTCCGGTAGTAGATCGCCTCCAAAAAGGCATTCCCAAAGCCCTCGTATCCTGACGGGTATGTGACGAAATCAGCGCATTGATATGCATCGGCTATGGAGAAGGTTTTCTGGTTATTGACGATAGATGACCCTCCATTTCCAACGAGATGTTCAATAGAGACAAGCTTGACCCTGAGGTTTTTTGCATATTCTTGAATACGCTCATAATAAATGTCTCCTTCGTCTTCAGAGGAATGCGATACAACAAGAACAGGGTTTTTGAGGTTCATGAGGCTCACTATTTCCAGGCTTCTTTCAATTGATTTCCGGGGTACCACCCTGGTGGGTTGAAGGATGAAAAGGTCGTCTTCGTCGAGGCCGATGTCCTTTCGCAGATCTCCCAGGCAGTCAGGCATAGGCGGTGGGGGAGAAGAAAAATTATACACATTAGGTATTACTGTATTGGATATGCCCTTCCGGTAGCTTAGCTGCTGGCTTGCGAGTGAATTAATGACTGCATGCTGCATGCTCGGGAGCTTGGGGGGAAAGGCAAAAGACAGGTAGTCTTCGACGGCATTGACCAGAAATCTGTGCCTCTCCCAGGAAAAATCGTGATGGTGGGCTACAATGGGAAAACCGGTTTCAGCAATAAATTCAACAAGAGCAAGGCCGAGCGGGATATTCAACGGGATGGCCAGCACGTTTTCCGGTATAATCAAGTCAATATCGAATCGTTCGATGAAATCATAGATCTTTTCCTTCAGGTAATCGCGAAGGATATGAATCTTGCGGGTGGTCTCCCTTGGCCGGGTGCGTTGTCCAAAACATTTGTCGGTAATTTGCTTGATATCTGTGGCAAGGAAATGGGCTTCATCCACAAGCATGCACCTTTCTTTTGGGCGGTCATTTTGACCCGAGAAATAGAAGCACTTAAGCCCATTTTTTTCCAGAACAGTTGCCCACTTTTCGATTTCCAAGGATACGCCGTCCGTGCCCGAGATCCTCGTTGAGATGAAGCCAACATTATGAAATTTCATGGTTTTGTTGTTCAAGAGAATACCCCCCTTTGAAAAGATGTAAGCGTTCAGATGTTCAGGGTTTGGGACCATGACAAAGATTGAAGACCCGAAGTCCTCGTAAAAAATGCTGTTTTTGCCGCATAATTGCCAATGCGCCGCCACTTTTCAGATTGGGAATCGAACCCCTGATCCCTTGAATCCTTATCATTCTACCAACTCTTTTGGAGATAATTCTAAAAGAATACGCCTATAATATCTCTAAATCAAGAGATATATATGACCTAACCTGGACAAGCCGGAAGAGATCAAAGCAAAAGAACGGCACAGCGCAAATCCCTCCGATTGTTGTTGACTTGAGCAACTTTTTGTGGTTTTAATATCTAAAGTATTTCTCATCAGTCAGACAGCTTCCTCCCAAAGGTTGCCCCGTTGAAGAAAAACCTTAAAGCAGATCCTCTTAGTTTCTTTCTTTTTTTGCATAAAGCCTGCGAGTGTCGGTGCCTTTAGAGGGATATAGTATTTTTCGTAATAGTAGTTCGCTAATGGTTTACAGTAAAGGAGGCCCCTTGAAAGCTCTTTTGATCTACCCTGAATTTCCAGATACATTCTGGAGTTTTAAGCATGCACTTAAATTTATTCACAAAAAATCCGCCTTCCCACCTCTCGGCCTGCTCACATTGGGGGCTATGCTTCCAAAAGAATGGTCTATACGCCTAATTGACACCAACATAACTAATCTCACTGAAAAAGATATTGGTTGGGCTGACTTTGCCTTTATCAGCGCGATGGTAGTGCAGAGGGATTCTGCTCGCCAAATCATTGCCCGGTGCAAGGAAGCAGGCCTCAAAGTTGTTGCCGGCGGACCACTCTTCACCAATGAGTACGAGGAGTTTGAGGATGTCGATCATTTCGTGCTGAATGAAGCCGAATTGACTCTCCCATCCTTTTTGGCGGATATGGAACAGGGATGTGCCAGGCGGATCTACAAGACATCCGAATTTTCCGACATGCGGGAAACACCGACTCCCATGTGGGAGTTGGCTGATATAAAACGATATGCCTCGATGAATATCCAGTTTTCACGGGGTTGTCCGTTCGATTGCGAATTTTGCAACGTGACGGCCTTATTTGGACACCGCGTACGAATCAAGAGCGCCCAGCAGATTATCCAGGAGTTGGACGTCCTCTACAACCTGGGTTGGCGCGGGCAGGTTTTTTTTGTGGATGATAATTTCATCGGTAATAAAAGGTATCTCAAAACGCAACTCTTGCCTGCGATAATCGAATGGCGCCGAGGCAAGAGAGGGATACAGTTTAACACGGAAGCTTCGGTAAACCTGGTCGATGACGAGCCCTTAATGGAGATGATGGTTGAGGCGGGGTTTGATACGGTATTCATCGGGATTGAAACACCTGATGAGGAAAGCCTGGCGGAATGTAACAAAAAGCAAAATAAAAACCGCGACCTGGTTGAATGTGTAAAACGCATCCAGCGTGCCGGATTGCAGGTACAAGGCGGCTTTATTGTTGGGTTTGACAGCGACACCCTGTCCATTTTCCAACGCCAGATTGATTTTATCCAGAAAAGCGGGATCGTGACGGCAATGGTTGGCCTGCTCCAGGCACCTGCCGGCACAAAGCTCTACCAACGGCTTAAACAAGAAGGCCGGTTGATAGGTAATACTTCGGGGGATAATGTTGACGGGACAACAAATATAATTCCCAGGATGGATCTTGATTTATTGAATGACGGCTATAAGAATATAATGCGCCATATTTATTCGCGCAAGCACTACTATAAGCGTATCAGGACGTTCCTTCGGGAGTATAAGGCGCCGAAGGTTGAAATCCAGCTGGATTTTCAGCGTTTCCTTGCGTTCTTTCGCTCCAACATCCGCCTGGGCATTTTTGGCAGAGAGAGGTTGCAGTATTGGCGGCTTTTTATGTGGACACTTCTTCGTCGCCCCGGGCTGTTACCACTTGCAATCACATTTGCGATCTACGGCCATCATTTCCGCAAAGTTTGTGATTTGCATGTTTTTTAAGTACCGAGAAAGATAAACTGAATAGCACAGTTATAGCTTGTCACCTAAAACCTGCAATTAGCCGTTAGCTTAAAGACCACAAGCATTTGTATAACTTTACGCTGAATTGAAACTTTCATTTTTTGATGCAACTGTATTGTCTGGCAACTAATTGATTTTATGTGGCTAATAGCTAACGGCTAACCGCTAATTGCATTTTTTTGATGTCAATTAGTTGAGTGGAAAATTATTATCCTTTTCTCGAGGGCTGATTCCCGTCTTTGCCCTGTTAATATCGGACACCGCCTGATGTAAGCCATTTTGCAAGCGCGTGATAGACAATGTGCTGTTGGCGCATGAGCAAAAACCTTGTCTTCGAGATTCATTCAACATTATGCATATCAATATCCTGTCTGTGTGCCGCTAATTATTGAGCTATTACGGATTAATAGCAAACGGCTCCAATCGGCCCAGGAGATCTCTAATGAACAGCCTTATTTCCATTCTTATCGTGTTCACCTTAGCCGTTCCGTTGTGGTCTGAACCGGTATGGGCGAAGGGAGATGTTGTGAAGCGGGATACCGATAATGATGGAAAGATAGACCAGATAGTTTATTTTGATGAGGGAGGAAAAATCATCAAATTAGAGATAGATAGCAATTCTGATGGGCATATGGACCGGTTCCAGTATTACGAGGATGAGCAGGTCATTAGAATCGAGACGGATTCGAATCACGATCACAAAATTGACCAGTGGGACGAATTTGAGGAAGGCAAGAGAGTCCGGCAGAAAAGGATCGACACCGACGGGGATGGATTTCTGGAAACCATATCACTATTTAGAAAAGGGAAGCTTTTTCTTCAAACCCAGGATAAGAACCGGGACAGGAAGGCGGACCTGAAGATATATTTTGATAGTGCAGGTGAAAAGGAAAGGGTGGGATGTGATTCGGACCTTAACTCTGAGGTGGACACATGGCAATACTATAAGTCAGGAAGACTCGTTGAGTTAAGAAGAGATGAAAGAGGAACAGGAAAGATTGATCTGATAGTTTATTACAAAGACGGAAAAAGCGTAAAGCTCATCCGCGACGATGACCAGGATGGGCGTTTTGAGCTCACCCAATATTTCAATCGGCCCACCTGGTCCGTAGTCATGGAGCTTGACCAGGATGGAAACGGGATTCCGGAAATACGGCATTATTACAGAGACGGTGTTTTGAGACTTAAGGAGATTGATAAACGCGGGGATGGTCATCCGGACTTGAGAGAGCATTATGGAAAAGACGGCAGGCTCCGGAAAAGTGAAGAAGATGAAGGGCATACCGGCCATTTGAATATTACCTGGTTCTATAACTATGAGGAAAAAGCGATCCGTGCTGAGAGAGACACCAATGCCGATGGCCAAATCGATACCTGGTACCATTATGAGAACGGGCGAGTGAAGGCCGTTGAAGAGGACACTAACGGTGACGGGAAGCCTGACTTGTGGGAGGAATACGATGCACGCGAGACGTTAATCAGGCGTGCAAAGGACCTTAATTTTGATGGCATACCGGACCTGGAAGACATACAGGATGCAGGAATAGATGAGAGTTCCACACCCTGCGGGCAAACATCTAAGAGGTGATCCCGCCGAAAGGGCGCGAGCCGTTGCAGGCTCACGCCCGGCATGTGAAGTGTAAAGTCGAAGCAACCTCTGCTTAGGACTTGCCCTTACTACAGGACAAAGATGTTCTTCTTCGCGCACATATCTTTGAGTATTTGAGGCCACACGGTGACACTGACCTCGCCGAGGTGTGCCTTATTGAGCAGATACATGTATGTGCGGGATTGCCCAATGCCGCCGCCGATAGAAAGCGGGATCTCGTTGTTCATGATCGCTTTGTGGTAAGGCAGTTCAAGGAAGTCCATCTGGCCGCTGATCTCGAGCTGCTGCTTCAGGGTCTCGGGGATCACCCGGATACCCATGGACGTCAGCTCGTGGCGGCGCTTCGTGACATGGTTCCAGACAAGGATGTCACCGTTCAGTCCATGCATGGGCCTGCCGTCCACGGATTTGGTCTCGGTTGCCCAGTCATCGTAGTCCGCAGCCCTCATCTCGTGCGGGTAGCCGTCCTGAAGCACCCAGCCTATTCCGTAGATAAAGACTGCTGGGTATTCCTGCAGAATTTTGTTCTCGCGCTGCTTGCGCGGCAGGTCCGGGTACTTCTCGAGGAGTTCCTCGGCGTGGATGAAAGTCAGCTCATCGGGGATGTCAGGGTACTTGTCGCTCTTAAGTTGCGGGAAGATCTCCTGCACGTACTGCTCGGCGCCCTTGATTACCTTCCAGATCTTCTTCACAGTCTCGGTCAGACAGCCCAGTGTGCGCTGTTCGGGCGTTATTACCTTTTCCCAGTCCCACTGGTCCACATAGCAACTGTGGTCGTGGTCGAGGAAGTAGTCCTTGCGAATTGCCTTCATGTCGGTGCAGAGGCCTTCCCCAACTGCCATTCCGAACTGCTTCAGGGCCATTCGTTTCCACTTGGTTGCTGCCTGCACAACCTGGGCGTCGATTGGGTTCTTATCATAGTCGTTCGTGATGTGGAACTGGATCGGGGTACGTGAGCCGTCCCGGTCCAGCATATCGTTAACGCCGCTCTCGACATCCACAATAAGGGGAACCTGGACCATCGTAAGGTTCAGTTCCTTGCACAGGTTCTTCTCAATGTAGCCTTTTGCTGCGAATACGGCCTCCATCGTTTCCTTTGGTGTAAGAGAAGAGTTGTAATCAACCGGCAGGACCTTCTCGAGGTCCTCGTAATTGCCTATGCCTGGACCAGCCAAGTCTGCCATTTTGTCAGCCATTGTATTTGATATCCTCCTTTTTATGGAAAAGGATTCTAAAAGATAGAACCCCTAAAATTTACACAATTGATAATATCATAGAGATGCTTTGTCAACCTGATTGACACTCAGACTTCCGAACCTCCTCCTTCTCGTAGTCGTATCCCGATATTGAGCTGTTACTGATTTTGATTGCCTTGGTGACCTCAGACACTGGGCTCAGATAAGAGACTGGGTAATGTTCTTGATATTCGGTGAGCTTGGGAATATGATCCCTTTTATTATAACAACAAACACACGGGGTTCACATGGCAGAAAAGACAGGGTTTGACAATGAGAAATATCTAAAGGAACAGACAGAAGCTATTCTTGAGAGGGTGGATAGGTTCGGCAATAAGCTCTACCTCGAATTTGGAGGAAAACTTCTTTTTGATTATCATGCAGCAAGGGTGTTGCCCGGCTATGATCCTAATGTAAAAATGCGACTTTTACAGCGGTTTAAGGACAAAGCCGATATCCTGCTTTGTATTTATGCCGGTGATATTGAAAGGAAAAAAATAAGAGCCGACTTTGGTATTACATACGACGCTGATGCCCTAAAGTTGATTGATGAATTGAGGGAGTGGGAAATTAATGTGCTGGGTATCGTTATAACTCGCTTTGAAAATCAGCCCGCTGCCGTGTTGTTCAAAAACAAACTGGAAAGACGAAACGTCAGGGTTTACACTCATTCCTATACAAAAGGGTATCCTACCGATGTAGATCTTATCGTGAGCGATCAAGGGTATGGCGCAGATGAGTACATTGAGACTGAAAAACCTCTTGTTATCGTTACCGGCCCAGGTCCGGGTAGCGGTAAATTGGCTACTTGTCTCTCACAGCTATATCATGATTATAGACGCGGGATGAAATCGGGATACGCCAAGTTTGAAACATTCCCAATATGGAATTTGCCACTTAAACATCCCGTTAATGTGGCATACGAAGCTGCTACGGCGGATATTGAAGATTTCAATCTTATCGATCCGTTCCACCTGGAGGCATACGATAAAAAAGCCATAAACTATAATCGAGATGTCGAAGCTTTTCCCGTTCTCAAGAGAATATTGGAGAAAATAACCGGAGGGGAATCATTCTACAAATCGCCGACCGATATGGGAGTGAATCGCTGTGGTTTTGCCATAACCGATGATGATGTCACACAGGAGGCAGCCAAACAGGAAATAATCAGACGATATTTTCGGTATAGATGCGAATATATAATGGGTTTCGCCGATAAAGAAACCTACCAACGTGTAGAACTTTTTATTAAGGACTTTAATCTCGAACCGGAATACAGGAGCGTCGTTAAACCGGCACACCAGGCTGCTGCCGAGGCCAGGGAGAAAGAGAAAGGCAATGAAGGTATTTATTGTGGTGCGGCCATAGCATTGAAAGACGGATCCATCGTTACAGGGAACAACTCTCCCCTTATGCATGCTGCATCCAGTCTTGTTTTGCATGCCATTAAATTTCTGGCGGGGATACCCAAAAAGATAAAGCTGGTACCTTCATATGTCACGGATGCCATAAGCAATCTTAAGACGGAAATGCTTCACGAGAAAACGATCAGTATGGATCTGGAAGAGACACTCATTGCCCTTAGTATCAGTGCAACGACAAATTCAGCAGCTCAATTGGCCATTGAAAAACTAAAAGAACTGCATGGTTGTGAGGTCCACATGACCCATATGCCCACGCCGGGTGATGAGGCAGGCCTGAGGCGACTGGGCGTCAACCTGACCAGTGATCCAAGTTTCCCGACGAAAAACCTGTTTTTTTCTGACTGATTCGTGTCCCCCTGGGGATAGTTGAAACCCCTCGTCTTATAGATGAGGGTTGTTCAGTTGCCGCATTATTTGACTAACTGTCGGCCGGGATACAATTTTTTTGGGTGGTGGAGGGTGGAATGATTAGACCTGAGAAGAACAGCGAAAAGGGCAAAGAAGAATCTCTTTCGGAAGGTGGTGTTGATGCCTTTCGCAATACACTCATTCGGGATTTAGCGTTTTCTGTGGCCCAAGAATCCAACCGGGCGAGGACAAGGCCATGGAAAACCTGGCCAGATACTATGGCTATTTCAGCAACGTGGCGCGTGGCAAGCGGAAAAAGAGCGAGCAGGATAAACTGATACCCCCCATTGCTGGCCCACCAGTTTCTGACACAACATCATACGGTCGGATTTAGTTTGACACACAAGGCCAGATTTTCGTATTCTCTTTCTCCAAAAAGGGACTTCTTATCACTTCTATTAGGGCAATAATCAAGTCAAACAGGAGAGAAATAAGGTTTTTTCTCTTGTTTATACTATTTTTTCTCATAGGGCAGGCACTGCACTACTCAGTAAGTACATATACCAGCCCCTTTCTTGTTCACAAGCTCAACGCCGATGTCAGCTCAAAGATTATCAATTTCTTGACACCAGAAGAGAAAGCAACCGTTAGAGGGAGAGTGATAGGGTCCGGTTCCTTCTCACTCAGTATTGCAAAGGGTTGTGAGGGAATAGAGGGAATCCTGCTGCTCGCTGCAGCAGTCTGCGCATTTCCAATGGGAATTAATCAAAAAATAGGGGGTATCCTGGCGGGATCCCTTGTAATATACTTTTCAAATCTTTTCAGAATAGTTGGCCTATACTACACTCTCAAGTACAAGCCTCAAGCATTTGATATGATGCATGTATTTGTAGGCCAGACTTTTATAATATTTGTAGCGCTACTCTTTTTTATTATCTGGATAAATGCATTTGGAAGAGCCAAAGAAAAAGCGGGATAGAGTTCCTGTAGTAAAGAGCGCCTCAAGGTTCATTGTTCGCTTTATCCCTGCCTATGTGTTGATATTGCTGGTTTTCTATTTCTTTGGCCATGTATATACAAAGATATTCCTGCCTATATCGGCCTGGGAGATAGAGACAATTCACCCGGCATACGATATCCGCTCCTATAGTCTTAAAGATATCAGCAATGTCAAAGAAATATGTTATGTCATAAAGATCAACAGGGCCGTTCCAGATAAACGGGGCAGCCCCCGCTACGGCACCGAAGTAGAGCTCAGCACTGTCGCCAGCGTGCTGTATATCTATCCCATAATCGTCTTTTCCCTTATTTTATCCTGGCCTGCCCTGTCAATCAAGGAAAGGCTAAAGGCTGCTCTTATAGCTCTGCCCTTAATAATAGCGATAACATGCCTGGATCTATCCACGTCGCTGATAAGCCAGATCGACAAAGGTTTTGGTTTTCGTTCCATGTCCGGACAGGTTCGAATAATGCTGTTTCATTGCTTGAGTAACGGCGGAAGACAATTTTTGGCAGTGCTCATATTCCTCTTTTCCTTTGGATGTCTCCGGCTTTCAAGATCCCCGTCAATAGACCCGAATATCGGCCGCAATGCCCCTTGCCCGTGTGGCAGCGGCAAAAAATATAAGAATTGTTGTATGCCTCGATAGATACGTCAACAATATGCCTGTCTGCTACTGCCTGTGTGTGTCCGCATGCAGACAGCAGGATCTTTGTCACAGGCTATACACATAATGGAACGGCAGAGGAGTGGGAAAAAGCGCATAAGTATCTCATGAAGGCAGGGGATCAAGCGGGAAAGATCGCGGCAGATGCTGAAGCACTAATTCACTATCAGGAGGCGCTCTTAACCTATGAACGCGCTCTCGGGGATAGTTGGGAAATCCTGCAGCGTGTATCATTGGAGAGAAAGATTGGCGAGGCACTATACAGGCGAGGGGAGATGTTATATCGTAAGGAGGAGGCAAGTCGGTAGCGGTATTCAACTTATGGCTTTCCCATGGTTGTTACCGGGCTGACCTGATAATGGTGAGGTCGGCGGTTTGAGTCCATCCGAACCCGCCGCAATGAACCGCAGGCTAAAACTCCAATCCTTCGAAAGCGAATTGAAGGTAATCGGGTATTTCGCATTTACCGTCTTTGCGGAAGAGTCCCACGCAGGGGTCGCCCCCACGGCCCAGCACCTGCGGGTTCTCGAAGCCGAAACCCAGGGACTTCGCCATAAGGAAATCAACGATGTTGCAGTACGGCATCAACTCATCAGCCCCGAACTTTTTCATAATCTCGCAAACCGCACACTGCGAGTATTCGACCTTGAAAAGAACGTCGGGGTCATCCACATCGGTGGACACGGTGTATACCCAGTTCTTCGGGTATTCTCGTTCCCGGGAAACCCCACTGTGTTTTATCATGCGCTTTATGAATAACCTGGATCTTATTAACTTCCCACCAAGATGCCGGATGAATCCGGGATATTTGTCAAATCCCTCATAGAACACCCGCGTCATCATCTTGACGTACTCCTCGGTGCTCATCCCATGCTCCTGAACGACCTTATAGAACGGGATGTACCAGGCATTGGTAAACATTACGGCGATGAACTGGTTCTTCTTGCCTCCAACGTCCGGCATTTGAGGCAGGAACTCCTTTGTCTGTTCGATCGTTTCATTGTGGATTCTATTCGCGGTGGGTTCATCGAATCTCTCAACCAGGTGCTTCCTGGAATGTTTGAAGTGCTTTTCAAAGCCCTTCAGGATCTTGGGCTGTTTCTCCTCATAGAAGTTTATTGCCACGTTGCTCCTCTCTACTCGAAACGCGTCCCGTGTAGTATCCTCGAATTTTCGCAAACCAAGCTTTCCTCATGGGAAAGAGAATTTTTCGATTTCTAAGTAACTTGGCGAATGTATTGTATGTAGCGTGCCCTCTCTGTGGGGCACAGAGGCCCCACGATACGCTTCATAAAACAAGTTACTTCCAATTATAATCCTGACTCGTCGTGATAGCGGAACTTCTTACGAGTCCATCAAGTCTGGATTTCTTATAGAGGTATTCATGGATTTTCCAATTATCCATGCCATGCAGAAAGTAATAATTACCCCTATTAAGCCCGCTAACCCCGTGGAGAGTATTTCATTGGTCAATAATGGGATGGTATAATCAGGTAGAGGACTTACAAAAGCCGGTGCTGATTCATGCAGAAATCGATATTTTTCAGCAACCCATTCCAAACCATCGGGAAAACTACTGGCAAACGGACTTAGCATCAGAGCAATCACAGTTGATGCAGCAAGTGGAGCGGCAACGTTCCATTTTTTTGTCGCAGCGTTTCTATCTGTTGCAAATAAGAAGCAGCAGCCAACCGTAATAAGAGCTTCTCCTAAGCCAATCAATAAATGAGTTCCGGTCATTGAAGCGATAACTTTGAAAAATTCGATCGTGCCTGACATAGCAAGTTCAAAACTTACAGCAACAGATGCCAAAACCACGGATACCCAGGCAGCAATCCCTATATAGACATAATTAAGGGGTTTTGAATCGGACTTTTTAATAAGGCATGAATGGATAATGCCGCCTAATCCAGCGCCGATTAGTGCCATGTTGAAAATGTTGGCACCCAGGACAACAAATCCTCCATCAGAAAATACAATGCACTGAATTGCAACCACAAGGGATAGAGACAGGACACCAAAAGGGGTTCCCATTAAAACAGATGCCAGAACACCACCAAGCAAATGACCTGATGTCCCATTTGAAATAGGGAAGTTCATCATTTGTCCCGCAAATATTAATGCGGTTATAGCTCCAAATCGTGCGGCTGCCGGTTTTTTCTGTGATCTTAGCGCAAAATAGGCCGCTGCTGCTACACCTATGGCACTCACTGTGGCGGTAACTGGACAAACCCCTCCTCCTAACATTGAGCCAGGAATATGCATTGTTTCCTCCTTCAATTGTTGATGGCTTTGTAAAAAGCTCCGCTATGCCGACACGTCGGCGTTATAATGGAAAGTGACTTAAAAAAGTGGCTCATCACGGATTAAAGTGAAAACCTATCTCTAATCACAAAATGAGTCGGGGCCAAAGGTGATCGAACAAATCACCCTCGTACGTAGAAGTAGCCGTCATTCCAGCGAAAACAGGAACCCAGACGCTTCGAGCGACCTGGATTTCGGGACAAGCCCGGAATGACGTTGAGCCCTTTTTACATAAACATCATGCTAATCCGCGATGAGCCAAAAAAGTTAAATCCACTGATGTAGCGCGGGGTCTCTGTGCCCCACAGAGAGGACACGCCACTTACAACACATTTGCAGATTTAAGTTACTTGTTATGCGTCCATCTGTTTGATACCATACAATTTTCAGGACCTGACCCATATATCCGCTCGCAAAGTTACTCCAGTGATTCCAGTACCAGCGAAGTGAAATAGGTAAGCTTTTTGCCCAACTGCTTTTTCTTCGAGGTATAGCCCAGGTTGAATGTGCAGAAAGGACACGTGCTGACCACAAATTCTGCCGGTGCCTTCTCAAGGAATCTCTGGGCGATATCCGTTGAAAGTTCGCGAAATACGGACCGGATACCTGCGCCGGCCCCACAGCAGGGAGTATCGGCACGGTTTACCTCCGGCTCCAGAATCTCGGCGCCGCACCATTCGAGCAGTTGCCTCGGCTCTTCCGTGATACCCTCTCCACGGGCCATACGGCAGGAGTCTTGATAGGTTATCCGGCGTGGGATCTTGCGCAGTCGGGAAGGATCCTTTTTCAGTTCATCATAGATAATTTCTTCAGCGTGATAAACGGTGATATCAATTTTGCCCAGCACATCGGGATAAAAATACTTAAAGCATTTCAGGCAGCCGTTACAGGGCACTATCATCTTCTTTATCCCCAAGCTCCTGAATCTCTCCATATTCTTCTGAAAAAACTCGGCTGCCAGATCCTGTTTCCCCGCCTCATAGATGTAGGTCCCGCAACACCCCTCATCTTTTAGGATCATAAAATCGACACCAAGTTTTTTCAAAACAAGATAGGTCGCAGTGGCCGAATCTTTTACGAGGTAAGATGGAAGGCAGCCCAAATATAAAAGGGTATCTGACTCGTTCTTTGGGAATTGCTCCGGCAGCCAGTCCAGACGTTTCGCCGGGTCACCGTTCACAGAGTTCCCAGTAGTCAGTATTTGCTCAATTATTTTTTCGTGTTTTGCGAGAGGCCCGAAACCACGACGCACCAGCTCCTTTCGGGTCTCATGCACTACTTTTGTGATTTGTATTTCCTCGGGGCATACTCTGTCGCATAACATGCACTTGGGGCAATTATACATACTTTCCACCATGCGGGGATCAGGATCTTTACCACTGAACAAACGGGACGCCGTTTTCAGCCGGTACATCGGGGAGAACAGCGGTTCACCTGTGACTTGATAATCAGGACAAACATCCATACATATTTCACATTCAGTGCACAATCCAGCTTGTTCCGTTACCCATTCCATATTTTTCTCCTTTAAAATTGATGGTTTCCTAAAAAGTCCAATTTCAAATTTTTCTTGTTTGTAACCTCTTGATATTACTACAGGCCGCTTTCACTTTTTGTGCCTTTTGTGCCTTTTTGCGGCTTCATCAAAATTGATGGTTCCCTAAAAAGGTTACCACATGCACCTGATTTTCTGCCTTGATCAGCCGAACCGCGCAGTACGGACCTGCATGCTGCGTGGTTGTGGGAGGAGGGAGCTGCGAGGCTCCTCTCCATCCCGATGCTACATTTGCATATCTTTCATTTTTTCGGGTAGATTACGATATTGTAATGTAAAAAACAACATACAATCAACAAGAAACCTGCTTGCATAGCGCTACAACTGTTTGCTATCATAGGCATAAGGTATTAATGATAGCCGACAGTTGAAGCGAGGGCAGGTCGCGCCAATGCGGAAATAGCGGCCCGCGTTACCCCATACACGCTCAGTTGTTTTTGCCCAGGAGGGACTGGAAAAATGAACATCGAACATCGAACGTCCAACATCGAGGCTCCTGCCTATCCCGATTCGAGAAGAGACATGAAGATCGTATACCAACCAATTGGGATCATACGCACGCCCTTTCATGATCCCAAAGGAATGCCAATTCAGCCTGCCGGGGCACGCGGCATGCAAGGTCGTGTTGAAGTCTTCCGGGAGTACCAGGCCGGACTGAAAGATCTCGATGGATTCTCGCATATCATCCTGCTTTACGATTTCCATCGCAGCAAAGGGCTCAACCTTCATGTTGTTCCATTCTTGGATTCTGAAGATCGAGGTCTCTTTGCGACACGGGCACCAAAGCGTCCGAATTCTCTCGGGCTTTCCGTGGTCCGGCTTCGCAGTATCGAAGACGGAATCCTTCATGTCGAGAACGTAGATATCCTCGACGAAACACCCCTGTTAGACATCAAGCCCTACGTGCCGGAATTCGATGTCCAAACTGATGTGCGGATCGGATGGCTCAAGCACGCGCGTAAGGTTGTATCGGAGCGGAAGTCGGACAGCAGATTTAAATAAAAACGCGAATTTCGCTTTCCACTTTACATGGCCCACTCGACCCCTTTTTTTAACCACTAATTATTGAGCTGTTACTTTGAAAGCAGCATGAAGGAATGGTTTTTATTGTAGTTCTGATTATATATTAAGATGTTATTTATCACCTTTTTGTTGCATGTGTTCAATCTCATAATAGGTGGGATTTCCTGGCTCTTCAGGATGTTAACGGCTGTCCAGAAAGCAAAAGCAGAAGATGTATCGTATTCACCGCAAAGATGCTTAAAGTAGGTGATAACCTGGGAATCAAACAGGTTTGCAGTTAAATAAGAATAGACGGAGTCGTAATCAGCATCCCCGTTGATGCCAAGGATTACAAGGTCAAG
>JAYEIR010000098.1:0-17718 GCA_034660135.1 Thermodesulfobacteriota bacterium
TATATGACGATTCAGGTGGCTACCAAGTTTCCAGTTTCAAATTTCAAGTTTCCTGATATCGCACGGGAAAAATCTCTTCGGGGATCGAATATTCTAAACCCCAAAAACATTATCTTAAGGACTATATGCCGGAAGAGCCGTAAGAGCTCAAAGTTCAAAGCTGAAAGCTTAAAGGTAATTGCCCTAAGGTGAGCCATGCCTGCAACCCATAGTAGTGCCTAAAACAAGCTAAAATACGCTGAAGGCCGTTAACGGTTATCAGTTATCAGTTATTGGTTATCGGCTGTCGGGTGTCAGGGGTCGGACTCTGGGCTTTAAACCTCCAGTTTCGAGTTTCAAGTTTCGCCACTCGACTACTCGACCTGTTCAAGATTTTCTTGTTTTCATGACAGAACACTCGGAAATAAATTACAAAAATAGTGGTGTGGAATGGCCGTGCTGATATCAATGATCCGAAAACTTGGGGCATTCTCGTTAGTGTATTTACACAGGATGGGGAGCATGGGGACCTTTCTGTTCAAGACCCTCTTGTACACGATCACACCCCCACTCAAATTTATGCGCGTCCTCAAGCAGATTCGTTTTATCGGCCTGCAATCCACAACAGTTATTGTGCTTACCGGGGCCTTTTCCGGAATGGTCCTGGGGTTCCAGGGGTTTTACAGCTTGAGTCGTTTTGGCTCTGACGCATTTCTCGGGCCAATGGTTGCGCTTGCCCTTATCAAGGAATTGGGGCCTGTTATGTCCGCGTTGATGGTCACTGGAAGGGCCGGGTCTGCCATTACTGCTGAAATAGGGATTATGCGAATCAGCGAGCAGGTTGACGCCCTGGAACTTATGGGCCTCAATCCCTACCGTTATCTTATTGTGCCGAACCTGTTGGCAGCAATGATCGCTCTACCTCTGTTGACGGCTATCTTTGATGTGGTCGGTATCTTTGGCGGCTATTTGATCGGTGTCAAGCTTCTCGGTGTGGGAACAGGCACCTATTTTGGAGAGATGGCAAACTATGTGGAGATGCAGGACATAATGGAAGGTATCTATAAGTCTTTCAGCTTTGGTATTATTATTGTATGGGTCTGCTGTTTCAAAGGATATTACACAGGGATATTTACAGGCTTTGGTGCAGAGGGCGTCAGCAGGGCCACGACACAGGCTGTTGTCCTGTCGTCGGTGCTGATCCTTGTATGGGACTATTTCATGACTTCGCTTTTGTTTTAGGTAACACCTAACCCGGACAAGCCGGAACCAAAAAGGTCTCACGCAAAGCCGCAAAGGGTTAAAACGTATCATTCTGCCCTTAATGGCTATATGAAAAATCTTTCGCAAACATGATTTGATTTGAATAAATAGGTACTAAAACCTGCAATTAGCTTTTAGCAATTAGCCGTTACCTTAAAGACTACAAGCATTTGTATAACTTTATGCTGAATTGAAAATTTCATTTTTTTAATGCAACTGTATTGTCTAACAACTAATTGATTTTATGCAGCTAATAGCTAACGGCTAACCGCTAATTGCATTTTTTAGGTAACAGACTAAATAGACCAGACGGTCCCTTAAACTTTGCCCCTATGAACCTGAGTTATAAAATGATAAAAGTCGAGAATCTACATAAGTCATTTGACGGGAATCAGGTACTTAAAGGTATTTCCTTAGACATAAACAGAGGGGATAGCATCGCCCTTATCGGCGGCAGCGGTTGTGGGAAGAGCGTTCTTCTGAAGCATGTAGCAGGGCTTATGAGTCCGGATCTCGGACGTGTTATCGTTGACGGAAAGGATGTAAACTTGCTCAGGGGACGGGGATTGACAGGGTACAGGAGGGGGCTGGGTTTCCTTTTTCAGGGTGGCGCATTGTTTGATTCCTTGACTGTTTTTGATAATATCGCCTTTCCTCTAAGAGAAAAAACCAAATTGAGTGAACAGGTTATACGGGAAAATGTGTTTGAGGAACTTGAGAATGTGGGACTTTCCGGGTCCGAGCTCAAATACCCTTCGCAGATCAGTGGGGGAATGCTTAAACGTGCAGCCCTTGCCAGGGCCCTGGTTACTGATCCTGAGATTATGCTTTTTGATGAGCCCACGACGGGTCTGGATCCGGCTATGGGCGAGGCTATTCTTGATCTTATTGATACCTGTCACAAACGTCTTTCTTTCACCGGGATTATGGTGACTCATGAACTCAAAGGGGTATTTGCTATAGTGGACAGGGTGGCCATGCTGCATGACGGCATTATATGGGCAGACGAGAGCCCCCATGACTTGTTGTCTTCAAACGACCCTGTTGTTAAGGCGTTTTTGGGAAAAGGGGTGATAAATGAAAAGGTTTGATCTTGAACTGGCAGTAGGCCTCTTTATGATTGCAGGAATTATCTGCCTGGGATATCTGTCAATAAAGCTTGGAAGGATGGAGCTTTTTGGTGGAAAAGGGTATGAAGTTCATGCTGTTTTCTCCAACAGCGGGGGACTCAAGACAGGTTCCACGGTCGTAATTGCAGGGGTGGAGGTGGGACGCGTGAAACAGGTCGTGCTGGACGATTATGAGGCCCGTGTTGTCATCACACTTCCTTTGGATGTAAAATTGCAGGACGATGCCATTGCCTCCATCAAGACCAAGGGATTGATTGGTGAGAAGTATATTGAAATTACGCCCGGCGGATCAGAGGAATTGATTAAACCCGGAGGACTGATCCGTGAGACTGAACCCGCTGTGGACTTGGAGAAGCTAATCTCAAATTTTGTATTTGGAAAACTCTGATGGCTCAGGGCTTGATATGGATTGGTGCGATAAACACTGTCCACTCGATCCCTTTTTTAAATCGCTAATTATTGAGCTGCTACGTTTTTATTTTATCTTAGAAAACCACGTCCTGTGGGCGTGTTCAGAGACATTGGCTCTTCCCTATCCAAAAGGGCTGACGTCCTTTAATTTTAGGCATTTTAGGCACTTTAAACTTTAGGCACTTGTAAATGTACGCAGGAGCAAGCCCCCTTCCAGGGAGCAAATCAAGTTCACGTCCTCTCGGCGTGGGTTTTTACCTTAATAAGGAGGTCTGTATGGCTCCAAGAAGTCTCTTTGGAATCTTATTTTTTCTGGTGATTTTTATTTCCGTCCCGGTCCTCGCTGGGGGGCCGACTGGACAAATCAGGGAGACAAGCGACAAGATCATCGCGATTGTGAGTGATCCTGATCTTAAGGCACCTGCCAGGGCTGAGGAGAAAAGACAAATGATTCGCCAGGCCGTGGATGAACGATTTGACTGGGAAGAGATGTGCCGCAGGACCCTTGGGAGGCACTGGGCCAAGAGAACACAAGAGGAAAAAAAAGAATTCAGGGATCTTTTTGCGAAACTGCTTGAAAGGACATATTTAGAAAAAGTAGAGGGTTATGCCGGTGAAAAAGTGCTCTATGAGGGTGAGGATATTGATGGGAGATATGCTGTCGTTAAGGTGAAAATCATTACTCAAAAAAAGACCGAGATCCCGGTTCATTACAAGACCATCAAGAATGGAAATCAATGGCTTGTTTATGATATTTTTGTTAATGGTGTAAGCCTTATCAACAATTACAGGGCACAGTTCAACAGCATTATTGTGAGGTCATCTTACGAGGATTTGGTCGATAAACTTAAGTTCAAGGTATCGGAGGATTAGGTTTGCTGAGGTCCCTTATTATATTAATATGTTCGTTGCAAATAATAGTGGCTGTCTTCCCTGCCGCACAGGCCCAGCAACGATGGGGGCCTTTTGAGGAAAGTGAGGATTTTCTGGTTCAAGATAGAGAAGAGGATCCACGGGAATCGGATGAATCCTTTGGCCGGGAAGGTCAGATACCTGATCCGTTTGAACCTCTAAACAGGTGTTTCTTTCAGTTTAATGATAAATTTTATTTCTGGGTCCTCAAGCCTGTTTCTAAAGGCTATAATACAGCGGCGCCTGAGCTGCTGAGGGTTTCTATACGCAATTTCTTTTCCAATCTGTGCATGCCGATTCGTGCGGTCAGTTGCCTGTTGCAAGGAAAGATCACGGGGTTCGGTGAGGAACTGCTCAGGTTTGTCGTCAACTCGAGCGCAGGCTTTCTCGGATTTCAGGACGTGGCAAAGCAGGCTCTTAATATAGAAATGCGAGATGAGGATCTGGCTCAGACACTTGGGTTTTACGGGATTGGCCCGGGTTTTTACATCCATCTGCCCATATTGGGGCCTTTCAGCGGCCGGAGTCTGTTTGGCTGGGCCGGGGAGCAGTTTATCAATCCAGTGGATTATTTTTTTGACAGTTGGGCATTCCTCTTATCGGTCAGGAGCTATGATTATGTAAACAGGGCCTCTTTGAGAATTGGGGAGTACGAAGCACTCAAAAGGGCTGCTCTTGATCCCTACGTTTCACTCAGAAACGGCTATTGGCAGTACCGGGAAAACAAGATCAAGGAGTGAGCAACCCCTGTCAAAATTCAATCCCCTTTCTGGCCTTAATACCTTTTGCGAAGGGGTGTTTGATTTCCTGCATCCGGATTGTGGTCGCTGCCAGTGCTGTGAGGCTGGGAGGGGCGTTTCGGCCGCTCAGGAGAATAGTTAACTCATCCGGTTTTCTATCAATCAGATCTTTGATTTGCTCTATTAGGATAAACCCGTAATGGACGGCTATATTGATTTCGTCCAGCACTATCAGACCGTATTTTTTTGAAAGGATTTCTTTGACAGAGATTTCCCAGGCGTGTTGAACAGCCTCGAGGTGCTTCCTGTTGTCTTCAGGGTCGTTCGAATATATGAAGCCTTTGCCCATGGTCTGGATGGTCAGGAGTGGAAAATTTCTTATGGCCTTGACCTCGCCATAGGCCTGAGGGGATTTAATAAACTGCAGGATCGCAGAACGAATTCCCGAACAGGAGGCAAACATGGCCCTGCCAAGGCAATAGGTGGTCTTTCCTTTGCCGTCCCCTGTGATTATCTCTATGGTGCCGGGACCTTGATGCCTGTCTTTTTCAACAGATCCTTTTCTTGAATGAGAGACCGTCATTTTTGTAACAAGATCGGCTCTTTTGATGATTTCTTCAGGTGCCCAGGGTCCTGTCAAGATTAGCTCCACGCTTGAAGATTTTTCCTCCATCAAAGTCAGGATCTCTTCAACCGTGATTATCCCCTGGTCTAAGATAGAATGGATGCCGTTTAGAATAACAATGTCAAAATTTCCTTTGATTGCCGCTTTTCTTGCATGTTCAAAAGAATCAATTATTTTGTTGCTTGGCGGTTTTATGTGAGGCGGTGTTCCTTTAATGCACGAGTTATCAATAATCAGGTTGGACTTAAGAAGGGCGGATGCTGTTGAAGCACCTTCCATCGGTTCCTGAGGGACAAGGCAGGTAATAAGGCTTCTGAGACCCTGCCCGGCGGCCCTGAGGCTCAATCCGATGGGAGCGAAATTGAACAGATTCGTATCGGCCGTATAGACTTGAACAAGACCTTTTTTTAGCATTTAAAGTCACCTGTTATCATCAATTTCCGGTGAAAATTACTATGGGGAGATTGCCGCGTCGCCTTCGGCTCCTCGCAATGACAGGTATGTTGTGGGTTGCGGGTTTCGGGTTGCGGGTTGCGGGTTTCGGGTTACGGGTTACGGGTTGCGAGTGAGCTGCATGCCGACATGCACGGTAACGCATAGGCAGTACTGGCAGCTTGGCCTTGATATTTACAAACTATTAAGACTATAATACCTGGAGAATGATGACAACTCAAAGAACTTTTTCTTGAAACATAAAATAAAAAATCTAACTACGAAGGTTCAAAGGGGCAGAGGTACAGAGGCACAAAGTTTAAGAGCCCGTTTGGTGTATTTCGTTGGTATGGCCATAGTTGAATAGTCTATGAATTCAACGGGGTAAATCTGTCTGGTGACCTCTGATGGCTTTTTACGAATTCATCATTTTTCCGGGTCTGCAATTCCTATCGTGAACCCGTTGCAATTCCTATGAAAAAGATTATTGTGGTTTCGCTTTGTGCCTTTGTGCCTATGCCCCTTTGTGCCTCCTGAATAGTTACTAAAAAATTATGATATGGAGGATTATTTATGACCCGGAAAATAAAAATGGATCCCGAAGTTTTTTCTATGGTGTTAGATACAGTTGCAAAACTCGAAAAGGACAGGCTTCCATTAGAGACAAAATTGGAAATGGATAAGACCGGTGAGTTCCCTGCAGAGCTTATCCGTTTCATGTTAGGACCCGAAATTGCTCTTCATCTGGTATTTATTCCTGAAGAATACGGTGGACTGGGCGCAGGGGCTTCAGAGGTTGCCCTTATATCGGAAAGGATGGCAAAAATGGACCTGGCAATTGCCACTTCTTTCCTGGCTATATGCCTTGGCATGGATCCCATCAGGGTTGGAGGTTCACCCGAGCAGAAGGAAAAGTACGTCCGAAAGATTGCTGAGGAGGGCCTGATTGTTGCTTATGCTGTTACCGAGCCTGAGGCGGGATCCAATGTCCAATCCCTCAAGACAAAGGCGGCGCGTGTCCTGGATGATGAAGGCCGGATCACGGGATATATACTTAATGGACAAAAGCAATTCATAACCAATGCCGGTGTGGCGGATATTTATACTGTCCTTGCTGATACACCGGACGGGCCTTCCTTTTTTGTTGTAGAGGCCGGCGCAGAAGGGCTGATACCGGGAAAACATGAAGACAAACACGGGATCCGGGCATCTGATACCTGTCCGCTTACCTTGGAAGATCTTTATGTGCCTGCGGAAAATCTCCTCGGAGGAATCGAAGGACGGGGTCTGAAACAGGCCAACGAGGTGTTCGGCTATACAAGGTTAATGGTTGCCACTTTTGGTTTGGGCTGTGGTATGGCCTCATTAGAAAAGGCTATAAAGTATTCCAAGGAGAGGGTGCAGTTCGGTAAGCCTCTTGCACAGATGCAGGGTTACACCCACAAACTCCTGGTGCCTCATGCAGTGCACCTCGAAGCGGCCCGTGCATATGTCGAAGAAATCGCACTCAGGCTCGATACTGATGAGGAAGATCTCCAGGTGGAGGGCTCTATTATCAAGTACTTTGCTACAGAGGCCGGCGATGCCATGGCCAATGACGGCATCCAGGCCCTTGGCGGATATGGATATATGCGTGAATATGAGATGGAGAAGATCAAAAGAGATGTCAAGATTCTCCCGCTTTACGAAGGGACCAGTGAGATACAGAGAAATATTATCTCAGTCTTTCGACTGAGAAGCACGGTTCGCTCCAAAGGGGGCTTTTATCTCGAAATGGCTGAACGTTTGGACAAGACCACGGAGGAATGCGGGGGCCCCATGATGGCCGGTGCAATCAGGATGATAGCCGATGTGATCCTCAGCACAAGGAAGTATAAATTGACCAAGTCCCAGTATGTGATGTTTCTCCTTGCCGATATGATAACCTGGTGTGAAGTGGGGGATGCCCTTTGCCGCAAGGCTGATATTTATGTGGGCGGTCAGGACAGGTCTCCTGTGTTTATGAAGGCCGCCGCAAGGCTCTTTGTCAGGGATGCGGCGGAAAAGGTTTACATTAACGGTCTCAAGATTTTCTGTGGCTGCAATCAGGATGCTGATGAAGTTGTGGAAAAACTGAATGCGCTTAACATAGGCCTGGCCATGAAAGATAATCTTAAAGATATGAATATGGTGTCAGCAGAACTGGTAGCGTGAGTGCGGAATAGCAGTATTGAGCTGTTACGTATTGAGGACCTGTTTTGGAAAAGAAGCATTATAACAGGCATGCAAGAACTCGATCGCCCAAGAAAAAGGGCGGATGGGGAGGTCTGTCCACGCATAGGAATGCCAGGAAGAAACGAGATGCCAGGGAGGATTACCTGAAACCAAGGATAGACCCCGGGCTTAAGTCTGTTTTCAGCAGTATCGGAATTCCGGAGCCCGAACCCTTTAAGCCGGATCATTTTCAGTTGGAGGCCCTGGCACTTATAAAAGACTATGATGTAATTGTCAGCGCCCCCACAGGGTCTGGAAAGACATGGATAGCATCACAGGCTATCCTGTCGTATCTTTCTGAAGGCCTTAACGTGTGGTATGCATCACCGCTAAAGGCGCTTTCCAATTCTATCTATCAGGAATTCTGCAATGAATTCAGACCTCAGAATTGTGGCATCCTGACCGGAGATCGGAAGGAAAATCCGGATGCGCCCGTGATCGTGGGCACAACAGAGATCCTGCGGAACCAGCTTTACGATGTTATGCGTGAAGGATCTGATATCCGGGCAGATCTTGTGATTTTAGATGAAGCCCACTATCTTAGTGATCCTGAGAGAGGCGTTGTGTGGGAAGAGGTCCTGATCTATCTTGCCCCGAGAGTGAGGCTTCTCCTGCTTTCGGCAACCGTAAGCAATGCCGAGGAAGTGTGTTTGTGGTTAAAGAAGATTCGGGGGACTTCAAACAGGGTGGTAAGGTCGACAGAACGTCCTGTGCCCCTGGAAATGATTTTCCTTTTCCCTGACGGTCTAATGGTTCCCCTCGGAGGCAAAAAGCGACTCAACCCCAAAGTCAGAAAATTTCTTAATTCCGGGTCAGGATGGCGAGGAGGAAGACGGGGGAAAATCGATTTCAACAAGACCATCAGGTGCCTCAGAGAATTTAATCTGCTGCCGGCAATATTTTTCCTGAAGTCGAGGAAAGATTGCGACAGGGCGGCTTTGACCTGTGCTGCCGTGGACAAACCCCGCGAAGACAGGAACCGGCTGAAAGAGGATATTGAAAAATTCTTAAAAGAATACCCTCACCTTATGGACCATCGTCAGTTGAGGCCTCTCATGCAATCGAATGTTGCGTCTCATCACGGGGGTCAATTGCCTTACTGGAAGGTGCTGATCGAGAAGATGATGAACAAGGGACACCTCGAGGCGATCTTTTCCACGTCTACGGTAGCTGCAGGGGTTAACTTCCCTGCAAGGACCGTGGCCATTGCACAAAGTGATCGTTTCAACGGACATGAATTTGCAGATCTGACAGCAACAGAGCTTCATCAAATGATTGGCAGGGCAGGAAGGAGGGGCAAGGACCACATTGGATTTGCCCTCGTTATCCCCGGGCTTCATCAGGACCCTCAACTCATCCACGAATTGAGGGATTCACCAACCGAGCCGATACTCAGTCAGATTAACATAAACTTTTCCATGACCTTGAACCTGCTCCTGTCACACACTTCGTTTGAGGTCAAGGGCCTTCTTGCGCGGTCGTTTGCTGCTTTCCAGGAGAGGGAATCCGGGGCCAATCTGAAAAGCCAATGGACTGCGATGTTATCGGATCTAAAGAAGATCCTTGCGAACGGGAAGTGCGATACATCCGACCCATATGAGGTTATTGAAAACATTGAGAAAAGGCTGGGGTTGCAAAGGCAGATCAAGGCATTGACAAGGGCCGGTTCTTATCAGCGGTTAGTAAATGTATATCAGGAGTATCTCAATCGGGGCAGGCTTTTTCTTCATCGGAATGGAAGTACCTATGCGGTTTTTCGGAATTATACGGATCAGGGAAGATTTATTTGTATGGCCTGTAATATCAAGAAGAGTTCGAGGTCCCGGAATCGCCGGTTCAGGTTAAGGAAAGTTGACCTGGCTCAAATCAAGGATGTTTTTGATCATCGGCTGGATATTCCGGAGGACTATTCAGCCGACCGCCTGGAAGGTCTGTTTGACGGCGTTTTGGTTCAAGACCTCCATAGACTTGATATAGATGTTTCCAGGCAAGACATTGGAGCTGAAAAAATAAATAAGGTGATCGATGACCTGAGATCTCTTCCATGTGAAGAGTGCAGGCATCGTAACACCTGTCACCGCGCAAAGAAAGGCGATTTTCAGAAATTGATCAAGGGCTTTCGTTCCATGAGTGCCGAGGTGGATGGGATGGCGGACGGCCTGTGGCTCAGCTTCAGGCGCCATGTGAGGTTCCTGAAGGAGACCGGGTTCGTTGATAATGGGGAGAGATTGACGTCTGACGGATACTGGGCCTCCAAGCTGAGGCTGGACCAGCCTCTACTGATTGCAGAGGCTATCAGAAAGGGGGCCTTTGACGGCCTTGGTCCTGAGATCCTGGCAGGAGGCCTTGCTCCTTTTGTCTGGGACAGAACTCAAAAGGACGAAATGAAGATAAAGGGAAACCTTGATCTGACAGAGGTTGAGTCTATGTTCAACGGTCTTCTCGATCATATTGAGCCAATCAGGGATTTGAAGGAAAAACGTGGATTTGGAAGCCCTGAGATCCTTTTCTGGCCTTGCGCAGCTCTTTATGTGTGGGCCAGGGGTATACCCTGGGATGAACTCCTGGACCTTGTTCCAGTCGAGGAAGGGGACATGGCCTCACTTATCATGAGAACAGCGGATCATCTGAGACAGATTGCCAACCTGAAGGAAACCCATCCACACTTTGCTTCTGTGGCATATGATGCAATAGAATGTGTTTTGCGGGAACCGGTGTATATAGCCTGAAGGAAACCAACAGCTCAATATAGGCTTAAAGAAAAACATTTTGGGGTTGGTGTAATTCTCCTTTAAAAAGAATTACAGGGGCAGTCGGAATCCGATACTTGAAACTGGAAATTTGAAACTTGGTCTATATATGACTATTCAGGTGGCTACCAAGTTTCCAGTTTCAAATTTCAAGTTTCCTGATATCGCACGGGAAAAATCTCTTCGGGGATCGAATATTCTAAACCCCAAAAACATTATCTTAAGGACTATAGTAAAGAATCCATGCCGAGAGGACGTGGTCTTGATTTGCTACCTGGAAGGGGGCTTACTCCTGCGTGTGCTTACAAGTGCCTAAAGTTTAAAGTGCCTAAAATGCCTAAAGTTAAAGGACACTACCCCCCCTTTGGATGCTGATTGAGTTGGCCAAAACAAGCTTAGGAACGTGGACGAAATAACTTCCACAACTATGCATCCCGGCTTCAGGGCATCTTTGTCCGGTCCTCAATCTCAAAATCCTCGAAATAGTCTTGCTATTACTGTGGTTTTGAGCTTTCGGATCGAACAAATCCACCCTAAATCCGAGCGCCTACTTACGGAAGTTGTTTCGTCCACGTTCCTTATGTTTTTTAAAAAAAAGAGATCCCGGTACCTGTAAACCCCGCATTATTGAGCAGATACTATTTTTCTATGCTGCTTAATTTTTTTCGCAGATCTGCTTCCAGTTCGGTGAGAATTTCCTTTACTCCGCGGTTAAGACCACTTATTACTTTCGGGGCTGAATCTTTTTCAAGGGGCATTTCCCTTGTGTAACTCTTGGAGAACAAAATGGTCTTGTCCGGGGATTTATTATCCAGGAGAAAGAACTGAATTTCCACTATTGCTGTTGGTGGGGACTTGGTGTAGTCACCATAGAGTGAATTAACCAGCCCTTCCAAGGTGCAGGAAGTATTCACAAGACTTGCCGGATCAACCGCATGTGAGAAGATCTTAGAGCGTTGGATCCATTCCCTCAAGTCCTGTGTAAGCATATCAGCCGGCGGGATGAAGTACAGGTTATAGAAGTCCGACTCAAAGACTGAGTCGCCGGTCTTGTAAACAAGCTCCCTGCCGGCAAAACGTGGGGAGACCTGAAGCCTTTGAACCCTGACCACAGTGTTGGACAAGGGCTCTCCTGATTCCAGGGGCCTGAACGCTTCAAGATTGAAGTATCGTTTTTCTATGGCAGCACGGTCCAGGTTGATACAAGCGGTTAACAAAGATGCGGCTGTACCGAGAAGGACACATGCTCTCAGCAGCGCTCTGATCCGAAAAACAGCAAAAGTTGTATTTCTCATTCCTTAACCCCCGCCTTACTTGGTGGTTCACCGAACAGCACCCCGGATGGGTAGCGTTTGGCATCGTCACTCAGTTCCTTGATATTTTCAAGAACAAGTCTCAAGTTCTCCAATATGGCCTGGATATTTATCTGCTGGCTTGCCACTATTCCGTTGAGGCGGCCGAGCACTTGATTTAGCTGTGTGGCTGCCGCATTCACCTTTACAGATGCAGTGTTCACATTTTTCATGGTTTCGGCGAGGTCACTGACATTTTTCTCAAATTCCGGGTCTTGCAGGTATTCTGAGATCTGCTTTGACGCACTGCTCAGGCCCGCCGAGGCCTGGCTTATATTATGTGCTGCAGAAATGATGTCATCGCCAGAGGATTCCACGATTCGCCGGAGTCCGGCCATGGTATCAGATGCGTCTGGCAAGATGCTTTGGATCTTGGGCGTGGATAAAAGCTTGTTCAAACGAGCGAACAGATCTCTTGTTTCCTTCAAATTGGCAGAAAGGTCCTTGCCGATATTGCCGACTTTTGCCTCCTTTAGAACCTCCCCTATGGTTTGTGCCAGGTTTTTGATATCCTCGAGCGCCTCGCCTATACCTGTCTTTCCTATAGAGTCCATGGCCTGGCTGATTTTGTTAAAGGCCGCCTCGATACGGCTCATCGTGCTGGGCGCGGAGGGGATGTAGAAGCCTGTTGGTTTTGGCTCTATTTTCAGTGGTGGATTAAGTTTGGGGTCCAAATAATCCATTTCCACAAAGAGCTGACCGGTTAGACCCAGGGAACTCAGACGTACCCTGAGCCCGTTCTTGACCTCATCCTGGATGCGTTTTTCCGCCTCTTCTTCTGTTACTTGATGGAAGAACTTCTCCGATAGAGAGCATTCAATGATCACATATCGGTATTTGCATAGACGACCTTCGATCCTCTGTGATCCGAAACTGATTTTTGAGACATTTCCGACCTTAACGCCCCGGATCTTGACCGGTGATCCGACCTCGAGCCCGTTCACCGATTCGTCTACATAGGTCGTCATAAGGAAGGTTCTCTCAAAAAACTTCCCCGCACCAAGGGCGACGAGCACAACGGCAAAAAGTATTGTGCCCACGATAACAAACAGGCCAAGCTTGTAGTAATTGGTTTGCCGGCTCATACGTTTTTTTGCCTCCTGCTTATGTTTGATTTTCAGCTTCCCTGTGGAAAAAATGATGTACTGTCGGATTATCAGAATGATCCCTGAGGTCTCTCGGGTCTCCTTCAACTACAATTGTCTTTGCATCTTTGTCTAACATAATCACCCTGTCACCGATATTCAGGATGCTTTGAAGTTCATGGGTGACTATGACGAATGTAACATCAAGGGTCTGTGAGAGGTTTTTGATGAGCGTATCGAGCCCTGCTGATGTGACCGGGTCGAGCCCTGCAGATGGTTCGTCCAGAAACAGAATAGCAGGATCAAGAGCCATTGCCCTGGCAATGGCGGCCCGTTTCTGCATGCCGCCGCTCAGCTCGGTGGGCATTAGTTCTGCGTATGGTTCAAGCCCCACAAGAGCGAGCCTCATCTTGGCGATGATATCCATCGCCTCAGTAGGGAGATCGGTAAACTCCTCCATGGGCAAACGCAGGTTTTCCAGGAGAGTCATTGAACCAAAGAGCGCTCCCATCTGGTAAGCCACACCAAATTTTCGAAGGATTCTGAGGCGATCATCCCCCATGGCCGATACAATCTCCTCGCCGTCGATAAGGACCTGTCCGGACACCGGTGTATACAGGCCAATCATGTGTTTAAGCACAGTACTCTTGCCACAACCGGATCCTCCCAGGATGATGAAGATCTCGCCGCGCATTATCTCGAAGGATATGTCGTCAACGATGACGTTATCGCCATAAGCGCAGGTCAGATTTGAGACACGGATGATTGGATCGACTTTTTCCACAGGGCCCATAGATTAGAGATCGCCAAATCGTTGAATGGTTTGAATAGTTGAATCGCTGAGTTGGAAAATAAACATGTTAAATTCCGAGATAATAGAAAATCACTGCAAATATTCCGTCTAACACGGCAATGAGGATAATCCCGTTGACCACGGCACTGGTAGTCGAATCCCCAACCGCGCTGGCTCCTGTTTTGGTTGTCAGACCTTCCTGGCACCCGATTCCGGCAACAAAAAGACTGAAGACAGCAGCCTTAAAAATACCACCAATAACATCCACATAACCAAGAGATAAAAACACCCGCGAAACATATGTGGTCAGTGGATAGCCCATGGTGAGCATAACCACTGCTCCGCCGATTAAACTCAAGAAGCAAAAAAAGAGGCTCAGGAACGGAGTCACGGCCAGGGCCGCAAGCATCCTGGAGACCACGAGAAAACGAATAGGATTAAGCCCCATGGTGGTAAGGGCATCGATCTCCTCATTTACTTTCATGGTCCCTATCTCGGCGGCAAATGCAGAGCCGGAACGTCCTGCAAGAAGAATAGCAGTTACTAACGGTCCCAATTCCCTGAACATAACAAGTCCCAACATGTCGGCCACAAAGATCTCTGCTCCAAATCGTTTGAGGGTTATGGCCGACTGGAAGGACATGATAAGTCCCATCAGAAAACCGATGAGGCAGATGATGGGCAGGGCATTGACACCGGCCTTTTCAGACAGAAGAAACACATCTTTCCATCTTACTGTCCCGGGCCTTACAAGAGCTGATGCCACGGCAGCGCAGGACTCACCCACGAAAGAAACCTGGCCTTTCATGTCTGACAGGATACCGGCTGCCCAAAGGCCAACCTTCTCCAAAAGCCTAATTTTATCCGTGGGTATTACAGGTGTCTGGGTAATGTCAGAGGGGTCAAACATATCCAGGAGGCGCTGGAACTTCGGTTTGAGGCCGCGAATCTCGATACGACCTCCCCTATCTGTCTGGACACTCTTTAGTTGGACCAAGAGCCCGATTCCTGCTCCGTCCAGATATTCAAGCCCGTCGGTCTCTATAACAATGGCTTTCCACAGGCCGTCACGTACCCTGTTTACGGCCTCATGCCACACTTTTCCTGTGGACGAGGCGTCAAGACGTCCAATTAGACGGACAGTCAAGGAATCCGAACCTGTTGGTGTCAGGATGAGTGAGATATGTTTGTTATCCAGGGCCTGTTCCATAGGATGTGGACAGTATACTAAGATAGTGCGATTGACTTCAATTAACGATCAGTTTTGTTTTTTGCACGAATATACTTGATTTCAAAGCAAATAGCAAATGAGATTATCGAAAAACAGCAATTCTACTCAGGTGGATAGGCTAATAACCTGCGCAGTTACAGGCACGGTCTGCTGACAAAAATGGACGGACAGTGCTGATCACTTGCAATTTAGACTTGAAATATCCAGGAGGTTCGGTTAGTTGTCTAAGACATGCTTACCTATCTCGAAGGCCAGATTGATAGAATTACATACACCAACGAGGAGAACGGTTTTACCGTTGCCAAGGTCAGAGTAAAAGGGCAACGGGAACTCGTGACCGTGTTAGGGAGCCTGGTCGCCCCAATACCCGGCACAATTCTCAAAATGAGCGGTGAGTGGTCCAATCATCCTAAATATGGTGAGCAGTTTAAGATTACAGGCTGCAAGACCACTGTTCCTGCCTCTGTTTACGGTATCCAGAAATACCTTGGCTCCGGTCTGATAAAGGGTATAGGTCCAATTATGGCCAAACGGATAGTCAAGAAATTCGGCAGGCATACCCTCGATGTTATAGAACATGAAATTGAGAAGCTGGCCCAAGTGGAAGGTATTGGGAAAAAGCGGGTTGAGATGGTCAAGAAGGCATGGAACGAACAGAAGGAAATCCGTGAGGTGATGATTTTCCTCCAGACCCATGGTGTCAGTTCAGGCTATGCAACAAAGATATTCAAGCAATATGGGGATCGATCCATCCACGTTGTTACAAAAAACCCCTATCGCCTTGCAACAGACATCTTTGGTATCGGTTTTGTAACGGCTGACAGGATTGCGGAGAAGCTGGGGTTTCCCAGAGATTCTGAACTCAGGGCTGAGGCCGGTATACTCTATGTCCTCCATGAGCTTTCAGATGAGGGGCATGTCTATTATCCGCACGAAATGCTGATGGAGAAATGCCAGGAAATCCTGCAGGTAAACAGGGATGTTATAGTGAATGCATTAGGCATGGCTTGTGAACACAGAAAAGTCGTTATAGAGGAACTGAATCAGGGGGTGCATGAATTTAGAGAAAACAACAAGGCCGTGTATCTTGCAAAGTTCCATGTGTCTGAAACCAGCATTGCCGCTCGAATGAAGATCCTCATGGATGCTCCCAAGCTGGTCAGGAGGATCGATTCGGACAGGGCAATAAAGTGGGTGCAAAGTCAGCTTGCCATTATCCTGGCAAAGAACCAGGCGCTTGCCGTAGGGAGCACTCTTGAGAACAAGGTAATGGTCATCACCGGTGGCCCTGGTACCGGAAAAACAACTATCATAAATGCAATTCTCACGATATTTGCCAGGCTGAAGCTGAAGATCCTGCTTGCTGCGCCCACGGGGAGGGCCGCAAAACGAATGCATGAGGCAACCGGTCATGAAGCAAAGACAATACACCGGATGCTGGAATATAGTATTCAAAAGGGAGGTTTCCGGAAGAACGATGAAAACCTGCTGGATTGTGATCTGATAGTGATTGATGAAGCATCGATGATTGATACCGTCTTGATGCATCACCTTTTAAAAGCGATTCCTCCTGAAGCCACGTTTGTCTTGGTGGGTGATGTTAATCAGCTTCCGTCCGTGGGCGCCGGAAATGTCCTCAAGGATATAATCTCATCAGGCTCAGTACCGGTAGTGGAATTAAATGAGATCTTCAGGCAAGCCAGGGAAAGCCGGATCGTTGTCAATGCACACAGGATTAATAAAGGCCTGCTCCCCATATTCAAACCTTCCGGGCGAAAACCGCAAGACTTCTACTTTATAGAGCAGGAAGATCCGGAAGAAGTCCTCAGGATAATATTGGAGCTTACAAGGGAGAGAATACCCAAAAAATTCGGTTTTGATCCCTTTGATGATATCCAGGTGCTTACTCCAATGCACAGAGGCATAGTTGGTGCAGGTAATCTGAACACAGAACTGCAAAAGGCCCTCAATCCTGGAGAGGATGGGTTAATCAGGGGAAACAGGAAATTCCGGATCAACGATAAGGTCATGCAGGTCAGGAATAATTATGACAAAGAGGTCTTTAACGGTGATCTTGGAATAATCAAAAGCATCAAATCGGAAAACCAGGAGATGATAATATGTTTTGACGGACGGGATATTCTTTATGATTTTCCTGATTTGGACGAGATTGTTTTGGCCTATGCAATCTCGGTGCACAAATCCCAGGGTTCTGAATATCCGGCAGTTGTAATGCCCCTCCTCGCACAGCATTATATTCTTTTGCAGAGAAATTTGATTTACACGGCTATTACGAGAGGCAGGAATCTTGTTATTGTTGTGGGCACAAAGAGGGCCATGGCTATTGGTGTGAATAATGATAAGACAAGGAAGCGATACACTGATTTGAGTTATAGACTGAGATATAGGCTTAAAGAAAAACATTTTGGGGTTGGTGTAATTCTCCTTTAAAAAGAATTACAGGGGCAGTCGGAATCCGATACTTGAAACTGGAAATTTGAAACTTGGTCTATATATGACTATTCAGGTGGCTACCAAGTTTCCAGTTTCAAATTTCAAGTTTCCTGATATCGCACGGGAAAAATCTCTTCGGGGATCGAATATTCTAAACCCCAAAAACATTATCTTAAGGACTATAGTGCCTATCCGGAAATAGCCCTTTTTCACAATCTCAGCGTCAATCTGCGGCTTTCACCGAGACAGGCTCATGTTTAGGATTCACGATTGACGGTTTCGTAAAAAGTCCAACTTCTGCGTTGTGC
>JAYEIR010000099.1:0-17701 GCA_034660135.1 Thermodesulfobacteriota bacterium
TGGGCATGGGGTTGGGCTTCATGATGCCGGCCATGTTTGCCGAGTCATTCAGGCCTCAGACCGGGCATGGTACCGGAACCGGGGCCGGGGCCGGCACTGCCACCCAGCAGGTCAAATGCCCTGACTGCGGGCATCAGCAACTAATTTTCGATCAATGTGTCAATTGTGGCAAGAACTTGTCGCCTAATGCCAGGTTTTGTCCTAAATGCGGTCATCCAGCAGATGAAAAACCGGTCCACAGGATTTGCCCGCACTGCAAAACCGAAAACCTGCCAGGGTCTTCTTTCTGCAATAACTGTGGCGAGAAATTAGACTGATATGGGCTTCACGGTTGAACAAGAATGTCCACAGTGCGGGGCGCCGATTGAACTGGACGAAACCGACCATGTTTTGCACTGCCCGTATTGCGGCATAAACAACTTCCTTTTTGCCCCTCATTATTACCGCTTTGTCCTCCAACATAAGGCACCTGATAAGAAAATAATCTATGTGCCCTATCTTCGCTTCAAGGGCAATGTATATTTCTGCATGGACAGGACTGTCAGCCACCGCATTGTGGACATCACACATGTGGGGGTATCATTTAAGAGCTTTCCCATATCACTCGGGGTCAGGCCACAGGCCATGAAGGTTATTCTTGCCGGCTCAGCCATTAATAAAAAGAAGGTCTTGCCACTTCTGCCGAATATCCGGTTCAAGATAAAGAATTACAACCTCATTTACCTCCCCTTTAGAGACACCGGGCATGAAATGATACAAGAGCAGATGGAAATTACAATCAACAAAAAGGCCCTGGAATTCGGCCGCTTTCTATAGAAACCGGACAGTATCAACGTCAAGAGTGCTTTTTCACAGGAGAGACTGAAAAAAGATGAACATCGAACATCGAACGTCCAACATCGAACGTTGAATGGGAAAGATGAAGAAGCAAAGTTTAAAAAACCTGAACTATTAGATGATATTTTAGAGGAACGAGATGAATTAATTAAGATTTTCGTTACGAGTATCAAAACGGCTGAAAAGAAACAGAAATAGCCGTGGAATGTTCGGTATTGGATGTTTGTTTTTTCATTCGATGTTGGACGTTCGATGTTCGATGTTCGACGTTCATCTTTCAAAGCGACTTAGCGCTTATGCCCACAGTCCCTTAATCCCCGTCCAGCATATTGCCTAATCTGCCGAGGACCGATCCTTCACCCTTGCGGCTCCCGCCCGCTGAAGGCGCATGGGCGAGAATCCGGTCTGCCATACGAGAAAACGGCAGGCTTTGCAAAAGAACCGTACCTGTTCCACTGAGTGTGGCCAGGAAAAGACCTTCACCGCCGAAGAACATAGACTTGAGACTTCCAACACGTTCGATGTCATAGTCGACGCCCCTGGTAAAGGCAACCAGACAGCCCGTGTCAACGCGAAGCGTCTCGTTTTTCAACTCTTTCTTGATCACCGTACCCCCGGCGTGGACAAATACCATCCCATCGCCAATTAGACGCTGGAGAATAAAGCCTTCGCCTCCGAAAAATCCTGTGCCAAGGCGCCTGGTGAACGCAATCCCTACCTGGGTGCCAAGAGCCGCAGCGAGAAACGCATCTTTTTGACAAAACAGTTCACCCTTCACCTTTGACATGTCCACAGGAACAATCTTTCCAGGATAGGGTGCGGCAAAGGACACGCGTCTCTTCCCGTGGCCCTGATTGGTAAAGTGAGTCAGAAAAATTGATTCCCCTGTCAGGACCCGCTTACCCACATTCAAGAGTTTACCCATAATGCCCTCTCCAGCCACGGACCCATCACCCATTCTGGCCTCAAAGACAATACCGTCTTCCATGTAGTTCATGGCACCGGCCTCGGCGATAACGGTTTCACCGGGGTCCAATTCCACCTCAACGATTTGCATGTCATGCCCGAATATTTCATAATCAACTTCGTGACATTGCATTGTCATGCCCTCCTTTTGTATTTGTTTATGGATTCTTCGCTACTCCAAATCTGACATCCCCGAAACCCATTTGCAACACAAAAATGAATGTGGCAGGATGGATAATGTTAAGGAGCCAGAGCGAGTTAGGGCAAAATGTCTCCTATCCAGGGCAGACCCTTTGCCCCACACTTGCTGACCCTGTGGAATTTCACTAAGGGAAATCCTGAACCTGTAAACGCTTATGAAATGTGTATGCCTGCCCCTTTTCTTTTGCTGTTTCTTATAGCAAACAAGGTCTATGATCATGATAAATCAAAAGGACAAAATTATGGTTTAACCACCATCCAAACCAGAGGAAAAGGAATGTGTTGCCTGCCATGAAAAAATTCATCTGGAAGCAGGATTATGCCCTTTTTGCAGTACACCTCAATACAGGTCTAAAAAGCAGTTTATTATTTCTGGGCTGAAATGGATTGGTGGTTTTACGGCCATCATTACATTGGTGGTATCATCTATAAATTTGAATAATATTCATCTATAAGTCGAAGGGTAAGCATCAGTCAAGAATTGCCGGTGGAGATCAGATTACGGACAAATACCAGTTCCTTAAATCACAGATCAAGGTGTGAGCACATGACCCATCTAAAAAAGTATTTGACATTTAAGGGATCACGACTTATCGTAGATGCACGATAAGTTGACGACCGCGCATGAAACTGGTCGATAAAATATTACAAGTCCGGTCAGGGATAATTGTGCAATGATAACAACCCCGTCCGACGGCGGCTGTTATGACAGTTGTTGCGGTAGGCCGATTATTGGTCCCGTCGACATCCCGGATATAGGCGATAAGCTTGGTTATACAAATGGTCATCTTGGCGTAGGGGCAGATAGTGGGGCCAAACGATTATCCATGCGGGCATCGTTCACCGGATCTAAAAGCGATCCGGGGACTACACGCTGAGGCGCGCAAAAGGGTGTTGTCCAAACTCTCCAAGGGACTTGCTCATCCGGCGCGGGTTGAGATTGTTCGCATGCTCCTCAATAAACCTCCGGAAGAAAGATGCGTCTGCGGAGATATTGTGAAAGCGCTTCCGCTTGCTCAGTCAAGTGTTTCGCAACACCTGAAGGTACTGAAAGAGACCGGTTGGGTCTTCGGGGATAACGATGGCCAATATGTGCGCTATTGCCTGGTTGATGGCATTACAAAATACTACGTCGCTCTCATCGAGCAATCTTTTCAGGATGAGGTGTGACACTGAGAGCAGAAATTTGTCTGATTCGGATAAATTAATGAGACGATGAGGGCACGAGAAAACAACCCTGAAAATAAGGAGAAAAATATGTTGCAAATTTCAGAAAAGGCACAGGAAAAGATCAAAGAGATTCTCGAAGCTCGAGATGAAAAGGCTTCTATTCGAATAGTTAATGCCGGTATCGGGTGAGGAGGTCCCTCTCTGGGAATGGCTCTGGATGAGCTAAACGAAGGAGATGAGGTCTTTGAAAAAAGCGGCGTCACATACATGATCGACAAGACACTGCTGGAAATGACTCAACCTGTGCATGTTGATTATATTGCGAGTGATAGGGGATCGGGATTTTCCATCACGTCCAACCTGTCGGCAGGAAGCGAATGCGGCGGTTGTACGAGCTGTTGATAATTCAATGAAAGAATCCGGAATATAGGACAGGTCACAATATCGATTGTCACTATATATTCCCCTTCCCATGGTTTCCCGGGAGGGAAACCGGGCTCTATTTCCAGGAAAAGAGCCGGAGAAACAAATAAATCTCATGTATTGATGGCGGAGGCCCGAACATTATGAAAACATTATTGATTATGAGCGGAGTGATCATCCTCTGGATTGCTCTCCAGGCATATATCCTTCCCAAGATGGGTATATCCACCTGAATGAGGAAGTCCTGCCAGTTGGCGGCCCCGAAGGACCCTAACCCGGATAAACCGGAAAAGTGCCTAAAGTGAGCTAAAGTGCCTAAAGTTATGGAGCTACCAACACTTTTTTGGTTTCAAATATCAAATGTGGCGAATCTTGCGCTAAGCGGAACCTCCCACTCCAGGAGGCATATCAAATCCACGTCCTCTAATCGTGGATTCTTTATAGGGTTAAATCCGTTCCAGTGTGGTGTACTCAAGGTGAAGGAGTTTGCGACCCACGTTCCTGAAAAGCACTTCCACTTTGTCATCGCCTGTGAATCTTGAGACAACGCCCGGTCCGAAGGCAGGATGCCTGACCCTGTCACCCTGGGAAAACCGGGACGATTCACCGTGTGTATTGTGTCGTGTTTTATTGAAGCTGTAAGGACTGATCGGCCATTTGCCCGGCATTTTTCCGGGAACTCCCAATGACTCATGAGATATTGCTCCATGCGGTAGATTTTGGAGAAATGATGAGAGATCATTCCCGGATCTGCCCCCGCCCCGGCCGTAGGCCTGCCACGAGGATGCTGATTCCTTACCGGGATAGCACATTATCAGCCGGTCTTTGGCCCTGGTCGCCGCCACGTACATCAGACGGAGTTCTTCCTCAAGGGCAGTCGGGTCGCCATGTGCCCTTGATGGAGGAAATCGACCCTCAGTAACCCAGATAACAAAAACCACAGACCATTCAAGCCCTTTTGCAGAGTGAACTGTGGACAGAGTGAGAGATTCAGTCTTTTTTCCAGCAGCAATATCTTCAGTACCTCTCGGGGGTTCCAGGACCAGGTCATCCAGAAATTCCCCCAGTCGTTTGTAGCGTTTTGCCATTATTAACAACTGTTCCAGCTCTTTCTGCCGCCTCGGGTAGTCATCAAATCTCTCTTGCAGGATAGGCATATAGTACTTCATGACCTGTTCCACCGGCTCTTCGGGTCCTTCCCTCTGCATGTGTACCAAACCCGCAAGAAGCCCGGAGAGTGCCTTAAGGCCGTTGTCCTTCTTGCCGGCTCCAGGCCATTCTCCTACTTGTTCGGGAAGAATTTTATTGTCTTTCATCCACTGGATAATTGTCCGTGTCCTGGCCGGACCCACATTCTTTATAAGCCTCAGGATGCGAACCCAGCTCACAGTTTCATCCGCATTGACCACTATCCTGAGATGTGCCAGAAAATCCTTGATATGGGCTGACTCCAGGAACTTGAAACCGCCATATTTTTTGAATGGAATGCCCTGGCGGGCCAGCTCCGCTTCTAACTGAAAGGAGTGATAACCTGCACGGAAGAGTACGGCAATATCGCTGATGGGCCGGTTGTTTTGTATCTGCTTCTTAATATAACGGCAGATAAATCTGGCTTGCTCTGGCTCGGTCCCTGTATCAATAACCTTTGGTTGTTCGCCCCCTGAGCGTTTTGTGTAGAGGCACTTGGTGAATTTTTTGCTTGCCTGATCCATTAAGGCATTTGTTAATGAAAGTATGGGCTGGGTTGATCTGTAGTTCTCTTCTAATTTTATGACCTTTGTCTGGGGAAACAAGGTTGGAAAGTCAAACATGTTTCTGTAGTTAGCCCCCCTGAAGGAATAGATAGACTGGGAGTCGTCTCCGACAGCCATGATATTCCGGTGGTCATGTGCCAGCCATTTGACAATATCCGCCTGAATACTATTTGTATCCTGATACTCATCCACCATGACATAACGGTATTGTCGGCTCAACGTTGTGCGGACATCATTATTTTCTGCCAGCAGCTTTCGCAAATCGAGGATAAGGTCATCATAGTCCCTCATATGGTGGATGTTCTTGTAATCCGTATAAAGCCTTGTCAGCCTGTTTATCTGCGGCAGGAATTCGAGGAACTGGACATACTCTTGTTCCATGAGTTCGCTTGCAGGCCGCTGTAGATTGGCTGCCTTGCTCAGGATATTTGCAAGGGTGTTCCGCTTTGGAAATCTGGGCATATTCTTTGGCAAGCCGAGCTCAGGAATGAGCGAGCGGATGACCTCTTCCATATCAGGGCGATCAAGAATAGTGAAGGAATTTGGATAGCCCAGTAGCCCGGCGTGGGTTCTCAGGACCCGATGGCCAAGGGAATGAAAGGTGCCTCCGGATACAAATCTGCATCTTGGGTCTGAAAGGCATGCAGCCCTTTCGAGCATTTCCTGGGCAGCCTTTCTGGTAAAGGTGAGGAGCAAGATGGCATCAGGCTGGACCCCGGTCTCTACCAGCCTGGCTACACGGTAAATCAAGGTCCTGGTCTTTCCGCTGCCGGCTCCGGCAATGACAAGCACAGGACCGTCAATGTTCATTACTGCCTCTAACTGGGCAGAATTAAGGACTTTTTCATATTGGATTGAATCGGTCATGGGGTTTTGCTATCCAGGTGGAAGCCATAATTAGAATTGCCGGGTGCAAACAGTGAAAAGATACTGGATGCTGGTCGAAGCTTCATTAGAAAAAGAGCATCATAACAGCAGTCAGGGCCGCGATTATTAAAAGGGTTAGAAAGATTACCGGAATCAAAAACGCAATAATTACTTTTGCATAGGAGACCTCATGGATTTTGGCCAACCCGATGATCTGGACTATGATCTGCCAGATCAGGCCGATCAAAGCCCCAACAAATGGCACAAGCGCAAGCAATTGAATGGCCTGCGAGTATGCCACCACTCTGAAGGTGGCCTCATATCCATTTTTTCCACCCCTGACTATGAGCAGCAACAGGTGTAAGAAAGCGCTGTAAAACAGCATGCCCAGGGTGACAAGAATAGGGACGATAACCATCATTATTACAAAGATAAACCCGATGCCGAGCTGGTTGACATACTCCCCAATAAGATTCAGGTCGTCCGGGAGAGTCAGGACATGCCAGAATAGACCGAGCATGCTGCTTACTGAACCAAAAAGGAGACCAAAGGCCAGAGGCTCCTTAATCCCGCCCCTGAAGGTGAGTGTCTTGAATAGTGTTTGAGGAGAAAAAATTATTGCCTTGAAGGTTTGGTAAATTCCTTGCCAGAACCCAATACTGGAGCGGTTTTCCCAAGGTGCACCTCTGCGATAGGAGTCTTGCCTGGATTCCTGTTGAGTGTCATCGCCTGCTGCATGAAACCCATTTTGGGTTGTGGTAACTCCTTGCTTTTCAGGCATAAATTGAAGGTCAAATTCCTGATGACATTGCGGGCAGATTGCTCGTTTTGCCCTGGCAGGGATGGAGTCCTCAGGGACTTCTTTGGAAAAATTGCAGAATGGGCAGGTCAGATTGATGGTCATATCTGTTTACCTTTCTTTTGTTTCAAAAGACGGCTGATCTCTTTTTTTTCGGACCATCGCCTAATCCTTGCTGCAACCCCGACCACAGGGGGCCGGGCAAGGAGCTCATTCCTGAAGGCAAGTCCTTTTTTTGTGGTCATGGCGGCTTGCAGGCAGGCCTTCCTGTCAGGGCAATCAAAACAGCTTGGCACGATCTCTCTCAGGCCGTCTTTTCCCACCGGAAAAACCTTATTTAGAACGCCAAAACAATCCTTTTCTGTCTTTTCCATAAAAAATTCGTACAAGAGATGTAACTCAGGTTGTTGAATTAGCCGGGCGATATATACTCTTCATCCACGCTGCACAAGACCTCTTGTGTATCACAAGAACCAGTGGAGCACATTTGTCATACACCCCACTCAAGAAAAACTCCGCATTCCTCGCTCATCGTCTCTAACCTTGAACCTGAGCAGCTGTGTCTATTACTGTTCCGTGTTCCGAAGATGAAGGTCTTATACATCATTTGTGGACTTCTATAAAGCCCAAATTTGTTGACATTGAAATTTTAAGGGCCTATGATTTATTTTTATGAAACGAAACAGCAGGTTGTATTTAATTAGGCATGGCCAGGTAAAAGGCTATGAGAACTTCCCTGTAAATGGTCATACGGATGTGGAATTAACACAGACGGGCGTTTTGCAGATGCAGCAGATGGCCGAACGTCTGCGTCTGATAGAGCCGGGGGCCATTTACTCGAGTGATCTTGAGAGGTCCGTAACGGGAGCCCGCTTTGTAGCCCGGTATCACGATGTGCCGCTCTATCTATTGCCCGAGCTTCGTGAGATATATTTCGGCACATGGGAAGGTCTCCCCCTGGCCGAAATCCGGGATCGCTTTCCAGGAGAATTGGAAAAGCGCCAGGCCGATCTCATGAATTATGAGACTCCAGGGGGAGGGGAATCCCTTGGTCGCTTTTCAGACAGGATCACGAAGTGCTTTGAGCGCATATTAGATGAGCGAAAGGGCGATGACCTTGTCATCGTGGCTCACGGAGGCGTTAACCGGGTAGTTCTTTGCCAGGCCCTTGGTCTGGATCTCAATCGGATGTTCAATATTCATCAGGACTACGGGTGTCTCAATACTTTAGATTATTACCCGGACTTCACACTTGTTCGGTTGATCAACGGATAAACTTGACGGCTTCCTAAAAAGCTCTGCTATGCCGACACGTCGGCATTGTAATAGAAACCAACTGGTGAAAAAAGTTAAATGCACTTATATAGCGTGGGGTCTCCGTGCCCCACAGATGGGGCTGAAGGGCGCGACTTGTATCCGAAGCTTTTTGCTGAGAAGATATAAGTTCTCTAATAAAGATTGGTTTTGTGAGGGACATTGAATTGGACAAAGAAGGTACTTCAGAGATCGTTGACAGGGCTAATTCTTTCAAGGAATTAGGCCTCTTTAAAGAAGCTGTTAATGAATATGAAAAACTGGTTGGGTCTGACAATTCGCCATCAGCAATAGTTCCCGAACTGGTTAGTTGTCTTGTAATGGTATATTCAGCGTCTGAGGCCATAAAGCAACTAAAACATATTATCAACAGGCATGGTCTGGGCGAGCGGGAGATAATACAAATGCAATTTGTACTTGGGCTGGAGCTGGAGAAAAGAAATCACAGGAATCTCGCCCGTGACTTATACAAATCTGCGCTGGATATTGATCCGAAGAACCAGCAAATCAAAGACAGACTTGATTCCCTAATGGCGGGACCTTCCCCTTATTTTGGTTCAAGATACGATTATATGGTTTCTAAGAATATAATTACTGTTGAACAGTTGGAAAATGCACTGAAGCTTTCAAGGAAAATGAAGAAAAGTGTGGAATTTGTTCTTATTAACCATTTTAACGTAAAAAAAGGAGAAGTTGGGAAACACCTGTCTGCCTTCTATGGGTGCCCATTCAGGGATTTTGACCACAAAGTCACCATTCCTATTGAGCTTGTAGCCAACATGAAAAAGTCTTTTCTGCTTCACGATTTATGGGTTCCCATGAGCTGGGGCAAAGAAGGGGTGGAGATACTTATTGATGATCCCAATGACCTCAGAAAGACCGGTCAAATAAGTGCCCTGATACAGACCAAAAAGGTCTATTTCTCAGTGGGTATCAAAGAAGATATTGAACAATTCATTACTCTCTTTTTTGATAAGAAGCTGGAAGAGCCGATCGAGGATCTGTTGGAGGGTTTTGATATGGTCCCTGATATCTCTTTTGATGAAGAAGAGATATTGGAAGAGGAAAAAGACCTGCTTGACGAATCATCCGGCCAGGTGGTGAGGTTAGTGGATCAGACCATAGTGACAGCTTATAGAATGGATGCATCAGATATACATGTTGAGCCTTCACCAATTACCAGGAAGACAGGGATACGTTTCAGGCTGGATGGCGTGTGCCAGGAATATCTACAGGTCCCCATCTCTATGGCCAAGGGGATACTCTCGCGGCTAAAGATTATGGCTGGTATTGACATTGCGGAAAGACGTCTACCCCAGGACGGTAAAATTAAATTCAAACGTAAAGGCATATCCGGCTTTGAGCTCAGGCTGGCGACTATTCCGACAACCGAGGGGTATGAGGATGCAGTGTTAAGGATACTGGCCAAGGCCGGAGCAATGAAACTCGATGAAATGGCTCTGAGCGAACGAAATATTAGTATCCTTAAGAAGATAATCAGTCTGCCTTATGGCCTGATACTCGCAGTTGGCCCTACTGGTTCAGGCAAGACGACTACACTTCATGCAGGCCTGGGGTACATCAACAAACCTGGTGTCAAGATCTGGACCGTAGAAGACCCAGTGGAGATCACGCAACTCGGACTCAGGCAGGTGGAGGTTAAACCCAAAATCGGGCTGAATTTTGCAAGGGTCATGCGATCTTTTTTGAGGGCTGATCCGGACGTTATAATGATTGGTGAAATGCGTGATCATGAAACTGCGGCCACAGGAATCGAGGCATCTTTGACCGGTCACCTTGTTTTTTCTACCCTCCATACAAACAGTGCCCCTGAGACAATAACCAGGCTGTTGGACATGGGGCTAAACCCCCTCAATTTCTCTGATGCCTTTCTCGGAGTTTTAGCTCAGAGATTAGTCAGAAAATTATGTCTAAAGTGCCGCAAGGAATATCATCCTTCCAAGGAAGAGTTTGAAGAAATAGCCATGGAGTACGGCCTTGAAGAGTTCAAGACCTCGGGGTTAAAATATTCTCGTCAGTTTACTCTTTATAAGCCTATGGGGTGTGAACAATGCTCAGGCACCGGTTACAAGGGACGAATGGGCATACATGAATTAATGGAGGGCACTCCTGAGATAAAAAGACTGATAAAGAAGCAGGGAAGCACGGAAGATCTGTTTGCACAAGGAATAAAAGAAGGCATGACGACCCTGAAACAGGACGGTATCCATAAGGTCTTTCAGGGATTGACGGATATCAATGAATTGCGCCGTGTCTGTATTGATTGATCAGTATCCTTCAGCCCGATTTAGGTAATAACCTTAACAGTGATTTGTTTTATCTTGAAAAACTACGTCTTGGGGATGTGCATTCTTTCCTATTTATTTGAGAGGTAAGTCAGATGTCCAAAAAAGCCCTTGTTGTTGATAATGATTTCTTTTTTGTGGAATTTCTCACTGATTTTCTTACAAAAAGGGGGTATGAGGTAATCAAAGCCTATGACGGAAAGGAGGCTATATCAGAAATTGGGAAGGGGCCGGTTGATTTTCTTTCCCTGGACCTGGTGATGCCCAAGATAGATGGAAAACAGGTAATCAGATTTGTCCGCGGGAAATTTCCCAATGCACCTTTCCCAATTGTCATTATTTCGGGGACGCTTATAGAGCAGATGGATAAACTCAGCGAAATAGGTGCTGATTATTATATCGCCAAGGGTCCCATGGATGAAATGGAGGCCCACATCAACAGATTGATGGACAAGATAGAAAAACAACCCCTGCCTGGTTCAGATGAAGAGATCTTTTTGGAGCCAGGAAAGCTATACCCAAGGCGGGCTACAGCGGAATTGATGGACAGTATTGATTTCCAGAAGGCAATAACTGAAAGCATAGGGATAGGGATATTAGTTGTTGACAGAGATGGCAGGATCATAACGGCAAATACATTGGCCATTGATATAACGGGGGAATCCTTTGATGAGATTTTAGCTTGCCCCGTCACAGGAATATTTCCAAGAAATGAGACTGCGAAAATTGTTGATGCACTTAAAAGGCTGGTCCGCAATCAGGAATTAAGGAAGATCACTTTATCCATTGGCATTAACTTCCGGGAAATATGGATGACAGCCTCGCTTTTTAGGTTGTCTGGTAAGATCGCAGGCTGGGTCATATCTATGGGGGAGACAAATGATGGGTAGGACAAGCATTAAAAACAAGCTCATTCTCAGTTATCTGGGGCTGTTGCTGGGTGTTGTGGTTGTGGTGGGAGTGGTCAACCGGATGACAAATGATTTCTTTCTTGCCCAGGCAATTTCCACTGCACTGGCCCTGTTTATTGCGATTGTTTTCGGCAGCATCTTTTCGAGATCTTTTGTAAAAAGGCTGAAAAGTCTTAGTGATGTTGCCAGGGAGGTCAGCCGCGGTGACTTTTCCAGGGACATCCCTCTTGTTTCCCGGGATGAAGTGCGGGACCTTGAAGAGGTTTTTGCAATGATGGTGAATCAATTAATGGGGATGGTATCCGATATGAAAGTTGTTTCTTTGCAGATACAGGAAAACAATAAGGGCCTGAACGAGGTAGTGAAAAAGGTGCTGTCAAATAGCCATGACATAGACAGGTCGACCAAGTCCATTGCAAGTAGCTCGCAGGAACAGACGGTTATTTTGCAAAAGACATCCCTCAGGCTGGATAATGGATTAAAAGAAATGGATGAAATGGTCAGACAATCGGCAGATACCGTGTCCAAGATCAACGAGGCGCGGCATAAGACCGAAATGGGGGAAATCAACGCTCGTGAGACACTGAATCACCTCGAAGAAGTACTCAAACAGATGGTTGAATATACCCAACCCATATACCGGCTGGCCAACAAAGTGGACAAGATCAAAATGGTCATACAGGTAATTGATGAAATTGCCCAGAAGACCGATCTCCTATCCCTTAATGCCTCAATTGAAGCCACAAGGGCAGGTGAACAGGGTAAAGGCTTTGCCCTGGTTGCAAATGAAATAAGGAGCATGGCGGAAAACTCCAAGCACTCATCACAGAAGATAGAGAAGATTGTGGTCGGCATCCTTGAAGACAATAGAGAGGTATTGGAGTCGTTGAGCAAGAGCCAGGAAGGGATCAATAAGGGGCGTCAAATAATTAATGGCATAGTTGATACCTTTGGAGAGATGCTTTTTGGAGTTAAAGAGATCTCTAATGAAGTCCGGGAGATGGAGCAAGTAACAAGTAAACAGGTAGGAGAGATAAGTGGTCTTCTTACGCATTTTCAGGAGCTTTCAGGACTTGCTCATGATAATTTCCTGGCCACAAAGAAGACCAGTGTTGCAACCAAAGATCAAAAAGAGGATATGAAGAAGCTCGTTGATAACATGAGGTCTTTGAACATGCTTTCGGCGAAGATGATAAAAACCCAGCAACATTTCAGGCTTCGTGACAAATAGAATGGAGTTCCTTTGCTTTCAGGCTGCAGGACAATACCTCGGAATCGAGGCCCGGTATGTTCACCGTGTGGTGGATGACGGCGAGATAACACCTGTTCCTCTTCAAAGCTCCTGTTACATGGGGTTGATGTACTCCAGGGGAGATCTGTTTGATGTTATCCATGTCGGAGATCTGCTTGGACAACAGCAGGCAGTACAAAATGAAAATCCTCGAATTATTCTGCTGAAGTGGGCCGGCAAAAAACTTGCCCTGGTCCCTGATAAAATAATCGGTATGATAAGCATTAAGAAATATGACAAGACACAGTCTGTTTATCATTATGCAGATTATACCATACAGGTAATCATGCCTGATGATATCTTGAAAAAGGTGTCCGAGATTTTCAATGGATCTTGAAAAGTATGAAAAAATTTTCGCCCAGGAGTCAGAAAAGTATCTTGTTGTATTAGACGATCTTTTGGCAAGGGTGGAAAAAGATTTGGCCAACCGTGATTTATGGAGCGAAATTCACGGTAAAATTCATTCCATCAAGGGAATGGCTGTTTCTCTCAGCTTAGACAAGATCAGCAAACTCAGCCATTCCATGGAAAGCTGGTGTAAAGAATTTCAGCAGGGCACTGCAAAGGCTACGCCCAATGCAGTTCGGTTGCTTTTTGATGGTATGGAATTGCTTGGCCGTCTAATCGCAAGAAAAGGTGACATCGACTCTCTTGAAATTCAGGCATGGTATGAAAGGCTTAGTTCAAGATTCAAGCATGACGTCAGGGCGTCAAAAAATGGGCCAAAATCTGAAAAGCCGTTACACACTTCAGCCATCAGTAAGCCCGAAAAGATCAATCATGTAAGGGTGAACTACTCTCTGATCGAGGAACTCCTCGGACTTTCACAGGAAATAATGCTCCTTGAGAAGAATTTTCCTCCGTTTTCGGATGAAGAAATATCCTTGGGTCTGCGAAACTATATTGATCATTATACATCCATGTTAAAAGGTCTTTACTTTCGTTTGGCCCAATTACGACTTATGTCAGTGGACGATTTTGCTGGTCTGTTCGTAAAGACTATCAGAAGCCTGGCGAGAGAACACAATAAGGATGTGCAATTTGATGTCCTGGGTGGTGAGGTTCAGGCGGACATAGGACTGTTGGAGAGTTTAAGAGAGCCCTTTGTGCATCTCCTTAGAAATTGCATTATTCATGGAATCGAGACGCAGGATGAACGTGTCGAACGAGGAAAAAATGCTCAAGGAATAATCAGATTGGAGGCTGCGAGTGAAGGCAATAATCTCCTTATCAAAATAAGTGATGATGGTCGTGGTATCAGCAGACCGGCCATTATAAAATACCTGAAGGAAAAAAAAGCCGGGACAGACGAAGACATAAACAGGATGTCTGCGGAGGATTTTTTTAACACCATACTCAGCACGGATTTCTCATCCGTATCAGAAGCCACAGACATGGCCGGCCGGGGCATAGGGATGAAAGTGGTTTCCCGGGCCATTGACCATTTAGGGGGTTCTTTGATCATCTCCTCAAGTGCCTCAAAGGGAACTGAATTTGCCATAAAAATACCGTTATCGCTTTCAGTTATCTATACTGTAACCTTCAAGATAGGCAAATATATCCTTTCTATTCCAACTTTAAATATTCAAAATATTGACAGGATGGAAGATGTTTCACAGATGGATATGAATGACTTCTGCGATCTACGGGGCTTGTTTGGTGTTAAGAACAATGGGGGGAAGTTTTATCATGTTCTGAAACTCAAAGGGCCTGAAGAGAAAAGCGGAGACAAAAAAAGGGATGGGAAAAAACTGATAGTGGACAATATTATTGGCAACAACCAGCTTATGGTCATGCCTGCTGGAGAACTACTGGCAAAGGCCGGGATTTTTGCCGGTGTTGGGATTATGGAGAATGGTGACGTATCTGTTCTTCTTGATACGGACAAGCTTGCGGACCTTTGAACTGCAATGAAGATTAGTATATCAAGAAACCGGTCCAGTCTGAGGTATGTTTCGCTCAGACTGAACCGACAGGAAAGCTGCAATGATTGTTACATAAGATTGGGCAAAAACAGGGCGATCTGGGGAAAGGGTATCAGTAAAAGGGCACAAATTATCAATGCAATAAGAAAAGGAACCGCCCCTTTGAATATGGCCATAAGGGGAACATCCTTGGCCACCCCGCTTACCACATAGACATTGACCCCAACAGGCGGTGTAATGACTCCCATCTGTGTGACCAGTACGATAATCACGCCGAACCAGATTGGATCATACCCCATGTTGGTAACAACCGGGTAGAATATGGAGATTGTAAGCAGGATCAAGGCCAGCGCGTCAATAAATGCACCACCAACGAGATATATAAAGATGATAAACGCCATGATTGCCCAGTGGGGCATTGCCAGTTCGCTGACCCAGGTGGCCAGAGCATAAGGGATCCTGGTTATGGCAAGAAAGTGGCCGAACATGGAGGCGCCGGCAACAATCACCAGCACCATACATGAAATCCTGGTGCTTTCAATTGCTGACTGCATGAATGACTTCCAGGTAAGACGCCTGCGTATAAAACCCAGCAGAATGGCTCCACCGGCTCCAACTGCTCCTGCCTCGGTAGGTGTAAAAAAGCCGGCGAAAAGTCCTCCCATAACGAGCACAAACAGTATAAGTGTGTCAAAGACTCCTTTGAGAGAGTAAATCTTTTCTTTTAATGTAGTCTTGAGACCACGAGGAGCTATTTCAGGGTTCATTTTCACCCAGATAAGTATAGCAAGTCCGAAAAGAATGGTCAGCAATAGACCAGGGACAATACCTGCGATGAAAAGCCTGCCTATAGACTGCTCGGTCATGATCCCATAGATAATAAAGATCACGCTCGGGGGAATAAGAACTCCCAAACTGCCGCCGGCAGCAACCGTACCAGTAGCCAGTACATCACTATATTTGTATCTCTTCATCTCCGGTAGAGTCACTGTGGCCATGGTGGCGGCGGCCGCGTTGGTGGAGCCGCAGATGGCGGCGAAACCGGCACATGCCACGACAGTAGCCATGGCCAGACCACCCGGCCAATGCCCGATGAACTTATATGCAGTATCAAAGAGACGGCTGCTTATCCCGGCATGAAATGTTACCTGCCCCATGAGTATGAAGAGTGGAACAACAGTCAAGCTGTAAGAACCAAACACGCCGAAAAAATCTTTGGCCAGCATCCTCAGGCCGCCGTCAAAGGTGACAACATAGCTGAACCCGACAACTCCCAGGAGGGCCATAACAAACCCCACAGGCATACGAGAAAAAAGGACAATAACCAGAATAGCCAATCCGATCAAGCCTACTGTTGTTGGCTCCATACCAATTTCTCCTTACGCACTTAAAGTTAATATGTCTGATAAATGAAAGTTGTTAATCCCATTGGAACCACGGCTTTTTCCCCCCAACCAAAACTTCGAAGGAATCAGCTATAAGTACAAGGCATACTGTCATGGCGGAAACAGACATGCCATAAAGAACAGGGTAAAAGGGGATCTGCAGGGTCAAAGACACTTCGTTGTTGACTCGCAGATCATTTCCAAAGCGCCAGCACTCATATGCTAACAAAGCAAATACCACTATGCTCAGCACGTTGGTTATGAGATAGATTACCGACTGAACCTTTGGCGAGAGCTGTGTTGTCACCACCTCTACTGCTACATGCCCCCGTTTTATTGTAGTGTGGGCCATAGCAAAGGACGCTGTTGCCGCCCCCAGGAAACCTATCATTTCATATGTGCCAAGGATGGGGTATCTGAAGATACGCAGTATTACATCGGCGCATGTGAGAAATGTCATAGCGATCAAGCACCAGCCTGCGATATAGTTTAGAAAGTCAGCTAATCGCCGAACCTGTGTTGTACCGGAGCCCATTATATCACCGCCTCTTTTTTAAGATTAGTAAGGGGTTGCGCAGACTGTGATAAAATCTGACAACCCCTGTTTGTTACAAGGTTTCTGCTATTTGCTGTACTTTTTGATGGTTTCTTTGAGGAATTCTACATACTCCTTTGCAGGCAGCCCCTTGGCTTCTTTGTCTTTGATATAGTTGTCAATAACCGGTTGCACCGCCGCAGTCCATCTGGCACTTTCCTCTTCAGACAGAGGGACAAACTTGTTGCCAAGACTGATACTGAATTCCCGGCCGGCAGCATCGGCCTTGTCCCATCCGGCAGCATGTTTTGGGATCCATTCCTTGTCCACATCGTTAAAGATCTTCTTAATGTCCTCAGGCAGTGAATTCCATTTCTTTGGGTTCATGGCGACATACATGGCAGTTGTATAGCCAACGCTGAAGCACTCTGTGGTGGATTTGATCACCTCGCCCTGTTTCCATCCTTTCAGGACTTCAGTCGGGCTGAATGTGCCTTCTACTACACCCTTCTGAAGGGCTTCATATGTGCCGCCCTGTGGCATCCCGACAGCCGCGCCGCCCAAGTTGCCTACCACCTTGGCGCTGAAGCCGGTCGCACGAATCTTCTTGCCTTTCATGTCCTCGAGACAGGTGACCGCCGTCTTTGTATGAAGCAGTCCTGGACCATGCGCATGGATATAGAGAATCTTTACCTGCTCAAGTTCTTTTGGCTCGAACTTCTTGTAAAAGTCGTTAGCCGTCATGGTTGCTGCATAGCCGCTGGTATAACCCAGGGGAAGATCAAGGGCTTCCATTGCAGGGAACCTGCCGCGGGTATATGCAAAACAGGACATGCCTATGTCTGTAACGCCTTTGATAACCCCGTCACAGATGGCTGAGCCTTTCAGGAGTGATCCACCAGGAAAATACGTAATCTTTACCCTTCCGTCGGTACGTTTTTCTATCTCTTTTGCCCACGACGCGCCTAATTTCCCGTTAAAATGTGTGGGTGGAAAGAAATTGCTGTAGGTGAGGTT